>SXPK01000020.1 GCA_005776365.1 Planctomycetia bacterium
ACGCCATGCCCAACGGCGGCGTGTTGTCGATCCGTGTCAGCGAAGACGCGGCACCGGCTGCGTTGGCCTCGGCGGGCCACGTGACGATCGAAGTCGAGGACACTGGCTGCGGCATGAGCGCAAAGACGCAGCAACGGATCTTCGAGCCCTTCTTTACGACGAAGCCGCCAGGTCAGGGCACCGGCCTCGGCCTCGCGACGGTGCTCGGCATCGTGTCCCGCATGCACGGCCTGATCACCGTCGATTCTGCCTTGGGACTCGGCACCTGCATTCGGATCAACTTGCCGCGTAGCTGCAAGGAGCGGGAAGCCAAGGCGGCGGCCACGAATCGGGACGGCCCTCCACTTGTGCGCGGCCACGGCGAGACCATCCTGCTCGTCGAGGACGAGGCAATCGTGCGGATATCGCTGCAACGCGCGATCGAGAGCCTTGACTACAAGGCCATCGTTGCCCCGGACGGGGCGCAAGCGATCGACATGATCGGCAAGGGCGCCAGGTTTGATGTATTGCTCACCGACGTCGTGCTGCCTGGCATCTGCGGGCCTGAACTCGCTCGCCGACTGCGCATGAGCAACCCAGCACTGCGAGTCGTGTTCATGTCGGCGCATTCCCGCGAGCATCTACTGGCTCAAGACAAGCTCCTCCCCGAGGACCTCTCCCTGGAGAAGCCATTCTCCACGGAACAACTTGCGCAGAAGTTGTGTGACGCAATCCAACCTTGTGGCCTCGCCGGAGCCTGACCGGGGCGCGCAGAAGCTCAACAGGCGCCGACGCCCTTGGTCGCGACGCCGGACCTTGCCTCGCGCAACCGATGCGGTTGTGCTCGACCAGCCGGGAAGACCAGCACCGGAACGCTGGAGCGTCGAAGCATTGCCTCAGCAACGCTTCCCATCATCAGTCGCCGCAGGCCAGTGCGCCCATGACTCGCCATCGCGATCATGTCGACGTGGTGCGCCTCGGCAAAGGCCGCGGCGGCGCCCGCAACGTCAGGACCGTGCATGAGGGTCGGCGTCACGACGCACTCGCGTGAGAACCGCGAGGCGAGGTCACCGAGGAGCCGATTCGCATCGTTTTCTCGCTCTCGTTCCGCAAGGGTGCCTGAAGGATCAGCCTCGAGCGGCGCGATCAACAGGCCTGCTTGCCGCGCCATCGAGGTCTCGATGACGTGCAGCAACGTGATGCGCGCGCCGAGCAGGTCTGCAAGCTGCGCCACGGGCAGAAACGCCCGCCCGGCGTCGGCTGAGAAATCGGTCAACAACAGGATGTGGCGACTCATCCCCGCATGCGATCGCGCCGGTGACTGCGGCGACATCGGCCGGAGTGCTGCCTCTAGGGCCAAGTAGGACTGCAGCGATCTTGCGGCCCACGTCAGATTCGGGGCAATCGCACCCACGCGATCACGCCCGAACCGGCGCGATTGCGCAAACCGAGATCGCCGCCATGACGACGCGCAATGCGTCGTGCGGTGGCAAGCGACAGGCCGATGCCTGGGATGGCGTCATAGGCGTGCTGACGCTGAAACGGCGAGAACACTGCTTCGAGCTTGCTCTCTTCCACCCCGATGCCGTTGTCGGCAAACTCGATGCGCCAGCCATCGCCGTCCACTGCGGCTGCTACCAAGACTTGCGCAGTTGCCTCTTGTGAGTAGCGAATGCCATTGTCCAGCAAGGCGGCGAATACGCGGCACAGAGACGGCGCATGCCCCTTCAACCGCGGCAGGTTGCCTCGCACTTCGATGGTTGCACGGGCGAACTTCGCGTCCGATCCCTGGCGCACCAGTGCCTCCGCCTCCGCAATCAACTCGTTGCAGTCCACTGTGGCCAGCGAGGGCAACGGCAAGTCCGAGTCGACGTAGTCCACGCACGACCGCACGAGGCGCGTGATGCGCTGCAGCGCAGCCAACGACTGCTCCTGCAAGCTCGACTCCCCGGAATCGTGGCTGAGTCCGTCCGCCGACAACAGCATGGTGAGCGCGCTGATCGGCGTCATCAATTCGTGTCGGGCGCTGTGCGCGAACTCGGAGCAAGCGCGCATGCGTTCGAGTGCGAAGTCCTTTGCTTCCATTGGTAGGAGTGAAACGAACCGCTGACCACCCTCGTTTCAAGGCCCATGTCCGCAGATGCGACCACCGAAGGTCGCACGCTCCGCCTCGCGGTCTCTCGCGGCGACCGAGGTGATGTGCAACCACTTCTGCGCTCTCAGCTACAGGCCAAACGGGTAGGTGTCGGGCATGCCGGCGAGCTCGCAGGCTTGGATCGGCTCGACCGCCGATGTGACGTCGATCCAGATGTATTCGTCGAACTGGCGCGCGACTGCGGCGTGCAAGTAGTGGCTCTGCATTTCGGTCTCAGGCCGATAGATCACGCCGACCGCGCGCTGCAGCATCTCACGCGAGAATTCCTGCGGCAGGGCCTTTCGCCGCGGCTCGCGGAACGACAGCACGAACGCGGGGATCGCCGCATCGTGGCAGACGCGCTCGAAGCTCGCGGCGCAGGACGGTCGCAGCGGCTTGCGCTCCATCACTCCGCCCCACGACGAAGCCGCGGCGACGACGCCACGGTCCGTGCCAAATCCGATGCGTACACTCTGGTCACCAAACCGGTCGCGGCACAGTTGTCCGATGTTCCATTCGCCGCGCGCAGACATCGAAGTCGCAGCCGCGTCGCCGACGTGTGAGTTGTGCGCCCACACCACCGCCTTGCTCGACGCACCGTGGTAGTCGAGCAACCGTCCGAGGCAATCGGTCATGTGGGCATCGCGCAGATTCCAAGACTCGACGCTGCTCCACCACATGGCCCGGTAGTAGGCCTCCGCATCCTTGACGACGTGCGCATCCTGCAACGCATCGAACCACGCTTCGTCTTCGGCTTGCATCCGCTGCAGGCGTTGCGCGAGCAACTCGTGCAGCACCGCCGCGACGTCGGATTCGCAACTGCGCCAGGTGCCGTCCACGGCGGCGCGTCCGTAGGCCGCCGGGTCAGACTGCCATGGCGTTAGGCACGCATAGCGTTCGCGCGCTTTTTGCGCCAAGTCAGGGGCGTGCTTGTCGAGGAACGTGAGCGCCGCGTCCATCGAGTTCGACATGCCGTAGACATCGAGGCCCGCAAACCTCGCGCGGAGTTCGCGGGGACGATCCATGTTGTGGGCGCGCATCCAGTCGACGAAGTCGCGCGTCTCCCGATTGCGCCACATCCAGACCGGAAACCTCGCAAACGCCTGCCACTCACCGCGTGGCACGTCGCGATCGCGGACATAATGGTCGATGCGCGCCGCGTCGGGCCAATCCGCCTCACACGCGACGATGTTGAATCCATGTCGCTCGACGAGTCGCTGCGTGATGCGCGCGCGCATTCGATAGAACTCAGAAGTGCCGTGGGTCGCCTCGCCGATCAGCACGACGCGCGCGGCGGCTATGCGTGAGCAAAGTGGCCCGAGGTCTGCGTCATCGATGTCGCTGAAGGGCTCGGCGCACTCGCCCACCAGCAGCGATTTGGCCGGCGCGACCGCGGCGACGGTTTGGCAACTCGAGTCGACGGTAAAGCCCGCCTCGCCAACCAACGGCACGAAGCGAACATCAGCCAGCCGCTCGGTCGTGAACTCGTCCTCGGACACGCGCCGGATCCGCACGAGTTCTTGCATGCCGACCCGCTCGCCGATCGGCATCACGAGTCGGCCGCCGATCGCCAGCTGCCGACGCAGCGACTCCGGCACTTCCGGGCCGCCGGCGGCAACGACGATCGCGTCAAAGGGAGCAGCCTCGGGCCAGCCAAGGGTGCCGTCGCCATGCCGGACGCTGACGTTGTCATAACCGTCGCGTCGCAGCCGGTCCGCCGCCGTCTTCGCCAGCCGCTCATGCCGCTCGATCGTGTAGACCTCTCGTGCAATCTCGGCGAGCGCAGCCGCCGCGTAGCCAGAAACCGTTCCGACCTCGAGCACGCGCTGTTTCGTGTCCAGTTCGAGCGCCTGCAGCATGAACGCGACGATGTAGGGCTGCGAGATGGTCTGCTCCTCCTCGATCGGCAACGCCGTGTCATCGTAGGCGAACTCACCGAGGTAGGACGGCACATAGCCTTCGCGCTCCACCGTTCGCATCGCAGCCAGCACGCGCGGCGACGTCACGCCTCGGGCAGCGATCTGTCGGCGAACCATCGCTTCCCGCTTCTTGCGAAACTGTGACTCTCGCTCGCTCTGGATCATGGCGTCCTCACGCAAGGGCAGGTGCGGCCTGGACTGCGGCCGCGAGATCAAAGACTGGCGGGCAATGCGTTGGTGCGGGTGCGTAGCGACCGCGATGTCGGCTGACGCACGCCTTGACTCGGGCCGGTGTGCCGAGATCTGTCCAGCCGCATGGCGGCACGATGCGAAGGTCGAGCGATGCTTCGGAGCCCTGGAGCACGTCGCGCGAAAAATCGCCAGCCTCGAGGGTCGCATAAAGCGCAGCTGCGCGCGCCGGCCCCTCTTCAGGACGCGCCCACCGGAACGCCGCCAGCATCGCCGGCAGTCGACGTTCGAACAGCTGCAGCAGAGCTTGTAGCGGCGACGCGAGCATCATGCTGTTCCACACCGCACCGCGGCGAAGCAACTGTGCGGCCATCTCACTGACCGGTTTCTCGACGAACGCGCTGACCCCGGCGCGTGATCCCATGAGGCCGACAGGGACGATGTAGCCGTACTCCGGGTCGGGAGAATCGGCGGTCATGCCAACGAGCAGTGGCCGACCCGAAGTCGAGGCCACCTGTGCCGCAAGCAGCGATGCTGCAAGCGTGCCTTCGTTGGCGACAAAACAGTCCGAAGGCAGCAGCGTCACGTGCGCTGTCGGATCGACGCTTTCGATTGCGCGAAGGCCGAGCAAGATCCCTGCAGCGGTCCCGCGATCTTGCGGCTGCACCACGACGCGGACGATGGAGCCTTCGAACTCTCGCTCCCACCACCTCGCGTGCTCACGCGCAACGACGACGACGACGTTCTCGCGCGCAGCCAGCAACTCGGCGCGGGCAACTGCGTCGCCAAGCAACGACCTGCCGCCAAACAGCGAGCAGTACTGCTTAGGCACACGTTGCCCGCTGTGCGTCGTGGTCAATGACACGAGCCGGGCGCCACTGCCGGCCGCGAGCACGAGAACGAACCTGCCGCTACGTCTGTCGTCGAACATGGAAGGATCTCAGGACTTGTGGGCTGCGCTGAAGACGGGTTCGGCCTTGACGTTGGTGGCAACTCGCCGCGCCTGCGCGGCGCAGACAGTTGCCATGGTGTGCACGAGTTCGCGCCCCATCGAGGCGTCATTCGATGCGGCGCGGGCGATGTCGTTGAGCGAGATCACTCCGACGAGCTTGCCCAACTCGTCGACGACCGGAAGCCGCCGGATCTTGCTCTTTCGCATCGCCTCAGCAGCGCGCGCAACATCCTCGTCGGCGCGGCAGACGGTGATCTCCTGCGACATGGAATCGCGAACACGCATCTCCGAGAGTTTCTTGCCGCGCGTGTAGGCACCCATGCAGATGTCGCGATCGGTGATGGCGGCGCCAACCGCTCCATTGGAATCGACGACGGGGAGCATTCCACAATCGTGCTCCCAGAGCTGCCGGGCGGCCTGCTCAAGAGAATCACTCGGACGGATCGAAGTGACGGGGGCAGACATCAGTTCACGGACTCGCATGGCTGGTTCTCCGTGGAAGGCACGACCACCGCGCCGTCATCCACGCGCGCAATCGACCGCAGATGCGGCAACGCGGCGATACGAACCAGGGTCCCTTCGCAGCGCGCCGGCTGCGCATTCGAGTCGACGGGCAGGTCAATCCGAGCGGTCGCGCAAGGCGCGGCGCGAGAGACGCCACAACCGGATTCCGAGCAGTGCGGCGATGCCGAGGAACACGGCTCCCAGCAGGGAATGCCCGCCGGCGCGGGGCGGGGCCGGACTCGTCCATAGCGAAGCTGCAGCGAGCACAAGTGCAGCAACCAGCACGCCGAGGGTGAGCCGGTTCACGCTGTCGTCGAGGTGCCGATGCTCGAGCCGCACGCGAAAGTCGCCTTCGCGCATGCGCTCCAGGACTGCGCGCAGATCGCCCGGCAGCACTGTTGCCAGTTGCTCCCATGCTTGCCCGACGTGAAGCGCTCGACTTGCGACTCGCGAGGGCGCCCAACGTCGCCGCGCCGCGCGGCGGTAAGCAGGCGCCAGCAACTCGACGAGCCGGAAGGAGCGATCGAGCGAGCGCGACGAACCTTCGAGGACGACCAGGGTGCGAAGCAACACTGCGAGCTGAGCCGGCAGCGCGAGACGATGACGATGCAGAGCGCCGAAGAGGGCTCCGAGCATTGCGCCGATCTCGGCGTCGGCGAGGCGCGCCTCGGCGAAGTCGAGGATGATCTCCTCCATGTCGGCGCGAAGTTCTTCGCGATCCACCGGCTCCCTTGGCCGACAGAGCCTGAGCATGCAATCCGTGACGCCAGCCGAGTCCTGCTCGAAAACGTGCACGAGCATCGTCTCCAGCAACTCGCGCAACGGGCCGTCGAGCCTTCCCGTCATCCCGCAGTCCACCACGCCAAGCGATCCATCGCTGAGCAGCAACAGATTTCCTGGGTGCGGGTCCGCATGGAAGAAGGCGTCGCGGAAGACCATGTCGATCCAAAGTTGCGCGCCGACGCGCGCCAGCTTCGCAAGGTCCGCACCCGAGGACCGGATGGCTCCTTCATCGAGCAACAACACGCCGTCGAGTCGTTCCATCGTCAACGCGCCGCGCGAGCAGTGCTCTGCATGCGGTCGCGGAAACCGAACGCCTGGCGTCGCCTTGAATGCGCGACAGAAGCGCTCGAGGTTTGCGCGTTCTTGCCCGAGGTCGAGTTCGCGCAACAGCGAGCGGCGAAACTGCCGAACGACCAAGGACGGACGCCATGCGCGCAACGATTTGGAGTGGGCCTCTATCATCGTTGCAGCGGCAGTGAGGATGTCGAGGTCGGCGCACACGCCCGCTTCCACGCCAGTGCGCACGAGCTTGACGACCACCGCTTCGCCCGTGCGCAGCGTTGCCGCGTGCACCTGGGCAATCGAAGCGGTGGCGAGTGGCACGTCGTCGAACGCAGCGAACAGGACTTCTGGAGCTCGGCCAAGCTCTTCTTGAATGCGCGCCCGGACTACCTCGGGCGGGTCCGCAACGGTCTTTGCCTGCAGCTTGCCCAGTTCCGCGGCGAGCTCCGCCCCAACCAAATCCGGCCTGGTGCCGAGCATCTGACCGAGCTTCTGGAACGTAGTGCCCAACTCTGTCGCCGCCAGTCGCACCCGCACGGCAAACGGCAGTTCGCGCAGCCTGGAGCCATCGACGGCACGAAGCCGGTCCTGCACGAAGTCGACGTCGAGCCAATGCAAGGCCTCAGCCAAGCCGTGCCTGCCCAAGACGGCCGCGATGTCACGCACCCGTCGCGCGTGAGCGCCCAATCGTGATGCCACGCCATTGCGCATTGCTTCACCTCGCGTCGTCGGTATCAACCTGCACCACCACGCCAAAGGTGCGCAACTGCACCGCAAGCTCGCGCCGTAGTGCGCCCGACGATTCAACAAGGGTCGCAGCACCAGGCTTCATGGTGGAAGAGCCGAGTTCGACCAAGTCTTGCCGCGCAGTCGCGGCCGCGGCTGCGAAGGCGGGCCAGGTCCGACGAAGCACGACGGCAGCCTGTTCACGTAGCCCGCTGACGACAACCTCGGCATGCTCACTGCTGCTCTGCAGACCCTCGGCGACACTGTCGACGAAGATCGATGCCAGCTTGCCGAACTCTTCTGCCGCGCCGTCGAGTTCTCCGCGAGCAAAGGTGCTGGAGTGAGCAGCCGCCTCGCGCACGGCAAGTTGCAGAGCCTGCGATACGGCAACCAAGCCGTCGCCGGCCCCCTCGATCACTTGTTGGAAGGCTTCCGGTGGCGCTCCTCCATTGTCCACGGCGTCCGCCGCGCCGTGCAGCGCTGCTCGGATCAAGGCTGCAAGATTGCCTCCTGCGAAGGCGATGGCGCCGGCTTCAGCCGCGACGGCATTTCGCAGAGCAAAACGCACCGATCCGCCGAGGCGAACGATTCTTCCCGCCTCGCGTCGGAGTCTCGCATATCGGTTGGATTCGCTGTTCATGCCCTGCACACGCGCAGGATCCATGTCCTGTTGAATCGTCCATATGTCAGTGCGTCCTCGGTCGTGACATGCGCACCAAGTCGCAGTACCTCCAACTTGAAAGCCCAGACCCGTCAGCACTCCACTTCGCCCGAGGCACGTGGAATCGCCGCAGCTGAACTTGGTCGGGTGCGATCGGACGTGGTAGTCGGAACACGCGCGCCGCCGACGCTGTGCGCGATGACAAGACTCAGGTTGCCAAGTTCTTCCGCGACGGATTGCAGCACGTCGTCGACGCTGAGGATCCCAACCAGTTCGCCACGCTCGCCGACGACCGGCAATCGACGCACACCAAGGCGCCGCATGCAGGCCAGCGCTTCGCTAGGTGCGGAGCCGGCCGGCACCGTGCGCGGGCAGCGGGTCATGATCCCTCCGATCGTGGCGGTGCGAGAATCGACGCCCGCAGCAAGCACCCGCGTGACGATGTCGCGGTCCGTCACGATCCCCACCGGCATCCTCCCTTCGTCAACGATGACGACGGTGCCGACGTTGCGATCGCGCATGAGCTTTGCGACCGAGACCACGCTCTCCGTCGGCGCGGCGATTGAAACCTCACGCGAGCAGATCCTCGCAACGTTCATTGCAGAGCCTCCCAAGAATGGGCCTCGGTGTTCAGGGGAGCATGCGACATTCGCCGCGCTCCCCCATGCGCCAGCATGCGCAATCGGACGGCGCATTCTGCGCATGCGGTCTGCTCATGCGCTGTCGTCCATCACCTGGTAGCGGCCTCGAATCGCGTGGATGACGCTGCCAGAGAAGTCGGAGGTCTCGTCGGTCCGCCATCTGGCTTCGAGCCCCGCGACGGTCTTCGCCAGCGTTTCGTCGCGCAACGCCTCCCGGATCCACCGCGACAGGTCGCCACGACGCACGTGTGCGGTGATCCGGCGCGTCGGTGATGCACCCAACACGTCGACCAGCTCCTGCAGCGTGCGAGCGACGGCGCACGGCCCACCGCCATCAAACTCAAAGCGGAACTCGAGCCCGCGGCGGATCGGCACGTCGAGGTACTTGTGACGGTGCCGCACATGCTGCGTCTGACGAATCGAAGCCCGAAATGGACGCGGCTCCTTCATCGGCTCGTCAGCAGACGGCAGCAGGACGGCGCCATCGGGAGGAATCGAAGCGAGCATCGTTGCCCACTCGGAGTCCTCGCCTTCGCCTCGCACCAACTCACGAAGCCTGCGCGCAGACTCCGGGTCGGTGTCGCGCGTCGAGACGATGGTCTCCATTCCGGCGAGCACACGCGGGCTGAGTTCCGCGAGCCGGTAGGACACGAGCAGCATCCCGGCATCAGGCACCACCAGTCCTTCCTCACAGACGCCGTCGCACAAGAAGTAATGCGCCTCGTCAAGCACGACGCGATGAGGCAAGCCGCAGTCGATCCGCATGGCGGCGAGCGCAGGCAAGGCGCGCCGAACGAAGCGACGCTTCTCCTCGAGAGACATTCGCACCATGTCGACGATGACGCTGACGTCGGCATGGCGCATGACACGGACGAGTTCCTCGACCTCGGGCAGGTGCCCGTCGGCGCCGAGCAGCAGGACGCCGGGGAGCCCTTCGAGTTCGCCGTAGTCGCCCTCCGCGTCGAACAGGCAAATCGTGTAGCGCTGCGCCAGCCAGCGCTCGCAGAACAACCCGGCGAGCGAAGACTTGCCGGATCCCACGCCGCCAGTGATCAGGATGTTCTGGCTTCGCAATGGAAGCGACGCAAGCGTGCCGTCGTCGTGCCGGCCTACCACGATGCGGCGGCGCCCAGTCGCAGCATGACGGATCATCCCGGTCGCGGTGATGCGTCGGATCCAACCCGCGATCGCCGCCGGCCCGTCGCCGACCACGAGAGCATCCGCCGCGGCTTGCAGTGCCGGGCTACCCCATGCGACCGCATAACCCGCTTCGCACGCAAGCAGCAGCTCGTGATCATTCTCGGCGTCGCCGACCGCGATCGCGTTGTGCGCGGAGAGACGCATCATGCGCAACGCCTCGCGCAGGCCCGTTGCTTTGCTGACGGCCTGCGGCAGCAGCATGAGTCGGTCCCGGTTGAACTGCAGCGAGAGCGGCAACTGCAAGGCGCGGACGATCTCCAACGCGGCGTGGGCGTCCGATGCAGGCAGCTCGATGACACAGCTCCCCGGGCGAGGTTGCATCCCCCGGAGCCGCAAGAGACCGAGCAAGCCGTCGTGTGGTGGTGCCGAAAGCACGCTCGTGCGCCCCGACCTCGGCAACGCGAGCACCGCGCCGTTCTCCGCCACCACCGCGTCGAACGCGTCGATGTCGCCAACGAGCACGCGGAGGTCCGACAGGATTCGTCCCGTCGCCAGCACGACGACGACGCCGCGGGCTCGAACTTCCGCGATCGCCGCGCGGACATCGGCGTGCAACCGTCCGTCCGTCGCAATCGTGCCATCGTAGTCGAGAGCCAGGACGCGGAGCTTCATGCGGCCCCGCTCAGCTCCCCTTCCTGAACATGTCCAGGAAGCGATCTTCGTATTCGCGGAACAGCCCATGCCGATCGAGCTCGGCCTTGAGGTCCTTGGCTTTGTCGCGATCCTGCAGCGCGAGCGCGAACATCCCCTCGATCCGCTGGATGAGATCCACCTGCTCGGCGGCAGTGGTCAGGGCCGCATCGGATAGCCCTGCCGTCGTTTCGAGGACGCGAGCGCTTCGGTCGGACTTGTCGCGGGTCGACGAGGTGTCGAGTTGCTTCAGGATCCACCCCTCGATTCGGCGTGCCTGTTCCAACAGACCCTCGAGCGGCAAGTCGATGCCGAGCATGTAGCGCAATGCCGCGAGCGCAGCAGCGGACGCCTTTGGATTCGGCAAGTTCGTGGCAAAGAACGGGATCTCGCCTAGCAGGCACATCGCGGGGATCCCGCGCTCGCGAGCGGCGGCGAGGAACTCGCCGTTCATGCCCGACACCTCCGCATCCTCCAACGGTTGCACGCCTGGCACGAGCATGACGCTCTCGAGCAGCGCTTCCGTCGAGCATGCAGCGAAGACTCGGCTCTCTTCCGTGGGGTCAATAGCAGTCGCGAGCGAAGCGATCGTCACGACGCGCTCAACCTCACGCGCGCTGCACGCATCCAGCAACGACCGCGCATAGCGCATCGAGTCGAACGCTGGCTGCTGCTCACCCTGAACCAGCAGAAGGTCGCGCCCCGCGGGGCCGCCGTTCCAGGTCGAAATCACGCTTCTGGGCCGCCTTCCAGGCAGCACGAGGCCCTTCTCGACGCGGATCGACTCGGGCGCAAAGAAGCCATTGGCGCCGAACTCCACGAGTTGCTCCATGCGCAAGGCGTCATGCAGGTAGGCAGTGGCCATCTGGCCGACTGCCGCCATTCCTGGCCATGCGGCGACTACCCATGCAACTCGGCGGCGGGCCATCTGCTTTCTCCGTGACGTGTCCGCCGCTATCGCACGCGAGGTCACCCGCGCGAATGCGCCTTGTTGCGCAAGCAAGCGATGCTGAGTGCTTCGCTCGCAGCAGTGCTCATCCTTGTCTTCGCCGCATGTGCCGCCGCCTTGCCCTGTCTGTCGTATTCAGCGCAGACTTGCCACGGCTAGAAGGGAGCAACGATTCAGCCTCGGGGGAAGAGCCTCGCGGCTGCGAATGCAACAAAGGAGACCGCCTTGGACACCATGGAACTCATGCAGCGCAGCGTTGTTTCGGTGAAGCCGGACGACAGTCTCGAACACGCAGCCCGCATGCTGCGCGACCGAGCTTGCGGGTGCGCCGTAGTCGTCGATCCCCAGAGTCGTCCGATCGGCATCGTCACGGATCGGGACATCTGCCTCGCCGCGCTGCGCAGCGGCGAGTCGCTCGATTCGATCCCTGCTTCGGCCGCGATGTCTTCGCAGGTCTGGTCCTGTCGCATCCACGATCAGGTCGAGTCGGCGGAACGGACCATGGCGACGCACCGCGTGAGAAGGCTTCCCGTCATCGACAAGGAGAGCAAGCTCGTCGGCATCCTGTCCCTGGACGACCTCGCGGTCGAAGCGTGCCGCGAAGAGCATTGGACCGCGCCACCGATTTCCTTCGCCGCCGTTGGCCGAACGCTCGGCAGCATCGCGCGTCACCGCGAACTGGACCTCGAGGAAGAGTTGTGAGCCACACGCGACTGAGGCTGCAAGACGAAGCGCGGCAGCGCGTGCTCGCCGGCGCGACTGCGCTCGCCAATGCCGTGAGGCCGACATTGGGGCCTCGCTCGAAGTGCGTGCTCGTCGATCGCAAGTGGTCGTCGCCGCTGGTGTGCAATGATGGCGTGACCATCGCGCGCGAAGTCCGCTTGCAAGACCCCGAGGAGAGCCTGGGCGCCATGATCCTGCGCGAAGCAGCGACGCGAACGAGCGACGACGTCGGCGATGGCACCACGACCTCGACGCTGCTGGCGCATGCGATCTTGCAAGAAGGAGTGCGCAACGTCGTCGCTGGCGCAAGCGCAGTGTCGCTGAAGCGCGGCCTCGAACGCGGCCTGGTGGCGGCCACCGAGTCACTTCGTGCGCTCTCGCGACCATGCCAGTCGAGAGCGGAGCGGGAGCAGATTGCGACGATCTCTGCGCACAACGAGGCAGCAATAGGCTCGATGATCGCCGACGCGATGGACCGAGTCGGGCCCGAGGGCGTGGTGTCGCTCGAGGAGAGCAAGGGAACCGAGACTCTGCTCGAAGTCGTCGAGGGCATGCAGTTCGACCGGGGTTTCCAGTCGCCCTACTTCGTGACCGACTCCGACAAGATGGAAGCGTCGCTGGAGCGCCCGTTGCTGCTGATGTTCGAGGGCCGGATCGCGCGGCTCGATCAGATGGTGCCATTGCTCGAGCTCATCCTGAAGTCAGGCCGTTCGCTGCTCGTCGTAGCCGAGTCCGTCGAGGGCGACGCGCTCGCGACGCTGGTGCTTAACAAGTTGCGCGGGACTCTGTCGTGCGCGGCCGTGAAGGCGCCAGGCTTTGGCGACCGCGGGAAGGAAATGCTGCAGGATCT
>SXPK01000224.1 GCA_005776365.1 Planctomycetia bacterium
AGCGCGGCGGCGCGGACTGGCTCCATCTCGACGAGATGGACGGGCACTTCTTGCCGACCCTGACCTTTGGTCCCGGGGTCACCGAGGCGATCCGTCGCGTCGCGACCAAGCCGCTCGACGTCCACCTGATGATCACGGATCCGTGGAAGTATGCGGACGCGTTCTTGGACGCCGGAGCAACGTGGCTGACCTTTCACGTCGAGGTCGATCAGCGCGGAGACGCCCTGGCGCTGCTTCGCCATATCCGCAGCCGTGGAGCAAAGGCCGGGTTGTCGCTGCAGCCGGATACCCCGGTCGAGCGTCTTTTGCCCTATCTCGCCGAGTGCGATCTCGTGCTCGTGATGAGCGTCTTCGCCGGCTTCGGCGGCCAGAAGTTCATGCCATCGGCGCTCGATCGCGCACCGGCACTACGTGCGATGGGTTACCGCGGCGAAGTTTCGATCGACGGCGGCATCGGCGCGTCCACGATTGCGCAAGCGGGCGCCAGCGGAGTCAACGTGTTCGTTGCCGGCACGGCGGTCTTTTCCGCGGCGGATCGCGCCGCGCGGATCGCCGAACTCCGTCGGCTTGCCGAATCGGCGCGCCCGGGTCGCTGCTGACCACGTCGTTCGTAGCGAGCCAAGGACCCCCTGGGATTCAGGCCGTTCCGCTTTGGCCTGGAGGAGGCTCCCCGCTATGGTTCGCGCCCCGAGATCCCCAAGTGACGGACGCGACCCAACCGAAGACGATGGCCTGGACCCGCACCGGCAAGAAAAAGGACATGCCCGGAGGGCTCTGGATCAAGTGTGAGTCCTGCGGGGCCATGCTGTTCCGGAAGGAGTTCGAGCAGAAGCAGCGAGTGTGCGGTCCTTGCGGCTACCACTTCACGCTGCCGGGCCGGGAACGCATCGCGTTGACCGCCGACCCGGGGTCGTTCGAGGAACGGTTCACGGAGTTGATGCCAGCCGACAGGTTGGGCTTCAACGACAAGGTGCCGTATGACCAGAAGCTGGCCCAGACGCAGCAGAAAACCGGGGAGACCGATGCCCTGATCGCCGGCACCGCGACCATCAAGGGCATCCCCTGCGTGCTCGCCGTGATGAACTTCCAGTTCCTTGGCGGCTCGATGGGCATGGTGGTAGGCGAGAAGGTGGCCCGCGCCGCCGAGTTGGCCGCCGAAATCGGCCATCCACTCATTGTGTTCTCGTGCTCGGGTGGCGCGCGCATGCATGAAGGCGCTGTGTCGCTGATGCAGATGGCCAAGACCTGCGGCGCGCTCGCCCTGCTGAACCGGAAGGGCGGCGTTTCGATCTCGGTGATGACCCACCCGACCACGGGCGGCGTCACGGCTTCGTTCGCCTCCGTTTGCGACTTCTTGCTGGCTGAGCCGGGCGCGCTCCTTGGTTTTGCCGGCCCGCGCGTGATCGCCACGACGATCAAGAAGGAGTTGCCGAAGGGTTTCCAGCGCGCCGAGTTCTTGCTCGAAAAGGGCCAGGTCGACCGCATCGTCGGTCGTGCGCAGATGCGCGACGAGTTGGCGCGTCTGCTGGCTTATGCGACGGGGCGCGACCCGGTCGCTGCCTTCAAGCCTGCGCCAGCAGTCGCCGTAGAGCCCATCGTGGCTCCCGAGCCGCCGCCCGAGGAGCCGGAGCAAAAGCCCAAGCGCGCGCGCAAGCCCAAGAAGGCCTGAGCGAGGCTTTCGCGCAGCGATGGACCTGAAGCCCACCCGCCCTGGTCCGCGCGGCACCTCGCACGGTTTCTTGTCCGGCCGCTACAAGGTCGAGCCGCAGGACTTCGTCGTCGATGAGATCCCGGCCTACGAGCCATCTCGCCATGGCGAGCATCTGTTCTTGTGGGTCGAGAAGCGCGGCCTGTCGACGATTGACCTGGTGGACGAACTGGGCAGCGCCCTGAAGGTCCATCCGCGGTCGGTGGGTGTTGCGGGCCTCAAGGACAAACAGTCCGTGAGCCGCCAGTGGATCTCGGTCCACGGGGTGCACGACAACAATGCGCGTGGCCTTGGAGGTCCCAACTGGAAGGTGCTGCATGTCACGCGGCACACCAACAAGCTGCAGATGGGGCACCTGCGAGGCAATCGTTTCGCGATCACGCTCAGAGGCACCAAGGAAGGCGACGCGGACCTGGCCCGCAATGCCTTGCTCGAACTGCAGAACATCGGCGTGCCGAACTACTTCGGCGAGCAGCGATTTGGCAAGCGCGGCGCCAATCTGCAGCGCGGCGTCGAGATTCTGTCCGGTGGCGCGGAGTCACTTGCCCGCACGATGCCAAGACGTGTGTTCGGCCTGTGCGTCGCCGCAGTGCAGAGCGAGATCTTCAATCGCGTCGTCATGGCGCGCTTGCCTGGGCTCGGTGAGCTGCAACAGGGCGATCTCGCGATCCTGCATCGCAACCATGCGTGCTTTCCGATCGAGGATCCGGCGCGCGAGCAGCCAAGGGCCACCGCGTTCGAGATCTCGCCATCTGGTCCGATGCACGGGCCGAAGATGCCCGATCCGATCGGCGAGCCGAAGCGGATCGAGGACGAGGCGATGGCGGCGCTCGGAATCGTTCGCGAACAGTTCGTGGATCTGCCCTTCGGTTTTGGTTCTGGCGAGCGAAGGCCGCTGCGGATGCCAGTCGCCGATGCGGCGGCGGAGCAGGCTGGCGATGACATGGTGACGGTGTCGTTCACCTTGCCGCGCGGTTGCTTCGCCACTTCCGTGTTGCGCGAGTTGTTGACCGAGACGGTTTGGTTCGCAGACGAGTGAGCACGGCGCGCGAGCTTGCGGCCTGGCTCATCGGTTGGCTCGGCGCGGGCCTCGTCGCTGCGGCAACCCTCTGGCTCTGGCTCTGGTCCTGGGAGCACGATTTGGAATGGCGCGACGCGGCCTTCCCTGGCCTCGGTGTTGCGGCTCTCGCAATCGGCGCGTTGTTGCGGCCGCGCCGACGCAATCGGCGCGAGTCGCGTCTGCCTCAGTCCTGACGCGGGAAGGCGTGGCAGACGTAGGTTGGGTCGTGGAACTGGCCCGTCACATCCTGCAGCGTGTAGATCTCACGGTTCTCGATGCGGTCGAAGTCGCAGCACTTCAACACTTCGTCGAGCGCTGGAGGGCTCATCTGCCACCAGTTGCATTGGTTCCACTCGCCGACGAAACGCGCGATCGGCTCCTTGACGTCTGGCATCGTCGTCGACAGCGACACGATGAGGCGGCCCGTCGGCTTGCAGCAGGCGCGCATCCTCTGGATGCCGAGAACCGGGTCGCGAACGTGCATCAACATCGCGCCAGAGAAGACCAAGTCGAACTGGCCTAGCTTGGCTGGATCGAGGCCGTAGATCGTTTCGAACACGCGTTTGACGCGCGTGCTGCCGAGCGCCTGGCCAACGACGGTGAAGCCGTCCAGCATCACTTCGCGGTCGATGTTCTGCTTCTCGGATTGCGCCTTCGTCTCGAACTCGCGCCGGTAGCGTGGAGTCCAGTCGTGATCGCCCCAACTCGGCAACTCAATGCCGACCACTTCGGCCGCGCCGCGTCGCTCGAACTCGTAGGCGAAGTAACCAGTGCTGGCGCCGACGTCGAGGATTCGCATTCCGTCCATGCGCTCCGGAAAGTGGTAGTAGCGCAGGTAGTCCGTCATTCGAAAGTGGCCCGGCGTCTCGATCCCGTCGCCGAGTTCGATGCGGTGATACCAGGACTGGATCTGGGCGACCTTGCGACGGATCTCGTCGAGCTGTTGCGGCGTGCGTGCCATGGGCGGATGACGATAGGCAGGACGGTGGAGCGGAAGAAAGCCGCGACCCCCGGTTCGGTCGAGGTTCTTCGGTAGCCGAGCCGCGCGGGCTTGATCCGTGGAGCCAGCCGGCGCATGCATTCCGTGGCGCCATGTTCGCGGTGGCGATCGAGCACTCTCCTGCATGGCAGGCTCGCCGCTTCGAACCGCCGGTCGCATGCGTTGTTTGCGACCGGCTGCCCGCCGCGTGCCGCAGTGCCGGCCAAACGGCTGGCTCACCCGATCGTGAACTCCTCGACGTAGGATCCGCGCGTGCCACTCGCGATCCACTGCGCCGGCAACGGCGGCCCCGAGCAACTTGTTGTCGTTCCTGTCGAGGTGTCGTCGCCCGCGCGGCACCACGTGCGGCTGCGGCAGACGGCGATCGGCGTCAACTTCGACGACGTCTACAACCGTACCGGGCTCTACCCGCTGCCATCCCTGCCGCACGGCATCGGCCAGGAGGCAGTCGGCGTGGTGGAAGAAGTCGGCGAGGGCGTGACCGGCATCCAGGTGGGCGACCGCGTCGGCTACGCGATTGCGGGCGCGCCGGGCGCGTATGCGACGCATCGCTGTGTCGAGGCATGGCGCTGCGTGCCGATCCCGCGCGGCATCGACGATGTCAATGGTGCGGCCTTGCTGTTGAAGGGCCTGACCGCAGAGATGCTGGTGCGCCGCGTGTGGCGCGTGGGGCCGGGACAGCGCGCGGTCGTGCACGCGGCGGCTGGCGGTGTCGGCTTGCTGTTGTGCCAATGGTTGCGACACCTCGGCGCGCAGTCGTTCGGCGTCGTCAGCTCGCGCGAAAAAGCCGAGGCTGCGCAGGCGCACGGTTGCCACCATGCGATCGTCGAAGGCGAAGAGGACTTCGTCGCCTGTGTGCGCGCCGCGACCAAGGACAAGGGCGTCGACGTCGTCTACGACTCGGTGGGCCTCTTGACCTTGATGCGCTCGCTCGCGTGCATCCGTCCGCGCGGCATGCTCGTCGCCTACGGCAACAGCAGCGGCGCGCCATTGCCGCTCGATCTGCTGGAGTTGTCGCGGCACGGATCACTGTTCTGCACGCGACCGTCGCTGTCCGACTACACGCGCACCGTTCAGGAGTTGCAGCGAGCCGCGCAGGCGCTGTGGACCGTGGTGCAGCAAGGCGCGGTGAAGCCGCCGCCGATCACGACGATGCCTCTCATCGATGCAGCGGGAGCGCATCGATTCATGGAAGACCGTTCGCGCATCGGCGCGATCGTGCTGCTCCCGTGACTTCGTCGAGGCCGTCGCGCGCGATCAATGCGCGTGGCAGCGAACCAAAGCGCCGATGCGCGTCATCATCCCGCGCAGCGTGTCGTAGTCCTCGTGCCGCAGGCGGAACCAGGTGTTGCACAGCCAGCCCTTGTCGAGCGGTTTCGTCGGCGTGCCGGGCTTCGGGACTTCGGATTCGTAGACGAATCTGCCGAACTCGGACCAGGCCTGCTCGATGCCGTCGTGGCGCACGACACGGCCGTCTCGATCGGGGCGCACCTGCACGGAGCCAGTCGCGAAACGGCGCGACGGCTGCTGCTGCGACGGCATGCCGAGCGTCGCGAGCGCCCATTCGCGGTAGACGTCGAACTCGTTGGCGAAGCGGTACATGTCCCAGATCTTCTCACCTGCGGGCCGCGCGCCGATCTCCGAGAACTTGAGCCCCTTGGGCCCGAAGAACCACTCCATGTGCGTCGCCGTGTTGCGCAACGACAGCGCGTCGACGACGTTGCGCGCCATCTTGCGCAGCTCGCGGTAGCCATCTTGCTCGATGCGGTTCGTCACCGCGATCTGCGGCGAGATGGATCGTTCGCGGCTCGCCTCCAGGCAGCCAGGGAAGTAGTGCGCCGCGAAGTCGTGCCGCACGCCCGTGTCGTCGGTGATCGTGTCGAAGAAGCCTTCGTGTCCTTCGACGAACTCCTCGATTGCAGCCGGCGACGCGGCGGACGGACGCAATGCCGCGAGCGCTGCGTCGCATTGCGCGCGGTCGCGCACGGCGAAGGTCTGCAGCGAGCCGAAGCCCGCGATGGGCTTGAGCACGACGGGGTAGCCGTGTTGCTCGACGAACTGCAGCGCATCCGCCGCGGACTCGATCCGCGCCGATGCCGCGCACGGGATCCCGCGTTCGCGCAGGAACGCCTTCATCGCGACCTTGTCGCGGCAGAGGCGTGCGGTCGCGACCGGCAAACCCGGCAGCGCGAGCCGTTCGCGCAGGACGGCCGCTGATTCTACGAGCGGCTCGTCGATGGTCTCGACGCGGTCGAAGGTCCCGCCGAAGGTCGCCTTCGCCACCGCGAGCATCGCGTCCGCGGAGAACATCTCCCCGCACGCAGCGTAGTCGTCGAGCAAGTGGAGCGCTTCGGCTCGAACGCGGTCTTTCGGCGCTGGCCCGATGCCGCACACGCGCGCGCCGACAGCCTTCAGCCCTTGCACGAAGCCGTGGTTGTAGACGTGCGTGTCAGGCGCGAGGAACAGGATGCGCATCTGGTTCGCGTCGTGCTTCGGTCAATTGGCGCGCTTTTGCTTCTTCTGCGCCGGCTCGAACGGGTGCGCGTAGGCGTGCGGTTCGAGGCCGTGCAGCAACGTGCTCTGGTTCTTCTCGACGTCGTTGCCGACGCCGGCGACGAGCCCGCGCATGCGCTCCATCTGCGCGAGGCCGGTCAGCAGCGGCAAAGCCTTCGCCTTCTGCAGCAGCAGTTCGCACTGCAATGCAGCGACGCGCTGCTGGCTCTCGTCCTGCTGCTTGCCGTGGTTGCACAACACGACGATCGACGTGAGGTGTTCGATGGCCTTGCCGAGTCGTTGCAGCGGCATCTGTGCGCGCGTCAACTCGAGCTGGAACCACAGGTTGATGCCGAGGTAGGCCCAGCGCAACCAGCGCAACCGTTGCTCGGCGGCGCGCGCGTAGTTTCGCAGCGGGATCGGCAGCAACTGGTAGCGGGGGATCCAGTTGGTTGGGCAGAGGCGAAGAGGCAGCGACGCGATCTCGAGCAGCAGGTTGCGAAGGATCCACAGCGCGAGCATCCAGAACGAGCCCTTGCTGAGCAGTCCGATCGTGGCCTTCAGCGCCTTCTTCGGCTGCGAGAACACCGTCAACGGCGTGATGCGAAGGATGCGCTCCTCCGCGGGCACCGGCTTGCCGTCTTTGCCTTCGTTGATCGACTGGATCACCGAGAGCATTCCAGCCATGTAGCGGTCCGTGAACGGTCCCGTCACGTCCTTGACCATGCCCATCAGGATCAGATCGTCTTCGCCCTCGACGACGCCGAAGACGTGCATGTTCGCGCGCGCGGCGCTGACGCGTGAAGTGCGGTCGAAGGACCTGCCGCCGAGCACGCGCTCGCAGGCAAGGAGCGATTCGATCGCGGTGCCTGCCGCCGCGGACTTCGTGAGGTCGCGCAAGCCGGCGAGGTCGACGCCGTTGCGGTCTTGTTCCAGCGACAGATGGCTCAGTGCGCGGCTCTGCAGCGCGCCGCCGAGCATCTTGCCCAAGGCGAGGCGCGGCAGCTCATGGCGCACGACGAGTCCGCCGACACCTTCTCGATTGCGCGCATAGTGCGCGGCATCAGCTGCGAACATGCGTTGGTAGCCAGCCGCCATCGACGCCAGCATGCAGCGTCCCATTCGCAGACAGTAGAAGAGCACTTCGACGCCATCGGCCTCGATCTGACTGTCCTTTGGCAGTGGCAGGTTCTTGCAGTGGATCCTCGCGTTGAAGTTCTGCTGGAACGCGTCGACGCCCGACGGCGTGCAAGCGAACTCGTAGTCGACGCCGTCGGCGGGCGTCAGGTCCCGATCC
>SXPK01000225.1 GCA_005776365.1 Planctomycetia bacterium
CGCGTCTCGGTCATCTGGCCCGCAAAGTCAGCACCCACCGTCTCCCGCACCACATCCTCCGCTGCAATGGCGACCAGAACCGCTGGCGCATGGACCAAAGGTGCTGGCGACCAGCAAGCCAGAGCCACGGTCGCGTCGAGGCGACGACGGGCGGTGACGAGGGCGGGCAAGGACTCGCGGTCCGTCATGAAGAAGTGTGCAGGCGGCGTCTCCGTCCACTCCGCCACGTTGCCGATCAGGTCGTAGACGCCTGAAGGCAAGCGGCCGGACTCGAAGGTGCCGACCGGCACCGGCGCGAACACGCCGAGTTCGCTCGTGTTGGCACGTGAGGGATCGCGACGGAAGCCCCAGGGAAACACATCGCGTCCGTCCGAGGTGCAGGCAAACTCCCACTCGTCGGCGCGCATGATCCGGCATCGTCGCCAGCGCGCAAGCGCGCGCGCGATGCGGAGGTTCATGCCAGCCGCAGGCAACGAGCCCTGATCGTCGCGCAGGCGCTGCGAGTGCGCCCCGGCCGTGATGCCTTCGGGGGTTGCTGCGAACTCGGCGAAGTCCTCGCGCGTGGCCTCGAACCGATCGAGGAAGAAGGGCCCGCCGTCTGCCGATGCGCGATCGAACAACACGAGGTCGCGCAGCGAGCCAAGATGACCGCGGCGCGAGAGCGAGTTCGGGCCGCCTTTCTCGTCGCACGCGCTTGTGGCCACGAACGCGGCCAGCAGCATCGTGCGGATGACGAGCGCGAACCCGAACCCCCGGGTCGTCACAGACCGCTCACTTGTCGAGCATCAGAATCTCGACGCGACGGTTTTGCTGTCGCGCATCGTCGTTCGAGCCCTGTGCTGCCGGACGGTATTCGCCAAAGCCAGCGACGCCAACGTGATCCGCGGGCAAGCCATTCTTGATCAAGAAGTCAGCAACGGCGATCGCGCGCTCCGCGGACAATCGCAGGTTGGTGCCCCACTTGCTCTGGCTGATCTTCTGGTCGTCGGTGTGGCCGTCGACGCGAAGCTTCTTGCCCTCGGCCTTCAGCGTGCCGATGAGTTGCATCAACGTGGACTGCCCCTGCTCGCGGATCTCGACGCTGCCAGACGAGAACAACACGCCGCCGAGCACGCGGAACGCAACGCCTTCATTCGTGCGAATGACGTCGACGCCGTCGATGCCGCTGCCGGATCCGCCCTGGTATTGCTTGATGAGCTTGTCGAGCTTGTCCTGCTGCTCGCGAATCCAATCGGCGTCGGCAGCTTGCTTGCCCAGACGCGCGATCTCCGAGCGCAGCTTCTCGTTCTCCTGACTGATAGCCCGCTGCGCGGCCGAGAGCGATGCGATCTCCGCCTTCAGCGCGTCATTGGCGCCAAGCGCGCGACGGTGATCTTCAGGACTGACACAAGCTGCTGATGCAAACAGCGCTGCGAGCGCCAAGGTGCTTCTCATCGTGAACATGGTCCCCTCCGGGGCCGTGAATGCAAATGCCGCTGACCAACCGACCGGTGGTCGCCAGCGCGGCGTCCGACACTAGCAGCGGAACAAAGGGAATGCCACTGCGGGCACAACCACGGCGCGTGGCCCCGCAGTGTGACCCCGCAGTGCGACCCCTGAAATGCAAACGCGCGGCTCGGGGCCGCGCGCCAGCAGAAACTCACGTCCTCGCAGCGCGAGGAAAGGCCTCAGCTCACTTCTTGTCCGCGAACATGGAGGTGAAGCCGCTGCCCGCTGGGTCCGATTCCTGCGAAATCGAGTAGGAGACCAGGAAGCCCCAGAACAGCAGCAGGAAGGCAACGATGCCGACCGCGGTGACCCAGGCCGGCTCCCGCTCGGCCTCACCGGCGCCTGCCATCGACGGCGCGCGGGTCGACCGCGGCTGACGGGCCTTTGCCTGCGGCGAAGCCTCGGGCTCGGCGTCCTCGATCAGCGTGTCGTCGCTCGACAGCTGTTCTGTCACCATGCCGGTATCGTCTTCGAGACCGCTGGCGCCGATCAGGTCTTCGGAGTCTCCTGGCTTGCTGGCCAGAGTCTCAATGTCTTCGCGGCGGAACTTCATCGAGTCAGGGCCATCGCGGAAGGCGCGGATCTCGCCTTCGGAGACGAGCTTGCGCAATTCCTCGCTCTTCAACTTGAGGTCGCGCAGGGCCTTCTCGAAGGAGATGAAATCGTCTTTCTCGGACACGGCAGGGATCCTTGGTTGCGAAGGGGTCTTCGGGGTGGACGTGACGCCGGCTCGCTTTTGCCGGGCGCGAGAGTGCGCCGAAGTCTAGCGAGCGACTCCGCGAGGTCGAGTCCTCGTCTCGAGTTTTGGGGCGGCCACCACCCGTGCCTACTTGTCCTTGGCGCCCTCGGTCGCAGGCGCCGGCTCGAGCCCGGTCGTCACGTCGGGATCAGCAGACCCCCGCTTGTCAAAGACGTCCCGCAGCTTGCGATAGTCGTACTCGCTGTCGTCGTTGTAGCCCTCGAGCATCAGGTCGAGGTCCATCTTGCGCGCGCCGACCAGGACGATCCGACGCATGGACTCGGTGCCGCCTCGCGCTTCGTAGACGGCCAGTTGACGGTTCACGGTATCGATGACGTAGAGCACCGAAGTGCCAACCCCGTAGCTACCGGTGACGGCCAAGAAACCGTTGGCGCTCGAAGCCTGGCCGGAGTCCTCGGGGTAGACCACTGGGGGCGTCGTCGTGGCCGGCCTGGTTGGCGCGACCGGCGGCGGATTGGACGGCCCGCGGCCTTGGGCCTGCAACGCACCAGCGCCAAAGACCGGGCCGGCGCCGCGGTCAGGATGCAACCACTGACCAGCGAGGAAACTCGCGCTCATCATCGCGCCGATTGCCAACGTGCTCTGCCACACTTTCATGGATCGCCTTCCTTGCGCGGACCTGCCGCGCGCGGCGGGACAGTGTGCCAAGCGAGGCGCAGGGCCTCAAGGCCCCTGATCCCCTGCCGGACATCATGCCTGCGCGCGCGGCAGCGTGATGGCGACGGCGAAGCCTGCGCCCTGCTTGCTGTCCACGGTCATCGTGCCGCCGTGGTTCCGCACGATGGAATAGCTGATGAACATCCCCAGGCCGCTGGCATCAGGTCGCTCCTTCTTGGTGAAGAACGGGTCCATCACCCGCGGCAGATCCAATGGGTCGACGCCGGGGCCGTCATCCACGATGTCGAGCCGAACGTGCTCGGTCGTTCGCGAACCGGCGACCGCGATCGAGCCGCCACGCCCTGCCTGCTCGAAGGCGTCGAGGGAGTTGAGAAAGACGTTGAGCAGCACCTGCTGGATCTCGTGGGGATCGCCGAACGCTCGCAGGTCCTCGATGTCCGTCGCTCGAAACGACACCGCCGCTTCTTGCAGACGGTGCTCGCACAGCGCGCGAGCACCCTCGATGCAAGCGCGCAGCGAAAACGCCCTCGCCTCGGCTGGCTTGGGCGAGAAATCGAGCACCTTGCGCGCGGTGCGCGCGACGCGCGCGAGGCCGTCCTGCAGCAAGTTCAGGTAGGTCTTCTGGCGGTCGGTCAACCCCGGGTCAGCCAGCAAGCGCACCACCGCGTTCTGCATGCCGCCGATTGGATTGTTGACCTCGTGGGCGATGCCCGCAGCGAGCGTGCCGACCGTGGCCAGACGCGAGCTTTGGACCAACGCCCGCTCGGTGCGCTTTGCCTCCTCGACCGCGGCGCGGACGGCGCCTTCCAAGTGCGAGCGATTGTCCTGCACCTTCTGCGCCATCGAGTTGAAGGAGGTGACCAACGAGCGAAGTTCTGGCGCGTAGGCAAGGTCCGGCAGACGAGCCTCGTAGTCGCCCGCGCCGACGCGTTCTGCGGCCTCGCCGACGCGCTGCAACGGCCGCCCCACCGTGCGCACGACGACCGGATAGAGCACCAGCCCGAAGAGGAGCGAACTGCACAGCGCCGTCCCTGGCAGGAACCACCACGGCAACGATGGCGGATCGATGTCGAGCCTCGGCACGAACCAGAGGTAGCCGGCGATCCGGTCCTTGGATCTCACCGCCGTGCAGAAGCCGCCGGCGCACTCCACCAAACCACCTCGGACGCGCGCCTCGTCCATGCCATCGAGCACCTCACGCATCGGGAACAGATCGAAGTCGCGATGCGCGGCGCCGCGCGGGTTCAGGTAGACGAGACCCGTGAGCGGCGGCTGACCGCTGGTCACCACCACGTCGTCGAAGTATTCGCGAATGATCGGGCTCTGCACCAGTTCGCGCGCATGCGTCTCGTCCGCCAAGCGTTCCGCGGAGTAGACATTGAGCAGATACGGAGCCAACGCCGCCGCGAGCCCTTGCCCGTGTTGCTCGCGAATCCAACCCTGCTGCGACGCGAACGCGGCCGTTTGCACTGCGCCGACCACGAGCAGGTTCAGCAGCAGCACCACAACAAGGATGCGGACTGCGAGCGACACGCGGTCAGCGCCCCCGATTCAGCGACTGCATCATGGTCAACAGCGGCGTGAACAGCGCGAACACGATGAATCCGACTACGACTGCCATCACAACCAGCAGGACCGGCTCGATGACCTTGAACGTCGTCTCGACCGTGCGGTCGACCTCGGTCTCATAGCGATCCGCGATCTTGACCAGCATGCGATCGAGTTCACCGGTCTGTTCCCCGACGTCGACCATGTTGACGACGATGTCGTCGAACATGCGGCTCTCCCCCATCGGCGCCGCAATGCCGGAACCCTCGCGAATCGAGTCGTGAACGCCCATGACCGCGCGCTGCATGTGCACGTTGGTCGATGACGCATGCAGGATGTCGAGAGCTTCGAGGTGCGGGACGCCGCTCTGGATCAGAGTGCCAAACGTTCGCGCGAAGCGCGCGACGAGGTTCTTGTGCACCAGCGGGCCGAAGAGCGGCATGCGCAGGGCGACCGTGTGCATGACTCGGCGGTAGGACTGGATCTTGCTCATCAGCAGCGCGTGCACGAACCACACGGCGACTGCCGCGAGCAGGTAGGCCCACCAAAACACTTCCAGGTGCTCGCCGATGCCGATGACGACTCGCGTCGCCCAAGGAAAGCTGTCGACGCCGCCGCCGATCGACTGAAAGACGCTCTTGAAGCGAGGGATCACGAACGCGAACACGAACAGCAGCACTGCGGTCGCGATGAACAAGATCATCGCTGGATATGCGAGCGCGCCCTTCACGCGGGCCTTGATGCTCTCGCTCTTTTCGAGGAACCCTGCGAGTCGGGTGAGGATCTCCTCCTGAACGCCGCCGGCCTCGCCCGCCCGGACCATGTTGGTGTAGAGCGCGTCGAAGGTGCCATCGAACTTCGCCATCGCCTCCGACAACGGCGTGCCGGCCTCGACGTCCTCGACGAGACTGCGGCAGATGCGTTTCATCGGGCCCGGCGGCAGTTGCCCTTCGAGCACTCGCAGACTCCGGGTCACCGGAATGCCGGCGTTGAGCAGCACCGCCAGCTGGTTCGTGAACTCCGCGAGAGCCCGCGCGCCGACGCGCGAGCGCATCGGCAGCGACAGCCCACGACCTTCTCCCGACGGCGCAACGGCTGCGCCAGCGTTGTTGGGAACAGGAACCTTGCGCTGCAGCTTCTTGGGCATCGGCGGACGATCGTCTCGGCGTTGGGGGCGCGCGGCACTGGGCCGTGCGGCGCCATCGTTGCGCAACGAGCGCGGCATCGCAACCTTGCCCGCGACTCAGATCACCGACGCAACCCAGGCGAACACGTCGAAGTCGAAGGCCGCGCGCAGCGCAGCGGCGATGCCGAGCAGCACTGCAGCGACCAGCAGGACAACCGGCCACCGCGGAGCACCGAGGCGGCCCGGCCGTGCGAGGTTCTCCTGCGGCGGTCCCTCTTCATTCGGCAGGTTGACTTCGGCTGCTTCGCCACCCGCCGCGATCGCGACCACGTCGACCACCACCGCGGTGGCGTTGTCCGGCCCACCGCGCTGGAGTGCTGCAGCAACCAGACGACTTGCAGCGGCTTGGGGATCGCGCCCGCCCAGCGATTCCGTCACCGCACTTTCGGGCACGCTGCCCCACACGCCATCCGTGCACAGAACGACGCGGTCGCCGTCCTTGAGTTCCAGGGAGGTCACGTCGGGCGATTGACTCGCGCCGCTGCCGATGCAGCGGAGCAACCGGTTGCGATCCTCCTTGGTCGCGTGATCCTCCGTCAGGCGTCGCAGCGAACCACCACGCGCCAGATAGGCACGACTATCCCCGACATGGCCGATCACGATGCCGTTCTGGGTGAACGCCGCCGCGACGAGCGTGGTTGCCATGCCTCGCAACGCCGGCACCAGCGCAGCCTGTTGTTGCACCGACCGGCTCGCGTTCTCGAAGCCGATGCGCATGCGTTGTTCTGGCTCCGCGGTCGATTCGTCGAGCGCGGCGACCGCGAAAGCGCGCAATCCAGTGCGGCTCGCCTCGGCTCCGCCTGCGGTGCCACCCAGCCCATCCGCGACCGCAACGACAAGGAACGACACCGACGGATCCGGCGCAACGATCAGGTAGTCGTCCTCGTTGGCGCCGCGCACGAGGCCAGTGTGCGTGGCAGCGCCGATTGCGAATCGCGCAGGCAACTTCATCGCGCCTCCTCGCCACCGATCGTCGCCGATGCAACATTGCCTGCAATCGTCGCGACCAGCACCTGCGCGGCGCCAAGACCCGGCGGCAATTGCGCCGTGTAGACATAGCGCTCGCCATCACGACGCATGCTGCCGAGCAAAGTGCGCGAAAACGCTTCGTCTCCCGCTTCGCCGTCGCCGTCCGCACGACGAAGTCGCGCTTCCCGCAGCGCCTCGACCGACTCCACGACCACTGCGCCTTCGCGCGTCAGCGAAATGGCGGCGACCGCGCCGCGCCGAAGACGCAAACGCATTGGTTCGCTCTTCAATTCGCGCGCCAGTGCAATCAACAGGCGGCGCTGCGTGAACTCACGCACTTCCTTCATGACGCGTTCTTGGTCATCGGCAACCCAGAATGGGGGCACGACGATGGAGCTGAAGATGCCTGTGGCACTGCTGCGCTCGACGAGCGAGAGATCGATCGGACCCGCGGACGAGATCGAGTCTGCGAGCACGGCTCCGGTCTGCAGGTCGCGCAAGGTCACGCGCAAGGTGACGCCGGACTCAAAGGTGTGGTCGGGGATGAACGCGCCGATGCCGAGCAAGAACCAGGTCAAGAAGGTCACCGGCCAGCGCCCGTTCACGCCCTGCGACTCGATGGCGTCGTCTTGCAACCCTTCGACCACGAGCAACAGGTCGAAGCCCCGGTCTCTCGCGCCCTGCAAGAACTCCAGCAATTGCGGCTCCGACCGTCGCGACCCGAACTGTTCGCGGACAGCAATGCGGTGCGCGTCGAGGTCGACGTCGACCTTGCGAAACACCGAACCCTCTCGCAGCGCACTGACGATCTCACCGATCGCGAGCGGCTCCACCGGCGAGTCGCCGCCAGCGGCGAGATCGCCGAAGGTGCCGGCGACGCCGGCTGCAGCGGGCTGCAGCCAAGCGCCACCAGTGACCAACACCGAGTAATCCAGCGGCGCGCGTTCGGCGAGGCCACGCAACTCGGAAGCCTGGGTTTGGCACGACTGGAAGGTGCAGCACCAGATCGCAAACAGCGCGCAAAGGACTCGCAGCTGCGGCGACATCAGCATGATCAGCGGCTCCTGACTCGTTGGAGAAAGACCGTTCCGCCGGCAAGTCGGAAGCCGGTGATGCGCAGGCGCGAGTCCTTCTCGTCAGGCAGCAGCCCACGGCCGTCCCGGCGCATCTGTTCGGCTCGAAGGACTCCGGGCACCGAGGCCGGCAACTCGGCGAGCACCGCGGTGTCGATCTCACGACCGTCCGCTCCGATGAGGCCCGTCGCTTCCCCGCAGGCAAGCCCACGCACGACGCCGAAGGTGCGCAATCGCGCCCGCAATTCGATCGGCAGGCGCGCCTCCTGATCAGCCGGAGCCGGGCGTCCACCGGACAACTCGAGCGCGCGCTGCACGTGCAACTCGCGATCGGCGGTCCATTCGCGCACGAGAGCCTCACCGCCTGCATCCGGACCCTGCGCGAGATCCAGCACCCACTCGCGAAGTCCAAAGTCGATGCCGTAGACGTCACCATCCGGCGACGCCGGGACGCGATCGCCGAAGCCGGCAAGGAGTTCAGCCGAGATGCCCGCCTGCGGTTTCTTTGCGCGCGCGGCGGTGCTCCAGGGCGCCGCGGAAACCGCTACGCCGCGAGCACTGGCCGCGTGCCGCGAGCCGCCAGCGGGATCCATGCCAAAACCCGCAAGTTCGAGTTCGCATCCAAGCGGCAGTCGGAACAGGCCCGCATCGCCGAGCGCGAGTTCGCCGAGCAAGCGAGATGCCGCGTATGCCTGAAAGAAGTCGACGCCCGCGACGGCGTCACTCGGGTTCTCTGCGGCAACGCGCAAGAAGATGTCGCTGTCGCCGCCGAAAGCAGCTGGCGTCAAGTGTTCGACGGTCACACGTTGCGCACCGAGCGGGTCGTCCCGATGCACGGTGTTCTCGGCAAGGCCTGCGGTCCCCGAAGCCGCCTGCACGATCGCGGCATACTGGCCAAGGGTGAACTCGCGGTCTTGCACGAACCAGTCGTTCATGCCACGGACCGGTTCGGCATTGCGTTGGCGATAGAGGCCACGCAACGGATCATCAGGCGGCACCGGGTCCTTCCACTCGCTGCCGAGTGGAGCGAGCACGGGGATCAAAGCGATCGCGGCCAACTCAGCGGGCAGCGGCTTCGTTGCGATGTCCGACAGGCGCACCGTGCGGAGAGTGGAGCGCGCGGTCCGCAAGCGCACGGCGATCATGTGATCGCCTGCCGGCGACGAGAACTGCGCGGCGATTTCGGCAACGCGACCCCGCTCGAAGTCCGCGAGCTGCAGGCCTTCGAAACCAGCCGCGTCGCGCCACTGCAGGTATGGGGCCACGAACACGATCTCCGAACCGCTGCCGAATGGTCGCACGGACACGGCCATGAGTTCCGATCCGCGCATCGACAGGCCCAACGAGTTCACTTCGGCAGCGACGAACGGCAAGCGCGAACGGAGCCGGACGCGCAATGGCTGGCCGAACTCGACGAGGAACTCGTCCGCGACCGGAGTCGGCGGAGCCGGATCCGCGAAGAAGTCTGCGAGCGTCACCCGCGCTACGTCTGCAGCACCCGCGACGACGGTTGGTCGGTCGCCAACCCATGCTTCAACCGGGCGGCCAAGCACGTCACGCAACTCCACCTTGATGACGTTCCTTCCACGCAACAATGGCAATGGCGGCAGCGTCAGTTCCGCATCGGGCTCGGGCGGGTCGATCTGCATCTGCGCGAGTTCTTCGGGCGACGGACCGTGCCAAACGACACCGCGGACGAAGCGCGAGAACCCGCCTTCGACTGCGACCCCAGCGCCCAGGACGATGGCTCCATCGTGGACGCGGAGCACGTTGGCCTCCGTGAGGCCCGGCAGAAAGCGCGACGACGAATCGGGGATGCGCAGGCGCAACGCGCGCGGCAGCACTTGAAGGGGCATCACGAACTCGATCGCCCCGAGCGCTCGGCCACCGCGTTCCTCGAGATCGAGGACAACTTCGTGTCGACCGGCCGCAAGCGGCGGGATGCGCACGCTCCAGTCCTTGCCGGCGCCAGCCAGGTCCGCATGCAAGGCCGCGCCAGCAGCACTGAATGGACGAACCGCCGCGGCCACCGGCACAAAGCTCTCGCCACAGGTAAGCGTCACCGAACCTCCGTCCGGCCCGCACGCGAGTTCCTTGCCGAGCGTCACCACTCCGCCAGTGGGTGACGCAGCAAAAACCACATCGAGACTCCGACTGCGGAATGCCAGCGGCAGCGTCCGCTCGGTCCGGTTGCCAACCGAGTCGATGACCGCAAATCCGTAGATGCCTGGCGCGAACGGCTCGCCGGAGGGTGCCGCGTCGATTTCAAACTCATGCCACGAGGCTGCCTTGGCCTGCAATGGTCGGTCGGCCCGCAATCGCCCGGCGTCGTCGCGGACCTCGATACGCAATCCCGGCTCGTCGAACTCGAGTTGCACCCGAGCGATCGCCTTGCCTTCGAGATAAGGCACCGACGATTCGCCGTCGGGGCCAGCGACGACGAGCGCAGAAGGGGCGCCGAAATCGCATTCCTCGATCGCGACGATCGGACTCTCCCCGCGGTTGCCCGCGAGGTCGGTCGCAACGACGACGAGCGTGGCATTTCCGAGCGGAGCCGATGGCGGCACGATCTTGGCGAACGCGGCACCGATGGCGAAAGCTCCACCACCAAGCGGTGTCGCGACCTCGTGCACTACGCCGCTCGAGAGGCGCAGGGATGCCGTGAGCATGTTCAAGCCCGTCGCCTCACGGAGAAGAACGTCGGCCGCCGAGTCAGCGCGCAGGCGCAGAACAGCGCCGACTTGCCGAAGGATCACTTCCACCCTCGGTGGGGCCGCATCAAGACAGACGCGCGCGCTGCCGAGCAGCGCCGAACCTGGCGCGACGAATGCGATCTCGACCGGGCCGTCTGTGCTCGAACGCATGATCCTCTCGAGCGCATCGCGCCAGGAATCCTGCGCGTCGGACAACAGCAGCACGCCTTCGCCAACGACCTGTGGATCGAGCTTCGCCCGCCATTGCAGTGTGTTTGCCCGCGTGACCTCGAGTTCGAGCCGGGCCGGTGAGAAGCCGCCATAGAGCGCGCGCACCGAGCGGAGCGCCTCGGGATGCAAATGCCGCACCGGGTCCGACTCAACAACAGCGCCCTCGCGCAACGACAGCGGCCCGCCCGCGACGCGAAGAAACGGCGGCGTCGCTTGGACGAACGCGAGCAAACCAAAGACGACGGCAACGACCGCAGCGACGACACTGACGCTCGACAATGCCTCGCGACCGCCGCCGGCAATCGCTGCAAGTTCGGCGATCGCCGCACCAATGCCTGGCGGACGCAGTTCTCGATCGCGCGACAGGCAACGCTCGACGAATCGCTGCAGTCGTCGCGGCACTCCCGTCAGACTTGGCATCGAACGACGCTGACCGGCCACGGTCGCGAGCATCGCGGCGCGTGCGTCGCGTTCCTCGATCGGCAGCCGGCCGCACAACAGCATGAATGCGAGCACGCCGAGGCTGTAGATGTCGGCGCGCGAGTCCACATCGCCGCCGGCGAGGTGCTCAGGCGCAGAGAACACCGGATTCGCGAACAGTGCTTCGCCAACCACATCCACGGTTGCGGCTCCCGCCAGGCGGCCTGACTGGGCGATGCCGAAGTCCAGCACCTTGACGAACGGACGACCATCGCGCACCGAGACCATCACGTTGCGCGCGGAGAGGTCGCGATGCACCAGTCCAGCGCTGTGGATGGCGGCCAGCGCGCGCGCGACCTGCAGCAAGATGTCGACCGCGACAGCAGGAGCAATGGGACCCCGACGCACCCACGCGTCGAGCGGCTCACCGGCCACGAGTTCCATGGCGAGATAGACCGTGCCGTCTTCGCTTTCGCCGACATCGAGCACGCGTGCGCACCGTTCATCAACGACACGCGACGCCTTGCGCGCCTCGGCGACGAGCGCGCGCTTCCACTCGACGCGCGACGACAATCGCGGATGCAGCAACTTCACTGCGAGTGGCGCCAACGACACGGCATGACTCGCACGAAACACCGTGCCCATGCCACCGCGGCCAAGCACGCCGTGCAGCAGGAACTTGCCGTCGAGCACCGACCCCAGCAGCGGGTTCGCCACATCGGCCTCACCGCGCCGCGTCGGGAAATGGACGGCCGTCGTCGGCAGCAACCTGGCGTTGCAATGCGCGCAGCGCTCCGCCTCGGTGGCCGAGACGCCATCACACGAAAGACAGATTCTCGAAGTCGTGCGTTCCACGGCGGCTCTGTCCCGCCATGGCTCCGAAATCACGTCAGGCTCCCTGGCGAGGCTGTATCCAGCTTCGCCAACGAACCTCGAATCGCAAATCCCCCGCCACGAGTCCACGGAGCGCAGGGAACTCCTGCAGCACCGCCGAAAGCACCTTGGCCTTGGTGGCAACGGGCACACGAGGCCACTTGGAGCCGACCGGATGGTCGTAGCCAAAGACGACCGGCGCACCATCCTCGCGTTGCAGCCGCAGGCGGATCTCCGGATATTCCGGCGCCTTGGCCCAGCGCAAGCCGAGGTTGTTGGCATCGACCTCGATCAGGCGCGGGCAACCGGGCACCAAAGGCGCGAGCTCGTCCCGCCACTCGACGGCGACCTTCGCTGCAGCAATCACGCGATCGTCAGGGACCACGTCACCTGGGCGTCCTCGCATCGACAGGTTGCCGCCTTCGCGACGCAGCACCACATCGGGCACCTCGCAGCCTTCGACCCACGGCAGTGAGACGCCATTCCGGTCGCACAGGCAAAGCGGCTTGCCGCCTTCTTCGCGCACAGCGACGACGGGACGACGCAGACCGAAAACAACCTTGAACTTGTCCGGAAACACCCGCTCCAGGCGCGTCTCTGCGATCCACGGCACCGTGGCAAGGCCCGCCATCAGCTCGCGCGCCGCGACGTCGTCGAGGATCGGCGCTTCGCCGCGCAGCCAAACCTGCAGGTCGCGCGTGACCGCAGTGAGCAAGGGGCCAACGAGCCACTCAGGACGATCGACGAGCGCCACACGATCGCGATCCACTGCTGGGCTGTGCCGCGCTGCGCCGCTGACTCGTTCCACGAGGATCGACCAAGCGCGCGGACCGAACATCGTCGCCACGACGACAAACGAGGTGTAGACGACGATGCGCGCGATCCAGGCGCCGCGAGAGCCGTTCGCAACCGCTCGTGTCGCGTTGGTGTCGATGCCGTTGCTCACGGACCAAGGAGGTTCAATGGAAGTGTCGTCGGCGCCAACCAACGGAAATCAGCGACCAAGTCGCAGGCCAAGGCGGATCCTAGGCACGGTCTGCCGCTGGCCCTTCACGCGCACGGGCAGCAAGACCAGACAGGTTGCATCAGGTCGACGCAGCACGTCGACCGGACGCGAAGCGATCAGTTGAGGCGGGCGACGGCCGGCTTCTGCTCGTTTGCCTTGCGCGCTGCCTGCCCGCCGCCAGTGACGGAGTCGCAGTCTTCGATGAAGATCTCGAGGACGTCGAGCACCTGCTCCACGACATTGCGATCCATCGTCAGATCGCGGCTGCCCTTCGCCGTCTCCAACTCCGTCTCCAGCAGGCGCGACAGCACCTTCACTTGGGACAGACGGCGGCTCACGTACTTGCCGATATTGATCTCGCTCTTGCCTTCCATGATTCGATCTCTCTGCGGGTGGGTTGTGCCGCGCAAGCGCGACAGAGGTGTTTGACCGGTTGCGAAACGCGCCCCGCGACCAGGCGGAGCGGGCGCGAACATAACGACGCCAAGGAGCGACGCCAGCGGCGAGCGGCGGGATTCTCGGACCTTTGCTTTGCCGCCGCGGAGCACTGCGCCCAGGTCTGGAGATAGGAACGAACTTCACCAGGATCCGTCGAGGATCGCCGACATCGCGGTTCCCTCTGCGACCGAGTTCGGCCAGCATTTCGCCCCGTGCTGGGCAAGCAGTTCAAGGGCTACACGCTCAATCCGTTCCAGGTGGAAGCGGCGGCGGCGATCGAGGCGGGAGCCAACGTCCTGCTCTCCGCCCCCACCGGCTCCGGCAAGACGCTGGTCGCGGAGTATGCGATCGAGCAGGCAGTCAAGAACGGCCGACGCGCGATCTACACGAGCCCGATCAAGGCGCTGTCGAATCAGAAGTTTCGCGACTTCAAGCAGGACGGCCTCGACGTCGGACTGATGACGGGCGACCTGACGCTCAATCCGGACGCGCCGCTCGTGATCATGACGACCGAGATCTTCCGCAATGCGGTGTTCGAAGACCCGCGACGATTCGCCGACACTGACTTCGCGATCTTCGACGAGATCCACTTCCTCGACGACCCCGAGCGCGGCACCGTGTGGGAAGAGTCGCTGATCTTCGCGCCAGAACACGTCCGCTTCGTCTGCCTGTCGGCAACGATCGAAAACCTCACGGAGTTCGGCAACTGGATCGAGGCGACCCGCCGGCACGACCTTGCGGTGATCTCGCACGACAAGCGACCGGTCCCGCTTTCGCACCGGCTCTACCATCCCGACGCCGGCGTCTTCCAACTCGCGCAACGAAAGCAAGCCGTGCAGTTCCATGAGCGCGCGCAGGCGCGCGACGGGCGACACGGCGGCCGCGCGGGCCGCCGCGAGCGGGAGAGATCGCGTTGGGGCGACAAGCGCGAGCGCAAGCAGGGCCGCAGGATGGCATTTGGGCCCCGGCCCTACATGCTGCTGCTCGACGAACTGCTGGGTCGACAGCTGCTGCCCATCCTCTACTTCTGCTTTTCGCGGAAGGAATGCGAGATCAAGGCCGAGCGCAACATGGGCCGTCGGCTGCTCGACCGCACCGAGTGTGCGCGCATCGAGCGGATGTTCCACGAAGTGTGCGAGCGCTTTGAGTTGCAGCCCGATAACGATCCCGCGCTACTTGGCATCCTCGGCCGCGCGATGCAAGGCACTGGCTACCACCACGCTGGGATGCTGCCGATCCACAAGGAGATCGTCGAGCGCCTGTTCACGTCTGGCCTGCTGAAGCTGCTGTTCACCACCGAGACCTTTGCGCTCGGCATCAACATGCCGGCGCGCACGGTCGTCTTCGACTTGCTGCGGAAGTTCGATGGCGTGCAGATGGACTACATGCGCGCGCGCGACTACCTGCAGATGGCGGGGCGCGCTGGCCGCCAGGGGCTCGACGACAGCGGTCTCGTCGTGTCGATCCTGGAGGACGAAGATCTCTACGAGGCGCCGCTCACGCGCTACCACAGCAGCAAAGTCGAGCCGATCACTTCGAAGTTCAACCTGTCGTACTCGACGATCCTGAACCTCTACTCGCACATGGGCGGGAAGGTGCTCGACGCCTACGACAAGAGCTTTGCAGCCTTCCAGGCCAACAAGGGCTCGGCCGCGGCGCGCGAGAAGAAGCGGCAGGCGGCGCGAGCTGCGCTGCTGAGCCGCATCCACATCCTTCGCGAAGCTGGCTACCTCGGGGACGACGGGCTGCTGCCGCGCGGCAAGGTCGCGAAGAAGATCAACGGCTACGAAATCCAGGCGACCGAGATCCTGTTCAGCGGCGTTCTCGACGGCATGGACATCCACCAGCTCGCGGTCACGTTTGCGGCGCTGATCCACCAGGAGCGACGCAGCGCCGAGTTGCGCGGTTACCGCCGCGACGTCGGCCCGCTGATGGAGCGAGTCAACGAGGCCGTGCAGCGCTTCTGCGTGATCGAAGCGCTGCATGGCGTCGGCGAACCGATCAAGGCGCCAGACTGGGGCATCGGCCCCGCGATCGACGCCTGGAGCCGCGCCTGCTCGGTCGAGGACCTCGAACGCCTCGCGCACAGCGACGCCGGCGACGTCGTGCGCACATTGCGCATGGCGATTCAGATGATGCGCCAAGTGCGCATGGTGGTCGGCAAAGGCGAAGCGCTCGGCGCGCGGCTCGAAGAAGCCATCGTCGCGATCAACCGCGACGTCGTCGACGCCAAGCGTCAGTTCGAACTCGGTTGACAAGGGCGCGTCGCGGCGACCCTTCCCGCACGCTACCGTGGGCACGATGGCCCGCCGTTACTTCGTCGATTCCCTGCCCAACTGCGGCGGCACCGTGCTGGTCGGCGAAGTCGCTCACCACCTGGCGACCGTGCTGCGCATGCGTCCTGGTGATGAGTTGTTGCTGTGCGACGGCAAGGGCAATGAGTGCACTGCGCGAGTGGAGCGGTCGGGTGGCGGCAAGGTCGCGATCCAAGCCGGCGAGGCGCGACGGGCCATCTCGACGCCGTTCTCGCTGCACGTCGCCTTCGCGGCGCCGAGATGGACGCGGGCCGACTGGCTGCTGGAGCACGGCACCGAAGTCGGCATCACGACCTTCTGGCCGCTGTGGACCGAAAGGACGCGCCCGCAAGGCGGCAGACAGGATCGCTGGCAGAAACTCGTCCGCGCCGCCGCCGGGCAATGCGATCGCGCATTCCTCCCCGAAGTGCGCGAGGTCACCGAGTTCGCCGAGTTCCTGCGCGCGCCGGAGGTGCCAACGCTCCGCTTCCTTGCCGACGGCCATGGCGCGCCGTGTCCGGCTTCGGTCGCGGGGCCGGCGGCACTCCTGGTCGGACCCGAAGGTGGGTTCAGCAGTTCGGAGCGCGAACAAGCGATCACAGCCGGCTTCGTGCCGACGGGACTCGGCCCGCACGTGCTACGCACGGAGACGGCCGCCCTCGTCGGCGCAAGCGCGCTGCTGCTAGCGATGCAGCGGCACTGAAAGCACTCAGGCGATCGGCAAGAACTGCTCCTCGGCAAAGCTGAAGCAGCGACCGTCGCCGACGACGACGTGGTCGAGCAACTCGATCCCGAGCAGTTCGCCGGCGCGCCGCAGTCGCTCGGTGACATCGCGATCCTCGGCGCTAGGCGTCGGGTCGCCGCTTGGGTGGTTGTGAGCGACGACAACCGCCGAGGCCCCCTCTCGCACCGCTGGCGAGAACACTTCGCGCGGATGCACAATCGCAAAGTCGGCGCTGCCCTGACTGACGACGCGCAGCGACAGGATGCGCCGCCGCGCGTCGAGCAACAACGCGAAGAAGGTCTCGCGCCGCAGCCCGCGCACGGACTCGCGCACCATGGATGCGACGTCGCCCGACGACCGCACCGACGCGCCGGGCCGCATGCGCTCTTCCAGCAGCCGCCGCGCGACGCCGAATGCCGCGCCGAGCGCCGCCGCCCGCGCCGCGCCGACGCCGTGCTCGCCGCCGATCTCCCGCACTGCCGCGTCAGCGAGACTGGACAGACCGCCAAAGCGCCGCAACAACCGCTGCGCCATCTGCTCCGCGGACTCGCCGCGCTGGCCAGTGCGCAGCAAGAGCGCGACGCACTCCGCGTCCGAAAGCCGCATCTCGCCGAGTTGCAGGATGCGTTCACGCGGGCCGTAGCGAATGCGCTCCGATGTGTCCGTTTCGATCGTCTCGATGCTCATGCTGCATCAGTGGCAGCGACGAGTTCTTCCTAACAACGATCTGCAAGATCTTGCGCGGCGCGATCAACCGTCGACGCGATGCACCGTCAGTTGCGGGAACGGAATCGCAAGACCGTGCCTCGTGCTGGCATCGACCAAGACTCCGACCACCGCGCGACGCAGTTCGGCGTAGTGCGGCGCCGCGGCAGCCGCGCAGCGGACGACGGCGAGCAGATCGAGCGAAGACGGCGCTGCTTGCAGGAACTCGACCTCGATCGACTCGATCGCGCCGCCGCCAGGTTCGGCCGGCAGCCGTTCCTTCAATGCGGCGGTCAGACGCGCAGGGATCGACGAAGTCGCCTCGCCCTGATGGCGGTAGTCGATCCCAAACGGAACTTCGAGTTTGAACCCCTTCGACAGATTGGCTGGATGCTGGCTGAGATAGTCGAGGGTGCGATAGTGCCGCGGCGAACCGTCGATGCGGACGACGACCGTTTCTGGTGTCGCTGATTCGACGCGCCCAAATGCGCCGCCTGCGAGCAAGGCCCAGTCGCCAGCTGGCGTCGGAAACCACGGCTCGTCGGCCGATGGGCGCCGCGAGGTCTTCCCGACAAGGTCGCGCAGCGGCACCCGAAGCGCCGCACCTTGCAGATCCGGATTGGAGAGGCGGCTGTAGAGACGCAGCGCGTCGACTCGGAAGGGCAGTCCGTCGAGCAGGACGCGCTCGCCTTCTCGCACCGAGCCCGCGTTGAACAGAAGCCGCAACTGCTCCAGCAACGACGGCAACGACCGCGACAGTGCCCAGCCGACGCCGAGAAGGAAGACGAGGACGAGCGCCAGCAACTCGAAGTCGCCGCGCAGGTAGAAGACCAGCACTACGGAGAATGCAGCGCCGATCACCGCAAGCGCCTGGAACGCCACTTCGAACAACCGAAGCGGCAACTGCCGCTTGCTCCTTGCCACCGCGCGGGCAAGCAACCGATGCGCGGAGCGCAGCAGGTAGACGACCGCCGCGGCGGCAACCACCGCCAGCAGGATGCTGAAACCGCGCCGACGCACGAAAGACGCGACTGCGTTCTGGACCGTCTCTGCGACCGGAGCACGCATCCGCTCCAGCGCGTCGGCTTGGGCGCCGAGCACGACGAGTTCTTCGCGCAAGGATGCCGTGAACTTCGTCCAGCGCTGCAAGGACAGCGCGAGCTCATCACGCACGACCGCCGCCGCTGCACGCTCCTCCTGTTCGCGAATCGTCGCGCGCAAGCCGCGCACGACGTGCTCTGCGTCCTCGAGCTGCGCCGTTACTTTCTCGCGTTGGGCATGCAGCTCCTGAATCTGTCGCGGTGCCTCGGTGGCCTCGGACAGCGCGCGCACGAGCGGTTTCAGCAGGCGCATGACCTCTTCTTGCAGCTCGTAGGTCTGCTGCTTGGGCGTGCGAATCTGCGCGACGTCGGTGCCGCTCGCGAGTGCTGCGAGTCGATCGCGCAGCTGGCCATCGGCCTGCAGCAGATGGTCGACGTGCTGCTGGTCTTTGGGCGACGCGGACTGCGCGGCAGCGAGCAGGGCCTCGTTGTCGCGGATCTGCTGCACCAGCGCCTCCAACGCTTGTTGCCGCATCGCGGCGGCGTCCTCCTGCGCGCGCGGCGCGATGGCGACGCTGAGCACAGCTAGGATGAGCAGCACCAAGGCGCGTTGTGCCATGGCCGCAGCGTATCGAGCTGGTGCGGCACATTCGCGGTAGGCGTGTAAGGTGAATGCCGTGACGAGTCCTTCACTTCTTGACGAACTCCAGCGACGGTTTGGCTTCGCGTCCTTTCGCGGCAGCCAGGAGGAGATCTGTCGGCGCTTCCTCGAAGGCGGCTCGGCGCTCGTCGTCATGGCGACCGGAGAGGGCAAGTCGCTCTGCTACCAATTGCCGGCGCTCGTCGGCGACGGCCTCACGCTCGTCGTCAGTCCGTTGATTGCGTTGATGGAGGACCAGGTCCAGGGCCTGCGCCGCAAGGGACTGCCTGCCGCGTGCGTGCACAGCCAGTGCGAACGCCACGAACGACAGGACCGCCTCGACGCCACCGCGCGCGGCGAGGTCAAGCTGCTCTACGTGACGCCCGAGCGCTTTCGAGTGCCGGGCTTCCTCGACTGGGCTCGTTCGGTTGGCGTGGCGCGGCTCGCGGTCGACGAGGCGCACTGTGTCAGCCAGTGGGGCCACGACTTTCGTCCTGACTACATGCTGCTCGGCCGGATCCGCCGCGAGCTGGGTTCGCCGCCATGCCTTGCGCTGACCGCGACGGCGACACCGACAGTGCAAGACGACATCCGGCGGGCGCTGGAACTGATGGACGCGCCGCTCTTCCACGCCGGCATCGAACGCGACAACCTATTCGTTGCCGTACGCGAATGCGTGGACGACGACGACAAGCTGGCGACAGCAGAGGCCGTGCTAGCGAGGACCGGCGGACCGGCGATCGTCTACTTCGCGCTGATCGCCGACCTGTTGCGCGCCGAATCGCAGCTGCAACGCAAGGGCCACAAGCCGCTCGTCTACCACGGCGACCTTTCTGCGCATGAACGCAAGACGCAGCAACGCGCGTTCGAGCAGAGCAGCGATGCGTTGATCCTCGCGACGAACGCATTCGGCATGGGCGTCGACAAGAGCGACATCCGCGCGATCGTGCACTGGCAGATCCCGCGCACTCTAGAAGCCTATTACCAGGAGATCGGTCGCGCTGGCCGCGACGGCCATGGTTCGTTCTGCAATCTGCTGTGGCGTGAGGAGGACCTGCAGATCCAACGCAACTTCGTCGAATGGGCCAACCCGACGAGCGAGTTGCTGCTACTGGTCGCCGCCCACCTGGAAGGGCTCGGCGAGCGGATTCACGCACAGGACCGCGATGACTTGGTCGGAGTCTTCTTCGGCAAGAACCGGCGCGACGGGCGCGTCGACACGTGCCTGCGACTGTTGCGCGCAAGCGGCTGCGTCACCGGTGACCTCGGCTCGGACCTCGAGTTCATTCGGATGCCGACGCCTGACGAAGCGCGGCATTGGCTTCCCGACGACAAGCGCAAGAGCGACCTCGAAGGCCTTCTCGCGATGGTTCGCTACGCCACCGCGGAGGGCTGCAGGAAGCGGGTCATCCACTCGCACTTCGGCTTCGCGCAACCAGGCCCGTGCGGCAGCTGCGACCGCTGCACCGAGGCTGCGGCTTGGATGACATCGCGATTGCCACCCTCCAAGGCGGCGATTGCGCCGGTGGCCGGCGAGACGATCGACGATCTGCCGGTGCGCCGCGGCGACTGGATCGACGTGCAGGGACTCGGGCTGTGTTGCGTGCGACGCGTGCACGCCACGAGGAACCGTCTGGTCGCCGACGTCGAGTGCGCGAGCGATCTATCGGAGCGAAGTGTCGACCTTGACCGGCGCAAGTGGAGAAAGATCCAGCAGTAGGTTCAGGGCCAGACGGCATCCAAGGGCGAGCAATGCAGCCCTGGATCAAAGAACGAATCGTCGCGGGACCTGTAGATCCGCGGCGAACGCGAAACGCAGCCATCGGACTGGTAGCTGTCGGCCACCGTCGCCGATGTGCCGTGCAAGGACTGCTAGCAGCCTGCAGGGCCAACTGCATCTGGCGCGATGCCCGGGCAGGTGCGCAACATCAGCTCACGCAACTTCGCGTCGGTCCGCGCCTCCGGCCAAAACGGCCAGTCTCGACACTTCTGCGGACGGGACTCGTAGATCGTGCAGCCCGCTTCGCGCCCGTCCTGCAAGAACACGCAACGATGGCCAAGACCTTCTTTCAAGGTCTGGCCGTCCCCTTGCACGTAGCGTGAATAGAAGGCCGCCAGTTCGATGCCAAGCCCCCGCGCGATCGCGGTTGCCTCCACATTCGTCACCCGTACGAAGCCGCCGGGGATCGAGCAACAGTTGCCAGAACGACGGCACGCAAACGACCACGGGAAGCCGGGCTCGCGCCGCACGATCACGGCCTCCGGCGCCGACGGAAGCCAGTTCGCTTTGCATCGGCCTCCGCATCCAGTTCGAGTTGGCGTTGGGCCTCCTGCGAAGCAAGGAATGCACGCACGTCGCTTTCGAGTTGCGCCGGGTCCTGAAACCGGATCTCGCGCTCCTTGGCCATCATCTTCTCGATGAAGTAGTGCGTCTGCGGCGACAGCGACAGCGCGCGAATGCGTTCGCCGGACAGCGATTCGAGCACCTGCTTGCGCAGCACGTCGTCATTCGTCGCCCCCTCGAAGGGCAACTCCCCAGTGACGAGATGGTAGAGCGTGGCGCCGAGCGCGTAGATGTCGGCGCGGACATCGAGGCCCTCGTTGCCGCGCGCTTGCTCGGGCGCGATGTAGTGCACCGTCCCCGCCGTCGTCTCCTTGCTTGCCGCGGCCACGCCCTCGACCGCGAAACCGAGATCGATCAGCACCGCCCCGCGCTGTTGTGACCAGATCACGTTGCCAGGCTTGACGTCGCGATGGACAAGCCCTCTGCCGTGCAATGCGGACAGCGCGGAGGCGATGTCGGCGGTGATCGCCAGCGCCGAACCCTCGTCGAGGCGTCCCGACTCGCGCAGCGCGTCCTGCAGGCAGACGCCTGGCAGTTCTTCCATCGCGAAGTAGATCGTTGCTCCTTCCTTGGCGACGCGCACTCCTTTCACCACGTGCGGATGCGACAAGGAGAGCAGCAGCTTCGCCTCTTTGACAAAGCTGTCGACCTTGCCCTGGTCGGCAATCAGCTCGGACCGAAGGACCTTCAACGCGACGCGCTTGCGATCCGTCTTGTCCACGGCGCGAAAGACCCGCGCGGTCGCTCCCTCGCCAAGCATGTCGCCCAGTTCGTAGCGAGTGAGCTGAGGGCGAACCCCTCCCTCGGTGGCGAGCCATCCCTGCCACTGCGCGTCGGTGCAGGCCCCCTGCTCCACCAACGACTGGCCGGGCGAGCCAGACGCGAGCGCACGCTTCGCCGCGTCGGCATCGACCAACCCGCGGTGCACGAGCAGCGCGAGCAACTTCAGTTCTTGGTTCATCGCGCCCGCGCTCGCATGGGTGGAATCCGACGAAATCCACCGTGGTCTCCCGTCAAGTCCAAGGGGGGGTTCCTCCGATGAGGTGGCCGACGCCTTGTTGGGAGTGGACACGTGAAGCATCCAGACGCGAGCTTCGTCATCAAGTACTTCGATTTGATCGACGAGTTCATCCGAGTTCGTTGCTGCTCCGAGGAGCTCCTCGCCGAGCTCCATTCTGCCCAGGTCACGAACAAAGCGAGTTACCGCGAACGCGTGGTGCGGACCTGCGTGCCGACCTTCGAGAACGAAATCCTGGCGGCGATCGGTCGCATGGACGAGGACTACGACCTCGAGATCGTCGAAGAGTTGCTTTACCAGATCTGCATCGACGTGAATCCGTCGCTGGAGATCCACCAGGTCAGCATTCCTTCGCCGGTGGGCACCACGACGGAGAAGGCGCAGGGCAACGACCCCTTCGAGGCCCGTCCGGGCAGCGACGCGGCACGCCAGCAGCTCTATCGGCGCGTGAACAACCTGGAGCGCATGCTGAAGTCGCAGATCATCGGCCAGGATGAGGCGATCAACTCGCTGACGCGCGCGGTCAAGAAAGCCGCAGTCGGTCTGAAGCGCCCGAGCAGCCCGATCGGCACCTTCTTGCTCGTCGGTCGCACCGGCACGGGCAAGACCGAGCTGGCGAAGGCGCTCGCTCGCAACCTGTTCGACGACCCCAACGCGATGATCCGTGTCGACTGCAGCGAATACGCGCTGCCGCACGAGTATGCCAAGCTGATCGGCGCCCCGCCCGGTTACATCGGCCACAACGAAGGCGGCATGCTCACCGAAGCGGTGAAGAAGAAGCCATCCTGCGTCGTCCTATTCGATGAGGTCGAGAAGGCGCACTACAAGGTCCACAACCTGCTGCTGCAGTTGCTCGACGAAGGCATCATCACCGACAGCAAGGGCCAGACCGTCTCGTTCCACCAGGCCCTGATCCTGATGACCAGCAACCTGGGCATCGAAAAGATCGACTCGATCCGCACCCGCATGGGCTTCTCGGCCGCGAGCAAGCGCCAAAGCCTCAAGGACGTCGATCTCCGCTCGGTCACTCAAGACGCGTTGCGCGACTTCTTCCGGCCGGAGTTCATCAACCGAATCGACGAGATCGTGATGTTCAACCCGCTGGACGTGAAGGTCTGCGAGCGCATCGCTGGCAACCTGCTCCGCGAAGTGTCCGACCTGCTGAAGAAGCGCGGCATTGCGATCACGTTCTCGCCCGGCGTTCGGGTGCAGATCGCAAAGCTCGGCTTCTCCGAAGAATTCGGTGCGCGCGAACTGAAGCGCATCCTGAAGCGTCGGATCGAGGATCCGATCACGGAGCTGATCCTGGACAACGACCTCGGCGTCGGTTCGTCGATCACCGTTCGCGTCAAGAACGGCGACTTCGCGTTCAGCTCGGGCGTCTGCGCGAAGACTTCGCACCAGCCGGCCTGATCCGGGCCGCCGAAGGCGGGCGACGACCGCCGCGGCGCGACCATTGCGGCCAAACCCCGCGTTCGGCATCGTCCCCGTCCATGCCGACGGGCCGCACCGCCTTCCTCTTCCTTGCCTTCGCCGGCGCCGTGCTGCCGGTGCGCATCGCAACGGCACAGGCCTCGCCCGCCGCCGTCGATCCAAGCGACGCGTCTTCGCCACTTGCGACCTACCGCTCCGCATCCGGCGAGCGCATCGTCACGCGTGGCGACGTCGGGCTCGAGATGGCGTTCCACCTCCGGCGCAAGGACGACGGCAAAGCCGCCTGCGCGCAACTCGTGAAGTCAGAGTTGGTCCGCCGCCACGCCACCAAGTCCGGCTGCTGGCCGACGCACGAAGCCGTGCAACAGCGTTGGAGCGAACTCAAGGCGCAGATGAAGGCCGCGGGCCGCGATGTCGACAAGGAGCCGAGCTTTCAGAACACCGGCGAGAAGGTCCTGCTCGATTACCTTGCGATCGACCTCGCCCACGAGCAAATCGTTCGCCGCGAGTTGTCGCTCGGCGCCGACGAAGAAGTGAGTCCAGCGATGCTGGAGCTGTGGATCAAGGAGGCTCGCGAGCGCGCCAAGGTCATCGACGACCCTGACCAACTGCCGCTCGGCACCGCGGCGAAGATCGGCGACGATGGCCTGCCGCTGCTCGCGCTCGGGATGTTGCTGTTGCGCAGCAGCGACCAGGAAGAACTCGACAAGTTCATCCGCCAGGTTGTCGCTCTCGATGGCATCGAGCAGGCTGCGCGCGAGAGCGGCGTCGAGGCAAGCCCCGAGGACCTGCAGCGCGAACTGGAACTGCGCCGGTCGATGGCGGGGAAGGACCCACGCTACGGCGGACTGTCCTTCGAGCAATTGCTGCGCGCCCAGGGCCTGACCCCAGAGTGGCTGGCGCAGTCTCGCGTGTTCCGGGCGCAGACGCTGCAGAAGAAGCTGATCGCCAAACTGCATCCTCGCCAACAACTCGTCGCGCGCCTCGCCAGCGACCGCGCAACAGAACTCCAACGCTTCGGCCCGCGGCGCAATCTCGCCATCCTCTTCGTCCGAGCGCTCGACGAGCCAAACGCCCTCGTGCCGAACACCTTCGAGAAGGCGATGGAGCGGCTGCAGACCGTCCGCAAACGCCTCGAGACCGAGCCCTTCGCGACCGTCGCCCGGATCGAGAGCGACGACGCTGCCACCAAGATGCGCGGCGGCGACTGCGGCTGGGTCGCGCGCAAAGGCCGCGATCTGCCAGAGCCCGTCCTCGAGGCTGCGTGGGATCTGCCACTGCAGGGCATCTCCGACATTGTCCGCGCAGAAGACGGTTGCTACCTCGTCAAGGTCGCCGGCATCGAGCCGGATCTCGACGACGAAGCAATCGTCCAACGCATGCGCGAGAGCCTGGTCGAAGAGTTCACCAAGGCCATGATGAAGCGCGCCGACATCCGCCGACCCGATGGCAAGTCGCTGGATGGCGACGATCCAAAGGAGAAGGGCAAGTGAGTTCGCTGCGTCAGATCGCCTTTGCCGACGAAGGCGCGCTGCGCGTCGCGCAATGCCCGCCGGGATCGTGGTTGAAAAGGCTCGCGCTCGCTCGCGTGCATGGCGACCTCGTCGTCACCACCGGCGAGGGCGAGACGTGCGCGATCCTCATCACCGGCACCTTCGACCTGCGCGCCGGTCACACGCAGTGGCAGAACCGCGGCGCGCGGACCGAGCCTTTCACCGGCAGGCCAATCGCAGTCTTCCTCCCACCATCGACTGAGTTCGCCGCGCATCGGGGCAATGGCGACCTCGTGCTGATCGAAGGCAAGAAGCCGCCCGCGCAGCAACCCAGCGGCCGCGAGGCCCTTGGTCAGAGCCCTTTGCTGCAACTCGCCGGCAGCGGCAAGTCCTTTGACCCGACCCGCGGCGAATGGATGCCGGCCGAGTCCTTTCCCAACGCCGCCGAGTCACTGCCGCCACGGCGCATCACACAGTTGCAGTGCGGAGCAGCGCGGGTGGAGCGAGTGCTCGCGGCCGACTACAAAGCCGAGACGCTGGTCGTCGACGAGGCCATCGTGCCCGCCGGGTCCACCTTCGATGTGGCGCAGTTGCCGCTGCCGGACTCGGTCGAGGAATGCCTCGTCTTCGTGCGTTGCTCCGGCGAGGCAATCGTGCGGCTCTTCGACCAGCAGATCATCGTACGTGGAGACGCCGTTGTGCACGCGACTGGCGGGGCGCGGACGCTGACGATCACGACGCAAGGCGAGCAGGCCTACGTCGTGCTCGCGACCGGCCCCAAATAGCGGCACTACGAGGAGCAAGTCGACGCACTGCCGCTCAGTCGATCCATCGACGGCCAAGGGCAGAGGCAGGCAAGCTACCGATCCCCTTGGAACCGCGGCTGGGCGGTGGCCCATTGCCCACTCAGCTTCCGGCGACGAAGGCGCAGACGACGCTCGCAGTGCCGCCGCCAGCGAGTCGCAGCCGCACACCTTCTCGCTGGAACTCCTTGGGCAGGTAACCCAGACCAAGGCGCGCACTGCCCCACGGCAGCGGCACGGCCCGCATCACCCGCCCCACTGGCACGGCGGCCTCGAGTTCATGCAGCACGACCGGCGACTCAATGCGCGGACCGGCAGAAAGTTCGATGAGGCAGAGTGCGCGGTTGGTGTGCCCGTAGGTGTGAATGCGCGCGACGATTTCTTGGCCCGTGTAGCAACCCTTCGTCGCCGAGCAGTGGTCGTCCAGCGCGGCTTCGAGCGCGAGCGTCGTCGATTCGGTATCGACACCGACAACGACAATGCCAGCCGCCATCTGCAGACAGTCGGCCGCGTCCGCGTCGACTTGCCCACCGTGCCACACCGGCACTGCCTCGCCGCGGTTGAAGTGCCGACGGACGAACTGGATGCCGGCGCGTGACCATGAGAAGCAAAGGCTGCCCGAAGGATCAGGAACTGCCGACGATGCCGCGCCGATCCACTCTTCGCAGCATGGTTCGCCTGGTCCACCGGCCGAGATCCGGATCTTCTCGGTGAAGTGGTAGCGCTCCAGCAACTGCGCGAGCTTGTCCCTTTGAGCGGCTTGCGTCTCGATCCAGAACAGGTCTTCGCCGTCTTGCTGCAGGCGCTTTACGAGGCAGGTCGCGACGACCTTGCCCTTGGCATCCAAGAATGCAGCGGGCACGGTCCGACCCGAGGCGAGGGACTTGATGTCCTGACTGCACAGCCGGTGCAAGAACTCGGCGGCATCGAAACCGGCCACCAACAGAGTCGAATAGGGTGCTTCGGCGCGGCGGAAGGGGCCGTTGGCGAGGAGGCGAGCGCGCAAGGAATCGGCAGCAGTCATCACAGGGATCGAGCCGGCCGCGCCGGCACGTCCATGAATGTGCCCGCTTGTGGGGCTTTTTCATCACCGTTAGCTTGTAAAGAGCACCAAAGCAGACCTATTTTGAATCGCTCGCCCGAGCCTGGGCCAATTGCCGATGCTGCGCATCACCAAGAAAGCTGACTACGCCGTTTTCCTCCTGGGAGCGATCGCCAGGGGCGGCGCATTTCCTGGTGGCCCTGCGGCCGGCAGTGTCGTCAGCGCGCAAGACGTCGCGCAACAGGCCCACCTTAACAAGTCCGTCGTCGCCAACCTGCTCAAGCAGTTCGCGCGCGAAGGCATCCTCGAATCGGTGCGCGGCCTCAAAGGCGGCTACCGCCTGCGACAGACGCCGCACGACATCACGCTCGGCGCCATCCTCGCCGTGGTCGATGGCCCGCTCAACCTGGTGGATTGCCTGCGTCCCGACGGCAGCCTCGACACCAGCAGCGACCACCACTGCAGCTTGATCGCGTTTTGCCCCACCAAGAACCCGATGCGCGTTGTTCACGAACGCATCGGCAAGTTGTTCGCACAGATCACGCTCGCGGAAATGTGCGGCCTTTCTGGCTGCCCCGCGACGGTTGCGCCTCTCGCTGCGTCCTCGCTGGCCGGATCCCTTCGATGAATATCCCCGTCTACCTCGACTACAGTGCCACGACACCGTGCGACCCGCGCGTCGTCGAGCGCATGTTGCCCTACTTCACGGACACGTTTGGCAACGCCGCAAGCCGCAGCCACGCGTTCGGATGGACCGCCGAAGCCGCGGTGGAGCGAGCGCGCGAACAGGTGGCGGAACTGATCGGCGCGCATCCAAAGGAAGTGCTGTGGACCAGTGGATCCACCGAGGCCAACAACCTCGCGATCAAGGGCACTGCGGAGATGTATCGCGAGAAGGGCAATCACCTGATCACCGCGATCACCGAGCACAAGGCGGTGCTCGACCCGATGAAGCGCCTCGAAAGCCAGGGTTTCGAGATCACTTGGCTGCCAGTCGACTCCGAAGGTCGGGTCGACCTCGCGCAACTCGCCGCCGCCATCACCGAAAAGACGCTGCTCGTCTCGTTGATGGCAGCCAACAACGAGATTGGCACCTTGCACCCGTTGAAGGAGATCGGCGCCTTGTGCAAGCAGAAGGGCGTGCTCTTCCACACGGATGCGACTCAGGCCGTCGGTCGCATCCCATTGGACGTCGAGGCACAGCACATTGACTTGATGTCGCTCTCCGCGCACAAGTTCTACGGACCTAAGGGCGTAGGCGCACTCTATGTGCGACGGCGCAGCCCGCGCGTTCGCCTCTCGGCGCAGATGGACGGCGGCGGCCACGAGCGTGGCATGCGTTCGGGCACTCTAAACGTCCCGGGTGTCGTCGGCATGGGCGCTGCGGCAGAACTCGCGCGCGTAGAAATGCCAGTAGAGACCGAGCGCCTTCGCCAACTGCGCGATCGCCTCGAGGCCCGTCTCCTGCGGGACAATCCGGATGCGGCCGTCAATGGCGACCGTGAGCGCCGCCTGCCCAACCTGACCAATGTTTCCTTCCCCTACGTCGAGGGCGAATCGCTCATCATGGGCATCAAGGAAGTCGCGGTGTCTTCGGGCTCGGCGTGCACTTCCGCGAGCTTGGAGCCCAGCTATGTGCTGAAGGGCCTCGGACTCGGCGACGAACGGGCTCACAGCTCGATCCGATTCTCGGTAGGGCGATTCACGACCGAAGCCGAGGTCGACTTCGCCGCCGAGCGCGTCACCGCGGAGGTCAAGCGCCTGCGCGAAATGTCGCCGCTGTGGGAGATGGTCCAAGAGGGCATCGACCTCAGCCAGGTGAAGTGGACCACGCACTGATTCGCACCAAGACCAGACCCCAACACGACTCTGCATCGCCTGCCATGGCCTACAACGACAAGGTCCTCGACCACTACCAGAATCCACGCAACGTCGGCGCGCTCGACAAGAACGCGCCCGACGTCGGCACCGGCGTTGTTGGAGCGCCTGAGTGCGGCGATGTGATGAAACTCCAGATCCAGGTCGCGCCAAACGGCACGATCCTCGACGCCAAGTTCAAGACCTACGGCTGCGGCTCGGCGATCGCATCGTCATCGCTCGCCACCGAGTGGCTGAAAGGCAGCACGATCGCCAAGGCTGAGCAGATCAAGAACACCCAGATCGTGCAGGAACTCGCGCTGCCGCCGGTGAAGATCCACTGCAGCGTCTTGGCCGAGGACGCCATCAAGGCCGCGATCGAGGACTGGCGGAAGAAGCAGGCTACGACGCAAGGCGCCGCGAAGGCATGAGGCCAAGACCATGAGCGAGAACACCACGACCCCGCCGACGACGACAGACACCAAGCCCAAACCGGGCCGCGGTGTGCACGTGACGGAGCGCGCGGCAAAGGAGGTTCTCCGGGTCATCGCTGAGCACAAGCTCCCGGCCGACTGCTGGGTGCGGATTGGAGCCAAAGGCGGCGGTTGCTCGGGCTTCTCCTACGTGCTCGACTTCGACCAGACGGGGCCGACCGAGTTCGATCTCACCTTCGAGCAGCACGGCGTGCGCATCGTGATCGACAAGAAGAGCGAGTTCTTCATGGGTGGAACGACACTCGACTTCAACGATGGGCTGCTCGACCGCGGCTTCCAGTTCAAGAACCCGCAGGCGACAGGCACGTGCGGTTGCGGCACGTCATTCTCGGCCTGATCCCCGGCGACCCGCGATGAATGGACCGATCGGACTCGACCCATTTACCGTGCTCGGTGTCGAGCACCGTCTCGACCTCGACGTGCGAGCCCTCGAACGTCGCTACATGCGGATGTCGCGCGAGTGCCACCCGGACTTGAAGCGCGCGGCCGGCGCAGCAGATTGCGCTGCAGTGCTCGCGCGCTCGGCCGAGATCAACGACGCGTGGCATGTCTTGTCCGATCGTTGGGAGCGCGCGCGAGCGCTGGTTCTGTTCCGTGAGCCCGAGGCGCTCGACGGCCACCGAAGGCTCGATCCCGAGTTCCTCGCAACGGCGCTGGAACTCGCAGAGGAGGTTGCGCTCGCGGCCGCTGCCGACTTCGGCAGCCTGCGTCAACGCCTCCTGACCAGTTGCGACGGCGTCTTCGCGGACATCGTCCGAGCCTGCGCGGAGGGCGACTATGCGAGCGCAGCGCGTCGACTCCACGAGAGCCGCTATGTGCGCAAGGCGCTGGCGGACCTCGAGGCCAAGATCGAGGCCGCTTGCCCATGAGCGAACCGGTCAAGAAGCGCCTGGTCATCGGCATCGACCTCGGCACGACCAACTCGCTGGCTGCGGTCCGCGCCGGCAAGGGCGCGCGCGTGCTTCGCGATCGCGATGGCGATCCACTGATCCCGAGCGTCGTCTGCTTCCACCCTGACGGCCGCTTGATCGTCGGTCGCGCCGCCAGAGAACTTCGCCTGCAATACCCTGATCGCACGGTGTTCTCCGCCAAGCGTCTGATCGGCCGCGCCGGCACGGAAGTCGACAAGGAAGCAGCCCTGCTCCCCTACTGCGTTGGCCAAGGCGATCGCGGGCTCGCGCGCATCGAGGTCGGTGGCCGCAACTATGCCCCCGAGCAGATTGCCGCGCTGGTGCTGCGCGAAGTCAAGGCAACGGCCGAGCAGGCTCTCGGCCAGAGCGTCGATGCCGCGGTGATCACAGTGCCGGCTTGGTTCGACGACAACCAACGCCAGGCAACGCGCGACGCGGCGCAACTCGCAGGAATCGAGTGCCTGCGCATCGTCAACGAGCCCACTGCCGCATCGCTCGCCTATGGCATCGACGGCAGCAAGGATGGGACGGCGCTGGTCTACGACCTCGGCGGCGGCACC
>SXPK01000021.1 GCA_005776365.1 Planctomycetia bacterium
CAGCCAACCGCCCCAGCAGCGCCACCGCGTTCGCCGGCTGAGAAACTGGAAGATCTCAAGCGCGAGATCGACCGCCTCAAGGGCGAGATTCAGTTCGTCGAACAGCGGTCCGCGCAGGGCGTGGCGCCGATCAAAGACCGTCTGCAAAACCGCGCCTTTGCGCCACGCTCGATCGATGCCGGCACCAGCACGACGGCAATCGCTCCAGCCCCCGTCGCGCCGAACAAGCCGCAGCCAGCGCGTCGCATGACTTCCGAGGAGCAGCAGAAGTTCCAAGCGGACGTGATGATGATCGTCCAAGGAAAGCCGGTGCGCACGGCCGAGTTCCAGCGCCTCGTAGACTACCTCGGCACCGTCAAAGAAGCCGGCGACCTGACCGCGCGCGAACAGCGCGTCGCGCTCGAGTTGATCCGGCTCGAAGCAGTGCTCGGCACCTTCCCCGACTCGGCAACCGAAGCTGAGGAGCAGATCATCGCCGCAAAGAAGGAACTCGATGAAGGCAAGGCATGGAGCGAGGCACAGAACCGCTACGGCCGCGGCCCGAACATGGCGCAAGAAGGTCGCGTGCAGATCAATCGCTATTCGCCGCTGGGCCTCGAAGTGGAAATGGCTGCCTTCACCACGGAGAAGGGCAAGGTCGTCGGCCCGGTTCGAGGTGCGACCGGCTACTGCATTCTGGCGATCGACGGCATCACGAAGTCGGACACCGACGCGGGCGACACGGTCGATGCCCGCTTGCTGTTCATGCCCTACCATGGCGACCCTGGCGAGATGGACACGGTTCGCGCGCAAGCGCTGACTGGTCAAGTCGACCTCCTCGTCCGCGACGACGCGGCGATGCTCAAGTTGCCGCCCTCGCTTCGTCCCGCGATGCCACAGATGTTGCCGGGCAAGAAGGAAGTCGAGATGACGACCGACGGCGCCGACGCTCCGGTCAAGAAGGACGAAGCCAAGAAGTGAACTAGCAGCGCGACAGCCATCCTGGCTCGTCGTCACTCGCGCGCCGCAGCATTCCGCGGCCCAGTTCGCCAACAGGCTGGGCCCCTCAGCACCACAGACCAGCACCCACAGGGAGGGCCCCATGCCAAGCATCCGCAGGAGCGGAGGCGCCGTGTATTTCTTCTGGGACGGCAAGCTGCCGAACCCGGGCGACGAGGCTTTTGCCGCCGCGTTGCACAAGCGCCGATTCCGCACCATCGAGAGCGCAGCGAGCGAGGAAATCTCTGCTGGCTGGATCACGCCATTGGATCCAACCGGCGACTCCTTCACCGCAGAGGACATGGATGCAGGCAACTGCACCTGGCTCCGCATTCGCATCGACAAGAAGCAGCTGCCGCGCCGGTGGCTTCAGCTCCATCGTGACGTCGCCGAGAAGGCAAAGGGCAAGAAGCTGTCCGCCAAAGAGAGGCGAGAGCTCAAGGATGACCTGATGGACAAGCTGCTGCCGCGCATTCTCCCCACCATCAACATGGTCGATGCGCTGCTCTACCACGAACGCAAGACCGTGGTGCTGCTCAACACCAGCAAGGCGGTTGGCGAGACCTTTCAGAAGCTGTTCTTCGAGTCGTTTCAGTTGCCGCTCGAGTCTGCGGATCCGCTGACGATCGGGCGACGCGCAGGCTTCGATGCCGATACGCAGCGTTCGCTCGAGCGCGCCGAGCCGATCCGATGGTTCCGCGAGAACGCGAAGAGCGCCAGGCCCGTCGATGCTCCCGTTTCGGTCGTCGAGGAGGCAAGCGCATGAGCACCGAACCCAAACGCGCGCCGAGCGGCGCCGAGACGCACGGCTTCCTCGGCGAAGAGTTCCTGACCTGGCTTTGGTTCCGTTGGGAAACCGAAGGCGGTGAGTTCCACCTCCCCGGCGGCCGCGTCGTTGGCATCGCGCTGGACGACTTCCTGACTTTCGCCGCGCCTTCCGACGATGAGACGGAGCAGACGCTGCGCCACGGCTTGCCGACGCGCACCGAAGAAGCGCGCACTGCGCTGCGTCAGGGTCGACGACTCCGGCGGGCGCGACTGATCCTCGCCGAAGGACCGCGCCAATGGACCGTCACGATCGACGGCGCGACGATGCGGCTCTCAGGAGCAAAGTTGCCAGAGGACGCCGAGGAGTGCGAATCCGACGGCGATCGCAGTGCCGACCGCGCCGCGAACTGGCTTGCGCTGCACGAACTCCTGCACGCGCTCTACGCCTCGTTCTTGAAGGCTCGACTCGTGTCCGAGTACCGCAAGACCGCTGGCGAGAAGCAGGCGCAGTGGATGCAGCAGTAGCGAAGGAAATCCGAAAGGGGCTCAGCCACCTGCGATCGCGGTTTCGATGACCGACACCGTGGCTCCATGATCGCGCCAGCGCGTCGCCAGCGCCGCGGCGCAGCGCTCGGTCCGCGCTAGGTCGCCATGGTCGCAGCCCCACACCACCGCGAGCACTGCGCGCGTCTCTTGCCCAGTCTTCGTTCGCTGCGCGTCTTTGACTGCGTTCGCACACGGCCCATCGTCGTCATGCAGGCACACGAGCCCACCGAGGTCGATCGTCTGGCCGCCCTGGTTGAACACATAGGCAGAGCCTTCGGTCGCAGTGGCGATGCGCAGCAAACCGCGCACGAGGTCCGCATCCACGACACTGATGGGCAAGGCCGAGTCGAGCGACACGTGGTTCGCCACATCGACCGCCGCGTTGATGCATGGCCAACGTCCGTCGGCGAACGCGCCCGCCAGATACTCCGACGAAGGCTTGCCGCGTCCCGTTGGCCGATAGCCGCGCTGGCGAAGCACGTCGCGAATTGCAGCACGCAGTTGGACATCCGCCTGCGGTGCAGCGGTTGGCGGCGGCAGCGGCGGCAACTCGCAGAGCGGCACGAGAAAATCGCCGCGCAGCATCGCGACGCGAAGACCCCGCAGTTCCTCGACCGGCACGAGCGTCATTGCCGATTTTCCGGCAAGCGGGCGCACGCCGCCTGATGCAGCGCCAGGATGATCTCTTGCTCGCTGCGGAACCCATCGTGCAGCGTGCCTCCGATCTCCGCCGGTTGCGGCTCCATCGGATCGCGCACGAGATGATCTTGGGAGTCGTAGGGTCGCGACCAGGTTCCCTGCAAGCGCTGCGCCCACACTTGGGCTCCTGTCGCCGCCGACAGCAACCGCCACGTCACGTCCCACGTCGCCGCCGTCAACCTGGGGTCCGAAGCGATCCGCCAATCGGAGACCTCGATCCGCAACACGGCATCGACTCCTGCCTGGTCACGCAACCTCCGCAATGCATCCGGCTCTGGCTGCTCGGTGTCCAAGGCGCCGCATCGTCGCGCCAGGTCGTAACCGGCGCCGATCGGCATGCAGCGGTAGCCGCGCCCTGCGAGCGCTCGCTCAGCGCCCGCGGCAAGGCCACGGATTTCGGCTGCGAGGCCCTCGCGCAAGGAGACCGGTGGCAGCACCAACACAGCGGACGGCGCGGGACCCGTGAACGGAGTTTGCTGGACGCCTCCAATCGCGCAGCCGACGCAAAGAAAGGCCAGACTGATGGACGCGCCGGTCCGCCTTCGCATCACTCCATCTCCATCAGCAATGCTCCACCAGCAACGGCCTCGCCGGGCTTGCACAGCACTCGCGTGATCTTGCCCGCTGCTTCGGCGGCGAGCGGGTTCTGCATCTTCATCGCCTCGAGCACG
>SXPK01000226.1 GCA_005776365.1 Planctomycetia bacterium
CCGCATGGAGTTGCAAGTCGAAGTCCCAGCGCTCGACCCCGCAGCGTTGCGCGCTCCTCGCGATGAGCGCCATTCGACGGCGGCGCTGCGCGACTGCATCGACGCGGCGCGCAAGCGACAACTCGCGCGCAACGGCAAGGGCGCCGGTTCGGCGACGTGCAATGCCCGTTTGCTCGACCGCCAACTCGAACGCGCGTGCCGTCTCGATCAACGCGCGGAGGATGCGCTCGAGGGCACGCTGCGCCTCGCGCACGCGGGTGGCCGGGCGCGCGTGCGGCTGTTGCGCGTGGCACGAACCCTCGCCGACCTCGACGGCCGCGACGACATCACGACAACGGAGATTCTGGAGGCGGCGGCGATGCGCGGCTTTGCGCGCGCCTTGCAGCCGTCCTGAGCGATGCGGCAGCGGCCCTCCAATCGCTAGCGCGCGTCGCCGTCTTGCGGCGGCACGATCACCCGGCCCTTTGGCAACCGGAGCGAATCGACTGGCGCGATCGGCAAGGACTCCACCAGCGGAACCGCTGCAGGCTGCGACTGCGGATGGGAAGCCAAGTCGGTCGACGTCTCCATCGCCTTCGCGCGCTTGCCGTCCAGCGCCGCGACCGCGCTCGCCGTGCGTTCGAGCCGCGTGGCAGCCAGTTCGAAATCGGCCTCGAGTTCGTCCCACGCGTGCGCCGGCGCAGCGCAACGAAGCACGAGGAAGCGACCGTCGCCAGCGACGACGACCATGCGCGCGCGCCGCTCGTCGTTGCCGATGCCTGCGCTGGTCTCGATCTGGATCGCGCGCGCGCCGCGCAAGGACCGTTCGGCCCGGGCGGTCACGGCAAACTTGGGATAAGCGAGCGCAGACCAACGTTCCACGGCGGTAGCCGCCGTCTCGAGCGCGGACTGCGCGTCCAGCGAATCGAGGCGAGAGAGCGCAATCGAGGCGTCATGCATCGGCATCCGCAGCACGACGCCCGGCTCGGACGACATGACGGTCCACGCCGGATTGGGCAGCCAGAGGCCGAACGAATGCGATGGATCAGCGGCGAAGGGCGACGCGACACGCCGCACGCCCACGAGGTTGTTGGCGGTCGCCTGGTCGCAGCGCATGGCGACGAGAGCCGGGCCAGCGACTTCACGGCGCAGCGATCCGGTCGCCGCGTCCCGCCAGTGGGTATTGCGGCCTTCAGACGACTGTTCGATCGACTCCTCGACGACACGATGCACGCCATCGATCGCGACGAGGCGCTGCCGTGTCGCGCCGAAGCTGATGATCCGCATGTCTTCACTCGCCGGATCGAAGACCGTGATCTGTTGGATCTCGCCGCGGCGCGACGCTGCCGGCAGCTCGCGAGCCAGCAGCGCGAACGTCGCGTCGTGCTGGAACGGCATCGTGCGTTCGCTGCGTTCGGTGGGCTCGAGGCGGGACACGACGAGGTTCGCGCCGTCGATGTGAGCCTGCACGATGCGTTCATTCTCGACACGCATCTGCGTCGCCAACGGATCGAGCGGCGATCCGACCTGCGAACTCCGCAGCTCCCGCTCGCGGAAGTAGCAGTCGAGCGGCCGACCGGCGGCGTCCATGCGTGCGATCGAAGTCACCTGGCAAGTCGTGGTTCCCTGCACGAAGTCCCATTCTTCCAGCGCCTGGGTCACGCCCTTGTGGTCCGTTGCCACCGTCAGGTGCAAGGAACCGATGGCGAGGCCCGTGCCGTCATACAACTGAAACCACTCGTCGCGCGCCGCGACCTTGCTTTGCGTTGCAGCAGGGTCCTGCGCTTCGTTGCGGCGGATCGACGCGACCTGCGCGGCGCGGAATCCGACCACGCAGCCGGGCTGCAGCTCGATCTCGATGTAATTGCCGACCTCCTGCACGATCCGCCCGACGAGAACCTCGCCGCTGGTCAGCAGGACCCGGTCGCGAAGGAGGGTCGCCGACGCGTCGATCGGAACAGCCACCCGCGGAGCCGGCGGCGGATCCTGGGCGTGCAGCAGCGATAGCACTGCGAAAAGCAACAAGGGCAGGTTCAGCATCGGGGGGACACCGAGGGACCGGGGGTGGTCCCATATCGATCCGCTGCGCCGAAGACTTGATCAGTTTTTCGACAATGCAGCCCGCGCCGAACGCAGCAGCCACAGCCCCAGGCAGAGCGGCGGAAGCAAGAGCCCCCACCACGGCACGCCGAGCAGTTCGCCCCACAGGACGAACCAGAACCACCGGAACCTGCGATCCTCGAAATGGACCGGCGCAAAGAGCCGCGCGGGATCCTGACTCGTGTGCGAGAACAGCGGTGCGATCGATCCGGACGCGCCGTGCATCGGAGCGCCCTGTTCGTCCTCGAACGCGCCGGTCGCGCACAACCATGCGTAGCGCCAGTTGGCGACTAGCGGGCTGTAGCGCGGCAGCGTGAAGAACTTGTCGGCCTGATCCGCGCGCACCGACGCGAGGTCCGCGTCGTTGATGCGACCCTGCAGGCGCCGTTCTTCGTAATCGGCAAGCACCGCTTGACCCGCCAGTTGGTTGTGCCCACGCGTCGGCGCCATGACGCTGGTCACCGCGCAGAACGAGCCAATGACGCAGAGCCATCGGAATGCGCGCGGAGAAGACACCCACGGCCGCGCCTGCGGCAGGACCAACGCCAAGAACGTAACGACGCCCGCGCTCACATAACGCACACCCCAGCACTGCCCGGACTGCCAACCGTTCGTGCAGCTGAACATCAGCACGGGAATCGCGAGCAGCGTCCAGGCGAGTGAGCGAAAACGAGGCACCGACACGGAACGGCGAGCGGCAGCAAGGCAAAGCCACAGCAGCGGCGACAGCCACAAGATGCCTTTGCCTGCCGCGAACAGGATCTTTGGCAAACCGATCCAAGGCGGCGTGTCGAACCACGACAGGGGCGGCGGATAACCGGTCGTCATCGGCGAGCCGAAGCGCGCGACGTTGGCCGCGAACAGGATCGCCGCCATGGGCAAGCCGCCGAGCGCGAACTGCAGCAGGCACATGCGCAGGCTGCGCGGCGCTGACCGCAAGAGCGTCGCGAATGTGAGCCAAGCGCCGAGCGCGATCACGACGAATGCATGCTGGTAGCGCGTCAGCACCGCCGCGCCCGCACACAAGCCGCCAAGGACCATCGTGCGCCAGGACGGCGCATTCCCGCCACCGAGCGCGCGCAACACTGCGAACAGCGCGCCGAGCACGAAGGTCAGGCCCGGCCCATCCGACAACGTCTCGCGAAACAACGAGACGCACTGCGTGCACAATCCGATCGCGAACGCGCACAACAACGACTCGCTCGAACTCGCGCCGAGCGCCCGTGCAATCAGGAACAACAGCACGAGCGTCGTCGCGCCGAACATCGAAGGCAGCAAGAGCGCGACCATCGCCTGATCCACGGCGAACTGCCCCTTGGCGTAGGCATCGTCACTGCCGACGCGCGCCTTGTAGCGCTCCTCGATCCACGGGAAGGCGGCCGCGACGCGTTCGCCCAGCGCGACGGCGGGAACCATCAGCCCGAGATGGCCGATCGGAAACCAGACATACTGGTGCACGCCGTCACTGCCCGTCATGCCGAACGCGACGCCGCTGTGCTGCGCGATGTAGCCCGCTGCCGCGACCTCGGCGATCGAGTCGCCGCCATCCTTCTGCTGCAGCAGGCCCGAGTCGCCACGGAGCAGGAGCGCGCGCGCGCCTTGCATCGTGAAACCCGCGTCAAGGTTCTCGAAGTTGCCGTAAGCGAAGCTGAGCAACGCGAGGAAGCAGCCGAGCCACAGGCGCAGCAGCGCGCCGCGCGGCGTTGCCGACCCTGAAGCACCGGTCACTTGGGCGTCATCCATGCGGGCCTCGCGTGCGGGTCGATGCCAAGGAGCGGGAACACGTAGATCCACAGCATGGTGACGAGCAGCACAATCGCCAGCACGTCGAGGACGAAGCCAGCGCGCACCATCTGTCCGGTCCGGAGGTGACCACTCGCGAACACGATCGTGTTGGGCGGCGTCGCAATCGGGAGCATGAAGCCGCAGCTCGCCGCGATCGTTGCCGGCAGCATCAACAGGAGCGGGTCCATCTCCGCCGCGATGGCCCCCTGCATCAGAATCGGCAGGAACAGCGATGCGATTGCCGTGTTGCTCGCGACCTCGGACAACAGCAGCATGACGCTGCAGACTGCGGCGACGAGGATCAGCGGCGGCAGCGATCCGATCCACGGCCGCATCAGTTCGCCAAAGGCCACCGAGACCCCTGTCGGGTCGAACGCCCGCGCCAGCGCGATGCCGGCGCCGAGCAAGAACAGGATGTCGAACGGCAGCTTCTGCGCCGTCTGCCAGTCCATCAAGCGACGCGGCTCCTGCGCAGTAGCACCGGAAGGCACGAGGAAGGCCGCGATCGCAACGAGGATCGCGACCAGCCCATCGGGCAAGAAGTCGTCGCGGCTGCCTACTGGCCGCAGGTAATGCGCCCAGCCATGCACGACCATGTCAGCCGACACGCGCACGTCGCCGCGCGTGACCCATAACAAGACCGCGACCCCGAAGAGCCACGCAACGCGCCGCTCCGGCGCCGACATCCGCGGCAGCGATCTGGCCTCGGCGAGAATCGCGTCGCCACCTTCCAGCTTGCCGTTGGGCACTGGCAGCAAGAAGCGCGTCATGATCCAAGAGAACCCGACCGTCAACAGGAGCGCGTATGGCGCGAATGCGGCCGTCCACTGCAGGAACGAAAGACTGGGCGCGCCCTTCTCGACCAGCGTTTGCCAGTTGAGGAAGAACACCAGGTTGGGCGCGGTGCCGATCGGCGTGCCCATGCCGCCGATCGACGCGCCGTAGGCAATCGCAAGCATCACGCCAGCGCCAAAGTTGGACGCGGCGCGTTCGTCGAGGGCGCCGGACGCGCGAACGCGGTCGACCAATGCCCAGCCGATCGGCAACAGCATCAGGGCCACCGAGGTGTTGTTGATCCACAGCGAGATCAACGTCGCGACGAGGAAGAAGCCGCCGACGAGTCGGCGTGGACGCGGGCCGACGAGCGCGACCACGCGCAGCGCCAGCCTTCGGTGCAGCCCCCACTTCTCGATCGCCTGCGCGAGCACGAACCCGCCGCCAAACAGCCACAGGATCGGGTCGCTGTAGCCGCGAGCCAGTTCTGGCATTCCCACCGCGCCGAGCATCGGCAGCAGCACCACCGGCAGCAGTGACGCGGCGCCGATCGGCATCGCCTGTGACATCCAGCACGCGATGGTCAGGGCCGTCACCCCGAGCACGACGCACCCTGGACGCGAGTCGAGGCCCGGCGCGAATGGCAACCCGTCGGCGACCGACCAGACCAGGACGCCAATCGCGGCGGCGAGCAAGAGGCGCCACGGCCGCACTTCGGATCGACGGCCGTCGTCACTCATGCACCGCGCTCCCGGTCGAAGGACACCGCATCATCGCGCGGCGCGGTCTCGGCGCGAACCCAGTCGAGATACGGCAAGTGGCCGTCGACCGCTTCGAGCACCAGGACTTCGGGCACTTCGTATGGATGCAGTGCAACGAGACGCTGCCGCAGTTGCGTGGCGAGCGCGCGCGTCGTCTTGATGACGAGCAGACTCTCCTCTGCGCGGTCGAGTGCGCCCTTCCACCAATAGTGCGACACAACGCCTGGCAGCACATTGACGCACGCGCACAGGCGTTCGTGCACCAACGTCTGCGCCAACTCATGCGCGCCCAACTTGGTCCCGGCGGCGGTGTGTGGCGACGTGCTGAGCACGATCACGATGTCTGCTGCGTTGGCGGCAGGACCGCTCATTTGCCGCGCGAAAGACGTTCGGCCAACGCAGGATGAAGGCCTGCCGCGAGGATCTTCGCCTGCGCGCGGCGCACATCGTATTCGACGCGGTGGATCTCGACGCGGTCGCGATCGACGACCGCGAAGGATGCGCGCGGGTCACCATCGCGCGGTTGGCCGACGCTGCCGACATTGACGACGCAGGGTTCCCCGCCGAGCTGAAACTCACGATTGCCGTCGGTCGCTTGCGTGAAGCGGAAATCGCCGCGGTGAATCCCCGGCCAGTGCGTGTGGCCGACGAAGGTCGGCCGGTCGATCGCGGCGAAGATCGCGCGCATCTTCTCGGGCTCGAGGATGCCGTCACTGCGGAGCACGTATTCCATCACCGGATCGCGCGGGGAGCCGTGGAAGAACAGGCAGCCATGGTCCTGCATGCGCTCAGGCAGCGTGCGCAGGAACTCGAAGGCCGCTCGTCGGCCGGGCAGCACCCAGCTCGGTTTGAGCCGCCTTCGCGACAAGTAAAGGGCCTCGCGGGCAAGCGGATTGAACTCGTCGATGTCGTGGAACAGGCCCCAGTCGTGGTTGCCGAGGATCGTCCACTTGCAGCGCTGCATGACGAGCCGGGTCACTGGCAGAGGATCGGATCCGTAGCCCACGACGTCGCCAAGGCACACCGTCTCGGTCACCCCCAATGCGTCGATGCGCGCGAACACGCTCTCGAGCGCCTCGAGGTTGCTGTGGATGTCGGAGACGATCGCGAACGCCAACGTAGCTCCTAGTGGACCGCCGCGAATGCGAGCCTGGCGCGCTCGACGAGCGCGGCGTGCGCCGCCGCCATGCCGCCGGGGATCGCGGCACCAGCTGCTTTCTTGTGGCCGCCGCCGCCGAAGGTCGACGCGATGCGTTGCACGTCGATGTCGCCCTTCGCCCGCATCGACACCTTGACGGTTCCGTCGAAGCGCTCCTTGAGGATCGCGACGACTTCGACGCCGAGCAGCGAACGCAGCGGATCGATCACCAGATCCGTGTCGAATGCGATCTGCGCCAGGCGCTCGTTGAGCACCTTGTCGATTGGCACCAGTGCGAGTTTGCCGCCAAGCAGTAGTTCGTGACGAGTCAGGCAAGTCGCGAGCATCGCGGCGGTCTCCGGGTGCATGCGTCGGTAGATCGCATCGTAGATCCGGCTCGCATCGACGCCCGCCCCCACCAACTCCGCCGCGAGCGTCAGGGTCTCGACGTCGGTGTTCGAGTAGCGGAACCAACCCGTATCCATCACCAGCGACAAGAACACGCCCTCGGCCGCAGGCAGGGGCAGACTGACGCCAAAATCGCGATAGAGCCGACGCACGAGCGCGCCTGTCGCGGCGGCCTTGGGGTCGACGTAGCAGACAGTGCCGTCGCCCTTCTCGCTGCCGATGTGGTGGTCGATCACCGCGATCGTCGCGCCGGACGCGCGCAGCCGTGGCGCGAGCGCGCCGGTGCGGGACAGCTGGCTGCAGTCGAGCAGCACCGCGACCTCGAACTGCGGCAGCGGAGTGTCCGCCTTCGCAAACGAGAAGGGAGCCTTGTCGGCGAGGAAGTCGAAGGGGTGCCCCAGCGGATCCGGGTTGACGATCGCGACACGCTTGCCCAGCGCCTGCAGCAGGTGGAACAACGCAACCTGGGCACCGAGACAATCACCGTCCGGATTTTCGTGGCCGGTCAGCAGGAAGCCGTCGCGAGCGGCAAGCAGGTCGTGGAACGGAGTATGCAACGTGTGGAAGGGTCGCGTCCGCATGCGAAATGGCCTGCGGCACCGTCCAACACTCTAGAAGGCCCGGCTAGACCGCTCAACCTTGCTGAGCAAGGAGGCGGCCAGCGTGTTTGCCGCCAGCAAGCCAAACGGCGACCGGCGACAACGCGCCGTGCACAAACGAAGCGACGGCCGCCACCGGATTCTCGGTGCACGGGATCGCGAAGAAGTCCGCACGCGCGCCGCGCCGGATCCGGCCGATGCTGCGGTGCGAGAGGGCGCGCGCGCCGTTCTCGGTGGCCATGGCCAACAAGCGCATCGGATCCAGCGTGGGCCAGAGTCGAGTTGCCTCGGCGAGTTCGTCCTGCATCGACAGCGCGCGATTGCTGGCGCGCGAGTCGGTGCCCAACGCCACTGGGATGCCGCGTCGCAACCAATCTTCAACGGGCGGCGGCACGCGGCCGAAGTAGCGGATCGTGCCGGGGCAGACCACGATCGGCGCACCCGCAGCCGAGATCCGCGCCGCGTCGCCGCGTTCGAGTTCTTGGCAATGGACGAGCAAGGTGCGCGGCAGCAGGCAACCGAGGCGCTCGAGGTAGCGCACGGCACCGAGTCCGGGTGCAGTGAAGTCACGGGGCAGGCGGTCCAGCTTTGCCAACAGGTCCCGCAGCGAGCCCTTCCCCGTGTGCAAGAACTGCTGCTCCTCGGGCAGTTCCGCGACGTGCACAGCCATCGGCACACGACGCGACCGGCAGGCGGCGAACAGCGGCGCCGAGACCGAGTATGGCGCGTGCGGCGCAATGCCGCCTGGACACGCATCCGAGCCGACTTGCTCGCGGGTGCGCAACAAGGACCGCGCATCGTCTCGCCCGAGATGAAAACCAGTGACTTCCTGATAGCAACGGCCCGCGAAGTTGGCGCGCGCGAGCACACGCGGACTCGTGCCAGCGTTGTCGATCTCACCAACGGCAGTGCAGCCGCCACGCAACAACGCAGCGAGATGCGCGCGCACCGTCGTCGCCAACTCGGGCAGGCTCGTTCGTCCGCGCGCCGCCATGACCTTGCCAATCCACTGCACGAAGTTCGGGGGCGCATCGCCTACCGCCTTCAGTTGCAGGTGCGCGTGGGCGTTCACCAACCCCGGCAGGACGGCGACGTCGGTCAGACGAGTGCCGCGCGGAGCCCTGGCAACGCCAATGAGGACCCCATCTTCGTCCCAGGCGAGGAGCCCGGGAGACAGCCAGCCCGTGCCGACAAAGACGTGGCGGGCGGCTAGGGTTCGCATGCGTTGGCCGGGCGCAGCATGTGCGCCCGACGAGCACTGGCATCAGCCGCGCGTGACTACCGTCCGGCGCTTCACGACACAGTTCGGGAAGGCCGCCGTGTTGAACAGCAATTGGAAGCGGAAGCCGGTCGGCAGATCGCTGTTGATGCCGATGCCGATCGTGTCGCCGACGAAGTCGCGCCACTGACGGATCGTTGCAGCATCCGGCACACCGATCGAGTTGACGCGAGCACCCTGGAACTTGGCTGTCACCGGACCGAGCGGGTCGATCGCGGCGCCAAAGCTGCCCTTTACGCTTGGGTCATCGGAGTAGGTGCGATCCACGGTGCCATCGCCATCGACGTCGACCTGCAACTCGTAGCGAATCCACTCTGGCGGGAACACGAAGCCTGTCGAACGCCAGGTCGAGCGGCAACCCGAAGCGATGTCGCGGTCCACGTCGCGCAAGAGAGCGGAGTTGCGGCCCGCGTCGTAGGCCGGGACGTTGGCGCCGTTGGTCGCTGCAGCAGCGCCCAGCGCTTCGAGCCGGTAGTAGCCCGGCGCGCCATTGCCGCCACGGCTGTCGATGTCACAGGACGAGGTGCCGGTGTTCGGCAGGATGCCGTCGGTGAAGCTGCCGGTGCCGCCGCCGGCGTCGATCACGCCTTCGATGACCACGTCGCGACTCGCTTGCAGCAATGCCGTGCCGCCTGAGCCGCCGCCACCGGGCGCCGGGATGCCCCAGTGCGTGCCAGATGGGGAGTTGACCGAATCCTGCGCCGGCGAAGCCGGGTTGTCGCCATTGATGCGAGCGCCAGTTCCGCCCTTCACTTCGATACGGCCATTCTGCGTCACGGTGATGCCGCGGCCGGCGCGGATCGCAATCGCGCCGCCGCCGCCCGTGCCGCCGCCACCCGCCTTCCAGCGTTCGGAAGTGAAGGCGCTCGCCGACAACCCGAGGAACGGGTGACTGCCGCCGCCGCCGCCGCCTGCGCCGCCAATCAGGAAGTGGCTGAGGGACGAAGTCGTTGGGGACGGCACCGGCAGCGGATCGAAGATGATGCCGCCAAGAACCGCGGACGCGGGCAGGATCTGGATGACGTTGGGGACGACCGGGGTGTTGGTCGCAACCAAGCCGACATTCGAATAGCCGGCGCCCGAGCCGCCGAGGTTGACGTTGCTATTGAAGATGCCACCGGTCGTATAGGTGTTTGTTGGCGTGCTCAGACTCGCGTCAAGGCCGTGCGCCGGATGCAGCGGCGAGCCTCTGCCACCGGTGCCGAGCACCGCAGCAGCGTAGGCATGACCGGCGGGCAGTCGCAGGTCCTCACCGACGCGGCCGTTTTGGTTGGGCAGGGGGCCGGTGCCAAAGCAGCGATCCCCGCCTTGTCCACCGCGCGCTCCACCAGGACCGCCTGCCGAACCCTGCTGGCCGGGCACCGGGTTGGTCGGCGCGGTAGTCACCAGGTTGCGGCTCTGGAAGTTGACCTGGTCGACACCATTGGCCTGGATGCGGCCGTTCACCTCGACCTTGCCGCGGACGAAAATCTGCACCGGGAGCGAACCCGTGAAGCGAACGGTCTGGCCGACCGGCACGACGAAGTCACTGAAGAAGAACTTGCCGTCGTTGATCGTCGCGGGCTGACCGTTGAAGGTCTGCGAGCCCGGAATCGTGAAGTTGTCGACGTTCCATTGATAGACGCCGCTGCCGACGTCGACGCCGTTGTTGATGTTGAACGAGCCGTGCCGCCCGTCGCCGCCGAGTTGCGCAGGTCGCGCGCCGTCATTCCACACGCCGCCCGAAACATCCGGGTCCATGCGCGTCTCGTTGGTGAATGGCTCGACGATCAACGTGTCCGTCTGTGCCGACGCAGCGGTGATCGCCCGGAACGTGCGCTCTTCGGCGCTGCGACCCGAGATGTCGCGGACGTCGCCCGTGATCGTCACTTCGAGGCAGGCAAGGCCCGGAAGCGCCAGCGAAGGCCGGAGGCTGATGGTCGTCACCGGCCGGCCGTTGACCGTGTCGAGCGACACGACCGGGAGGCCTTCGACTTGGATCGCTTCGCTGTCGATGTTGCACTCGCGGGTCGTGCTTCCCGCAGGGACGCGGGAACGGCGCAGCACATAGCGAATGGGAGTGCTCGCGCTGACGGGTTGCAGGAAGGCGGTGGTGTCGACAACCTCGGAGAAGCGCAGGACGATCGTCGAGTCGATCGGCGCAGCCGTCAGGTTGGTCGGGGCGATGAGTTCTGCGCGAGGCGGCGCTGCGTCCTCGTCCTGGATGCCACGGGTCGCCCAGACTGTGCACGAATACGGTGTCGTCAGCATGCCGCCGGACTGCGAGCGAACGCCGAAGGCGCCCGAAGCCAAGGTGACGATGTAGCTCTCGTTACGCCGGAAACCGAAGGAGCTGACGCCGTTCGCCACTGCGATCGACGGCACGAATGTCACCGTATTGGCGTCGACGAGCAGGTTGCCGTCTGGAGCTTCGCCAGTCGTCGTCCGGATCGAGAAGCTGCCCTGGTTCACCGTGCTGCTCGCCAGCGGCTGGCTGAACGTGAATCGAAGCCGCTGGTTTTGAGCGATCTCCGTCACCAAACACCCAGACGGGGTGCAACCAAGGTCACACGACTGGATGGTGAGATTGCCCGAAGTGGGGCCGATGCCCGCATCCGCGGTCATCGAACCGCCCGAGCAACCGGCAAGGAACAGCGCAGACATCGCGCTGGAGACGACGACCGATCGCGAGAACAGGCTCATGGGGCGTTCGTATGTTGGACTGCAATCTGGGCGATGATGCGGCACGGTAGTATGGATCGAGACTCAGCTGCGGAACACGACCTTGACGCTCTCGATCACGACCTCGGAAGCGTTCGTGCGATCGAGCAGGATTTGGAACCGGAAGGCGTTGCGGCCATCGAGGGCGAGGCTGCCGACACCGAAACCGACGGCCGGCCGCCACGAGCGGCTCAGCAGGTCTTGTTGGTCGATGGCGCCGGTCTGCACATCCATGCGGACACCTTGCCACCAAACTTCGAGTGGGCCAAAGCCAGGACGAGCAGGGACGCCGATCGCGGGATCGTCGCTGAACAACACGGATTGGCCGTTGACCAACGCGCGAATCTCGTAGCGCACGAACTCGGGCCCGAAAGGCTGCCCCGTCGAATAGAACGTCGACTGGAAGCCAACGCGTAGATCCGACTCGCTCAACGTCGAGACGTTGTCTGCAGCGGCCGGCGGCTGTGCATTGGGCAGCAGCGCGATGTTGGGGGCGCCAGGAACTTCCAGCCTGAGCACGCCAACGCTGCCGACACCGCCCTCAACCCGGACGGTGCCGCCATTTGGATTGGGCGTAGTAAGCGTGGAACGGAAGAGCAGGCCGCCGTTGCCACCGCGCACGTCCACCGCACCAAGAATCTCCGCCGTGCCGCCGGACTGCAGCAGGATGCTGCCGCCTGATCCGCCACCGCCCGGAGCCGACTGCGGGACGGCCGTCTGGGTCACGGGCGAAACGCCACCAGAACCGCCTGCAGCGGCGACGCGGCCACCCGAGTTGAGTCGGAGGAGATTGCCAGCGCGCAATGCAATCACACCGCCACCGCCACCGCCGCCATTGCCTCCGGCCCAGTTGCCGGTCGGAGCCTGCGCGAGGACCTTGGTCATCAAGGCCGCGTGGCTACCAGCACCACCGCCGCCAGCACCACCGACCAAGAAGTGACGGCTGCTCGGCGTTTGGGCCGGGACCGTGTAGATCGGGAACGAGCCGCCACCGGCGGTGTCGGGACCGAGGAAGTCGGGACGGATGGCGCCATTGCCGCTTGGGTCCGCTTGGTTCGAGACGGCGCGACCAATGCCACCCGCGACCACGAGGCCACCACCACCGCCGCCGGAAGTCGTCTGCAGCACATAGCTGGTTGCCGTGGTCACCGGGGGGAACACCAAGCTCGTGCGCAACCCCGAGACCGGGAACAGATCCGAGCCGCGCCCACCCGTGCCGGCGACCTGACCCACATAGGCGTGACCAGCTGGCACGCGCGCGTCGAAGCCATTCTGACCGCGATTGGCGGGCAAGGCGCTGACGCCGTTGCAGCGCGTGCCGCCACTGCCGCCATTGCCGCCGCCGATGCCGCCAATGCCGCCCGGTTGCCCGGGGAACGCGGTGAGGTTGGAACTCTCGAAGAAGGGCAGCGTCTGGCCAGCGACATCGATGACGCCGTCGATCTGGAAGCGACCGCGCACCGAAATCTGCGGCACCGCGGTGCCGACGAAGACGAGCTTGACGTCGACTGGCACCACCATGTCAGTGAATTGGTAGACGCCATCTGTCACCGTCAACGCCGCGCCACCAATCGTGTTGGCGGCTGGAATCACGGTGTTGTTCGTGTTGAGCTCGAACACGCGGTAGGAGCCCTGATTGGCGAGTTGGTTCGCCATCGACACCGAGAACGTGCCATGACGTCCATCGCCGCCGATCTGCGCGAACGACGCTACGCCGCCGCCCCAGGCGCCCGCTGAACGCTCGACGTCGAGATTCGCGGCCGTGTCGAACTCTTCGATCACGGTGCGTTCGGTGAGCGGAGCCTGCAGCGTGCGGAACTCGAAGGATTGCGGCTCTGCCGGGCGACCCGAGAGGTCCACGACCCGGTTCGTGACCGAGACGCGAATGCAGGAGTTGGTCGGCAGCGGTTGCGCCGGCGTGAACGTCACCACCGACGCCGGGATCGCCGCGATCTGGTCCACCCGAATGGAGCCAGCGAGCAGGCTGACTTCTGGGCTGCAGATGCGATTGTCGCCCTGACCCAAAGTGCGCGCGACCGAGAAGGCAACCGGACTGTCAGGCCCAGACGAACCAGTGAACGGAGTCGCGTCGATCAACTCGTTGAAACGAAGCTGGATGACGGTGTCGAGCGGGACTTCGTTGAGGGCAGTCGGCTGCACCATGTCCGCAGCCGGTGCGACGCCGTTGAGATCGACGATGCCGCGAGTCACTCGCATCGTGCAGGACACTGGGTTGAACAGCGGATCGCCTGCGGTGGAACGCACGGTGTCGACGTTGGCGCCAGCCGCGATCGTCAGCGTGTAGGTCTCGCCAGCCTGAAAGCCGAAGAAGCTCTGCGCACCTTGCGTCAGCACCTGCGGCTTGAACTCAACCAGGGTTCCATTCACCAGGAACTGACCCACTGGCTCCGCGCCATTCGCGGTGCGCAACTGGATGGTCGTGGCGTTCACCGTGCGCGGATCCATCGGCTGGCTGAAACGCAGCACGAGGTTTTCGTTTTGCGCGATGTCCGTGATCAGGCACGTCGTGACCGTGGACGAAGTTGGCGTGCTGACGGTGTTGCAGCTCAGGCTGCACCCTTCCAAACAGACGAACTGCTCCGATGCGGCGCCGCAGCGGCTCGGGGTGCGCGATTCGGAGCTTGCGGACCCGCCAGAGCAAGCACCAAAGCTGGCTGCGGCGAGCAGCAGTAGGGAGCCGACAGTCGGCTTGCCAAAAGACCGGGCGACGGAGAGTCGGGATTGCATCGAGTGCCTCGAAATCCGTGACGACAAGGGACTAGGGTTGCCGCGAAGGGCTAAGACCGGAGGGGAATCGGCCAGCGAGAGGGGTCGCCCATGCTAGCACAAACGATTCGCGCGCGAACAGTTCCGTTGCGAGGGGCATGGCGCTAGCGGCGCACCGTAGCTGGGCGCTATCCGAGGTGCCAAGGCTCTCAATCGGGGTTCGCATTCCACTTCTGGGAGAAGGTATCGCGCGTCTGGGGACCTCGGGATGAGGCCGTTTGCCGGTTCCCCGCGACAAGTTCCATGCCGCCCGCCTCGCGCCATCGGACCAAAGGCCGGGACGCGCGCTTTGATGCCCATGGCGCGGGCGGGTGCGGCCAATCGATGCCGCCAAATACAGGCCGGTCCAGAGTCGGCTGTTCGACTGCGAACAGCCAAGCTGCCGGCGGGCGTGCGACATCGAACACAGTGCCCTTCGCGCTGGGCGACCCGCACCTTCCCTGCTTCCGATGGCCGCAGTGACGCGCGCCACGCGCATGGCTAGCCTGCCGCGCCATGGCTTTGCCCCTCGCCCGCCTCTTGCTCGCCACCGCCACCTTGGGTGCCGGCTATCTCGCTTACGGACTGCATGCCGAGGTGCGCCGGCTCAGCGCCGGGGCCGAGTCCCGCGCGCAAGCGGAGTCGACCTGGCAGAAGGAGACCCAGCAGACGCTCTCGCGCATCGAAAACGAAATCACTCGCATGCGCATCGAGCAGCGCGTCGGTGGGCAAGGGCCGCAGGCCTTGATGCAGATGTTGCGCACCCACGCCGAAGCGCTTTCCAACGCGCGCACCACAGGGCCGGACTTCGTCTACTCCCAGGACCAGATGCGCGCGGTCTTGCGCGCATTCGCGTCGCTGGGCGAGGACGGCTACGAGAAGCTAGCCGAGCGTTTCGAAGGTCTTGATCCGGCCAAGCACTTCGACGAAATGCGCTGGATCCTCGAAGCGCTCGTCGAGTCCGCCCCGGACCAGGGCAAGCAACTCGCGGTCAAGGTCTTGCTCGGCAGTGTGAAGCCCAATCCTCGCATGCGCTGGACTGCTGCCGACCTCCTGCTGCGAACCGACAAGCCTCTGGCCCAGTCCACCCTGCGCCACGTGCTGCTTACAGAAACGAGCCGCGGCCTCGACCCAAACCGCGCGGCAGTTCACGGCACCTCGGTGATGGACCCGGCGGCGGTGGCGGCGAGCGGCTTCTTCAACTTCGTGATCCACTATCTGCGCAGCGAGGACCCGCAGGCCGAAGAGACTCTGCTCCAAGTGCTCGCTCGACCTCAGCAAGACATCGCGACGCTGCAGGAGACGATCGAAGCGCTCGGCAACCTGCGCTCGGCGCGCGCGCAGCACCGGATCGAGGAGCTCTACCTCAAGCCGCCTGGGGCGCAGCAGAACCCGCTCTTCCTCAACAAGTGCCTCGATGCGTTGGTCGCGATCCGCGGCAAGGCTTGCAAGCCTTGGCTGCAGCAGCAACTCGCGGCCGCCGAGCACGAGCTCGTCGTGCAGCACATCGATCGCCTGCTCCAGGAGATCGACGGCAAGAAGCCCATCGCGCCCGCAGGCGCCGCCACGCCCGGCGACGGCAAATGACGCTGCTGCGCGCCTTCGACACCCACTGTCACCTCGGTCTCGACGATCACGGCGATCCCAGGCAGGAGCATGCGCGCGCGGTGGCTGCCGGAGTCACGGACTTCGTGGTGGTCGGCATCGACCACAAGACGTCCGCTGCGGCGCGCGACCTCGCGCGCACCTTGCCCGGCGCGCGTTGGAGCGCGGGTCTCCACCCCAACGACACCCGCGCCTTTGAAGCGGAGTGGGCCGCAATCGTCGATCTCGCGCAAGAACCCGATTGCGCCGCGATCGGCGAGACCGGCCTCGATTTCTACCGCGACCGCGCGAGCCGCGAAGAACAGGAACGGTCCCTCGCAGCGCATCTCGACCTCGCGCGCGATGTCTCGTTGCCGGTGATCTTCCACTGCCGCGACGCCATGCACGCGCTGCTTTCCTTCCTCGAAAGCCGGGCGCCGATCGAAGGCGTGATGCATTGCTTCTCCGGCACGAAGGAGGACGCGAGCAGGGCGGTTGCGTTGGGCCTGCACGTATCCTTC
>SXPK01000227.1 GCA_005776365.1 Planctomycetia bacterium
CCTGCCATTCCTCGAGGCGATCCGGCAGTTCGCGCTCGAGCAGGGCCCGAAGGACTGCATGTTCATCCACCTGACGCTGCTGCCGTTCCTGCGCGCGTCGGGTGAACTGAAGACCAAGCCCACGCAGCAATCGGTCGGCAAGCTGCGCGAGATCGGAATCCAACCGCATGTCCTGATCTGTCGCACCGAGATCGCGATGGAGCCAGACATGGCGCGCAAGATCTCGTTGTTCTGCAACGTGCGCCCCGAGGCAGTGATCGAAGAGAAAGACGTCGAGTTCTCGATCTATCAGGTGCCGTTGATGCTGATGCAGTCGGGCCTGCCTCGCCGCATCTTCGACCAGTTGAGCATCGAGCCAAGGCGCGACGCGGACACGAGCGACTGGGAGCAAATGCTCGAGGACGTGCGCGAGCCACAGCACACGGTCGAGATCGCCGTCAGCGGCAAATACATCGAGTTGCACGACGCCTACAAGTCGATCTACGAATCGCTCAGCCACGCCGGCATCGCCAACAAGGCCAAGATCAAGCTGCGCAAGGTGTCGGCCGAGGCCGTCTACAACGACGGCGCCGAGAAACACCTCGCGGGCGTCGACGGCATCCTCGTGCCAGGCGGCGTTGGCGAGCGCGGCTTCGAGGGCAAGATCGCGAGCATCAAATACGCGCGCGAAAACAAGATCCCCTTCCTCGGCATCTGCTACGGCATGCAGGCCGCGGTCGTCGAGTATTCGCGCGCCAAGCTCGGCATCACCAACGCGACGACTACCGAATACGACCCGCAAGCGGCCAACCCGGTCATCTCGCTGATGGAGGACCAGAAGCGCGTCAACGAGAAGGGCGGCACGATGCGGCTTGGCGCGTTTGACTGCGCGCTGCAGCCTGGGACTCGCGCCAGCAAGGCCTACGGCAAGGACCTGATCAGCGAACGGCACCGCCACCGCTTCGAACTGAACAACGCCTATCGCTCGCGGCTCGCCGAAGCCGGCATGGTCATGGCGGGCGTCAACCCCAAGCTCGATCTCGTCGAGATCGTGGAACTGCCGGACCATCCGTTCTTCGTCGGCGTGCAGTTCCACCCGGAATACAAAACCAAGCCGTTGCAGCCGCAGCCGCTGTTCCGCGACTTCATCACCGCAGCCGTCGCGAAGCGTTCGAAGCAGCGCTGACGCGACACGCGCGCAGCCGGCAGATGCCCGCGCTTTGACGCGAGCACGTGCGGCGGCGAGGATCGGCGGCATGAAGCTGCTGTCGCCGCGCGATCCAATGGGCATCTACCAGATCCTCTTCGCCTTCGCGAAGGAGACGGGCTCCTACATCGGCGACCCCGGCACGCGGCCCTTGAGTCAGGGCTTCCCATTGACGACGCGCGTGCCCGGCGGCCCCGAGTTGCCATCGCATCTGCCGGTCACTGCTCAAGACCGCATGTATCCGAAGGCCGACGGCACTCCGGCGCTGAAGAAGGCGATCGCCGACTACTACAACCGCCACTATGGCTGCAGGCTCACGACCGACAACGTAATGCTGTTCGCCGGCGGCCGCCCCGGCCTCGTCGCGCTCTTGTGGATGATGCAGAAGGACCTGCGCGTCTCGATCGAGGAGACCGAATACACGCCCTACTGGGACATGCTGCGGCACTGCGGTCGCGATTACGCGATCGTGGCGAGCAACGAGCAGAACCGCTTTCGTCCGACGCTGGATGACCATCGCACGGCGCACCAGCAAGCCGGCGGCAACGAGCGGCAACTGTTGTTGCGCAGCAATCCCGGCAACCCGACCGGCGTCACGCTCCAGCCATCCGACCTGGACAAGCTCGCACGGTGGACGACGGAACCGGGCTTCGCCGCGATCGTCGATGAGGCCTACGAGTTCTTCGCCGAGCCGCCGGCCAGCGTCCTCGCGCATGTAAAGGACCTCGACGCGCACAACCTCTTCGTCGTCGGCGCCGCGACCAAGGGCCTGCAGTCGCCTGGCGCGCGCACCGGCTGGGTCATCGGCCCAAGCCGCGAACTCGAGACGCTGAAGAACTTCTCGTCCTATGGCATGGGCGGCATCAGCCAACTGAGCCAGAACTACGTGCTGCAGCTATTCCAGCCCGCGCACATCGACGCCGCGCGCAACGCGATCGCGACCTTCTACGGCAGCCAACGCCGCCGCTACTGCGAAGCGATGGAGTCGCTCGGCTTCGTCGACTACACCGGGACCGGCGGCTTCTACTGCTGGATGAAACTGCCGGGCGGGCTCACCGCCTCCGAGTTCAATCGGCGCATGTTCCGGCAGAGGGCCGCGATCCTCCCCGGCGAGTTGTGCGACATGCGCCGCCGCGGCGAGCAGTCGCCATTGCGGCACTTCTTGCGCCTGTCCTTCGGGCCGCGCACCGTCGAAGACTTCGACGGGGATCTCGCGGTGATCAAGGCGTCGCTGCGCGAGTGACAGTCGGGACTCGCTGCTTGGCCGCGTAGCCGCGCGCAGCGACACTGCGCGCCATGCCCTCCGACCGCCCGACCCAGATCGGCCCCTTTAAGGTCCTCGACGTCATCGGCGAGGGCGGCATGGGCACCGTCTACCTCGGCGAACAACGCGAGCCGGTGCAGCGGCGTGCCGCAGTGAAGGTCATCAAGCTCGGCATGGACAGCAAGGCGGTGGTCGCGCGCTTCGAGGCGGAGCGCAAGGCGCTGTCGTTGATGGAGCACTCGTACATCGCCAAGGTCTATGACGCAGGCCTGACGACGACGGGGCAACCATGGTTTGCGATGGAGTTCGTGAAGGGGATCCCGATCACGAGCTACTGCGACCAGAACAAGCTGACGCTGGAGCAGCGCATCGAGCTGTTTCAGAAGGTCTGCTCCGGTGTGCAGCATGCACATCTGAAAGGCGTCATGCACCGCGATCTCAAGCCCGGCAACGTGCTCGTGACGCTGCAGGACAGCACGCCGTCGCCCAAGATCATCGACTTCGGCCTCGCGAAGGCGACCGACCACCGTCTCGTCGAAGCGACGATCTACACCGAGCACGGCACCGTCGTCGGCACACCAGAATACATGTCGCCGGAGCAAGCGGGCCTCGATGGACTCGACGTCGACACGCGCACCGATGTGTATTCGCTCGGCGTGCTGCTCTACGAGTTGCTCACGGGCGAGTTGCCGTTCTCGCGCGAGGAGTTGCACGCTGCCGGCTACCACAAGATGCAGCGCGTGATCCGCGAGCAAGAACCGGCGAAGCCCAGCACCAAGGTCACGGCGCTCGGTGACCGCGCAGCGGCGCTGGCGAAGTTGCGCGCGATGAGCCGTGGTGACTTTGGCAAGGCGTTGCGAGGCGACCTCGACTGGATCACGTTGAAGGCCTTGGAGAAGGACCGGACGCGGCGCTACGCGACAGCGCAGGAACTGGCGGCGGACTTGGAGCGGTATCGCAAGCTGGAGCCTGTGCTCGCGACGCCGCCGAGCTTTGGCTATCGGGCGAAGAAGTTCGTCAGGAAGTATCGAGTGCAGTGCGCAGCGGCGGTTGTCGTGATGGGCGCGATCGTGGCGGGTGGAATCGGGATCTGGTGGCAATCACAAATCGCGACGCAGAACGCGGAGGCTGCCAAGGCGAGCGAGACGCGCGCGAAGGAGCAGGAGCAACTTGCCGTGGCGGCCGCCAGGGCCGAGGCCAAGGCCCGCCAGGACGCGGAGACGCTCGCCGCCAAGGATCGCATCTATGCCGACATCGCGAGGCTCCAGGATGCCGAGTCGCGCGCGGCAACGATGTGGCCTGCGGTTCCGAGTCGCATCGCCGACTTCGAGAGTTGGATCGCGGGGGTCGAGCCGATCGTGAAGCGCCTGCCGGAGATCGAACAGGACCTCGCCGCGATCCGGCAGCACGCGCGCGCCGCCACCGACGAAGCCCGCAGCGCGGCGCGAGCGAACGTGACGGCCGAGATCGACCGACTCCTGCAAGAGACCGAAGAAGCCCAGCCGCTCGAACGGCGCGCGCTCCAAAAGGACATCGCCGACGCCGACGTGCGGCTCGAAGCCGCAGGCCATGAGTTCGCCGATGTCGGCAATGCCGAGCGCCATCTGCAACTCGCCAAGCTCGTCGCGCAGATTCGCGCACTGGGCAAGGGAGGCCCCACCATGATGCAAGGCGCGATGGTGTCGATGCGCGATCGGCTGGCACAAGCGCAGGCCCTTGCGACCGCGCATTCCGCCCACCAACAATCCTGGCAGGATGCGTTCCGCTCCATCGCCGCGAGCGATGGCATCACCGCATCGACTCGCTACGAGCACTACTCGCTGACGGAGCAGGAGGGCCTCATACCGATCGGCATGGACCCGGTGTCGAAGCTGTGGGAGTTCGCGCACCTGCCGTCTGGCACAGCAGGAAAGCAGGTCCCGCGACGCGATTCGGCGACTGGACGGCTCGTGCCTGACGGCGACATGGGAATCGTGTTCGTGCTGCTTCCGGGCGGCACGAATTGGGTCGGCACGACCGACGTCGATCCCGATCGCGCCGCCAAACGGGTCGCCTCGCTGCGGCGCGAAATCGCGATCGCATCGGGCACGACTCCGTTCGAGGCCATGGAGTTGCCTCCCAGCTTTGCCGAAGCCGAGGCCCACGAACTCAACGACTTTGCATGGGCGCGCGTAGCGCCGGAGACGGAAGCAGAGGAGCAGGACCGCAAGGTGGTCGGCGACGAAGCGCGGGCGCTCGCCGCGGCACGCGCTGCAGTAGCGCTGGCATCTGGCTCTGCGAGCGAGGCTCCCTACCTCGACACCCTTGCCTGGGCCTTGGTCGCCAACGGCCAGGACGAGGAGGCGCGGCAACGCACTGCTGAAGCGCTCGCCAAGTCATCGCTGGCTGAGCGGATGGAATTCGAGGGCTCACAGCGCGCGGTCCTTGCTGCGATCGACCAACGCGCCACCCGACTCAAGTTGGCAGAAAAGAAGGCCGCGACGCCGCCAATCATCGAATGCCCCAACTTCGATCCGCATCGCCGAGACGACGAGACGCCGTGTCAGCTCCGATTCACGCCGTTCTTCATGAGCAAGTACGAGCTGACGCAGGGCCAGTGGCTGCGCAGCACGGGCAAGAACCCGAGCGCTCGCGCCGATGCACACGACCTCGCATTGCCTGTCGAGATGGTCAGCTGGTTTGACTGTGACGAGATGCTGCGACTCCACGGCCTCTCGCTGCCGACCGAAGCACAGTGGGAACTCGGCTGCCGCGCTGGCACGACGACACCATGGTCGACCGGCAATGATGAGAAGAGTCTGAAGGGCAAGGAGAACGTGTTCGGCTCCACGCTGGCCGTCGTCGGCGCCATGCACCCCAATCCATTTGGTCTATTCGACACGCACGGCAACGCCTGGGAGTGGTGTCTGGAAGCAGGCTGGTCCGACCAGACGCCGAGGGCGGGCGACGGTTACCGAACTGGTGGGTCCCCCGCCCACCGCTCGATCCGCGGCGGCTACTTTGGCAGCGCGGCAGCAGATCTGCGCGCTGGACACCGCCGCGACGCGGGTGTGTCGGGCCGCGACGGCTCCCTCGGCTTCCGCCCTGCCAGGGCCTCTCGGCCGTAGCGGCCTTTCACGACATCCGGCATTCGAGGCTGCGCAACGAAGGCAGCGGGCAGGGAGCGATCTTGCAGCGGAGAACTCGCGAAGCCAGCAGCGGGCTTCGGCTCCGGGCGCAGCCGGAGACGTGTCGTAAACCCACTTCACGCACCTCCCCACCCATCAACGGAACAAGTCCTCAGAGACGGGCACGAGCGAGATTCCCAGGTCTCGATCCACGCAACGCCGAAGCCCCCACCAAACAGCACGAGCCGCGAAGAGGCCATCGCCTCACCGCGGCTCGCGCAGCATTCTCGCGATGCCGAACCAGGGTCACATGATCGCGTCCAACCCGGTCAGCTGCCGGCCGACGATCAACGCGTGGATGTCGTGCGTGCCTTCGTAGGTGATGACCGACTCCAGGTTGCACATGTGGCGCATCATCTGGTACTCGTCGGTGATGCCGTTCGCGCCGAGGATGTCGCGGCCGAGGCGGCAGCACTCGAGCGCCATCCAGCAGCTGTTGCGCTTGGCCATCGACACGTGGAAGTGCTCCATCGTGCCGGCTTCTTTCATCTTGCCGAGCTTCCAGCACATCAGCTGCGCCTTGGTGATCTCGGCCGCCATCCAGACGAGCTTGTTCTGCACGAGCTGGAAGCGCCCGATCGGCTTGTCGAACATGATCCGCATCTGGCTGTAGCGACAGGCTTCGTCATAAGCCGCCTGCGCCGCGCCGATCGCGCCAAACGCGATGCCGTAGCGCGCCTGCGTCAGACAGCCGAGC
>SXPK01000228.1 GCA_005776365.1 Planctomycetia bacterium
GTCGATGCCCGCGAGCAGGTCGATGTCCCAGCGCTTCCACTTGCCCGCGCGCAGGTAGCGCTCGGCTTCGCTCACGCGACGCGCGACGCCGAGCAGCAATGCGAACGTGAGGTCTGCCGTCGACTCGGTGAGCACGGAAGGAGTGTTGGTGACGACGATGCCGCGCGCCGTCGCCGCGGCCACGTCGACGTTGTCGTAGCCAACGGCCACCTGGCTGATGACCTTCAGCTTCGGCGCGGCGGCCAGCAGGTCCGCCGTCATGGCGTCCGTGAGTTGGCACACGACACCTTCTGCATGCTGGAGCTTCTTGCGCAACGCGTCGGCGTCGGCGACTTCCAAGGTGTCGCGATAGTCGACCACGCAGTCCTCTTGCAGGACCGCGATCGCCTGTGGGTAGACCTTGCGAGTCACGAACACGCGCGGCTTCACTTCGTCTCCCCTTGCAGCAACGCGTTGATGCGTGATGTCGTGAGTTCGTCGTCGCGCAGCGCGCCGCACAAGACTGCAAGCTCGGCGCAGCGGCGATAGTGCGCAATCTCACGCATCGTGTCCTCGCGCCGGATGAGCATGGCGTTCTGCTGGCGGCCGGCGGCATAGGCGAGGAACGCGAGCCCAGCCTTGTAGTGCTGGGTCGGGGCGCAGAAGACGTGGCGACCGAGCGTCTCGCACGGGTCCATGAGGTCGAGAAACTTCGCGGCACAGCCTCGCGTCAATGCGTCGAGCGCTCGTCCAGCGGGCTCCGCGATTGCATCCAAGATGCCGAGCAGCGCGTGGCTGAAGTCACCGAGCGCGACGTCGCGGCCGCCAATCTGCGTCCAGCGTTCGACCGCCGGGGGCACGGTTTGCCGCGGCGCGTCAGGGGAGCCGCCGAGGATCATCCGGCCAAAGTGGAAGTCGTCGCCGGTCAGCACGATCTGATCGTGCGGCAGCAGTTCGCGGCGCAGTCTCACTTCGAGCGCGTCATCCAGCATCGAGATCTTGATGCCCCGCACTTTCTGACGGTCGAGCGCGAGGATCCGGCGCAACGAGTCGCCAGGGAAGTAGCCCTGCAAAGCGGGCAAGAACATCGGGCCGAGCCAATGCAGGAAGATCGGGCCCTCGACGCGGTCGATGATGCTGCGGTAGGTCGCTACGTAGTCTGCTTCGCCGCAGCCGTGCTGCGTGAGGAAGGGCATTGGCAGCACGACCGGGATGCCGGACAGCCGCTGGATCTCGCGGCATTGCCACGCGACGCCGTCGGCGAGATCGTCGAGGTTGCGCACTTGCGCGAGGTGGTCCGTTCCGGCGCCGGCGCAGAAACCGTGTGCGAGTCCGAGGGCCGACGTGCGGGCGAGCAGCTCAAGGGCAGATTCCCAACCCAAGAAGAACCGTTGCGCCGTGTCCATCGCCTCGGCGATGCCAAAGCCATGGGAATCGAGCCAGCGGCGAATGCCCATGGTCGCATTCCAGTCGACGTGGCACCGGATCTCGGTTGCATCCGCGGGCGTGTCCAGGCGATGGCCGAGCGCCGCGTAGGCGTCGTGCATCACGACGTGCGCGGCGGCAAAGCACAGGCGCGTCGGACGCGCGTTCGAAGCGGCGGACATCGTGTGCAGCCTACGGACCCCGGTGCGCTTGTGCGATGCCGGCTCCGCCATCGGCCGCAGAGAGCATTGCGTTGGTGCGCAGGGATGCGTGGAATCCTGCGCGTGTCTCGCCGAGCCGCCGCGCCTGTCGCTGCCATGATCGTGGCGTCTTGCGCGACATCGATCGTGCTTGCGCAGGAGCCGCCGGCCGCGCGGGAAGGGTCTGCATCAGCTGCCGAGGTCGCTGTGACCGAGGTCGTGCACTATCGCCTGCGCGCCGTGCGTGTTGAGACGCAGGACATCTTCCGCCCGGCCGAGACTGGTGAGCGTGTGATCCCGCGGCTGCTGAATGCTGCGCACGCGAGGACATTGACAAAGACGGTGATGCTCGAAGTGTTCGTGCATCCAGGCGATCTCGTCGATGCATCGCATGCGGAAGAACTGGCGCGAAACCTGCGCGCGCTCGGCATCTTCGCCGAAGTCGAAGCCACTTTGGTGCCGACCTCGGTTCCTGGCGAGGCCGACCTCGTCGTGCGCACGCGCGACCGATTGACGCTCGCAGTGGGCGGCGGCGTCTCCTACGTCGGCGGCTCGGCTGGTTTCAACGCCTCGGTCTCCGAGGCCAACTTGTTCGGCTCCGGTGACCGGCTTGCCGCGAGCTTCCGGCAGATCGACGAAGGGGACTTTCGCGGCGTCGGTTCCTTCAACGACCTGCATCTTTTCGACACCTGGATGACGGGCGGTCTCCGGTTGTCGCGGACCGACGACGGCGATGGCGTCGGCGTCGAGGTCGCGCGGCCCTTCAAGCACCTGCGCGATCCGCGTAGTTGGCGCGTCGGCGCCTCCTATGACGAACTCGCGCAGGAATACTATCGGCTCGGCGAGGAGTCCGGTTCGGTGCCACTGCAGCGTGCCGCCGCCGAAGGGGAGTGGGGAGGGCTCAGTGGCGAGCGATTCGCGCGTGCGGGCTTTGGCGTGCAGGCGAGGTTGACGGAAGTCGACTACGGCGCTGCGGAGGGGGAGATGGCGTCGGAACTGCGCGTTCCAGGCGACACGCGTTCCATGTTTCTTGGCCCGAGCTTCCGTGGCAGGTGGATCAGTCAATTCCGGACGGCGACTTCGATCGACACGCTCGGTTACGTGCAGGACATCGCGCTTGCCACCGAAGTCGAGTTGACCGCGGGTTGCGTGCTGCGTGACGAAGAGGGTCGCGAGTTGGAGGCGCAACCGGCGATCGAAGCCCACTTTGGTTTTGCCGCGGAGCCCGCGGCGGATTGGCTATTGGGCTGCGCGACGGATGGCGCCCTGCGTTGGGGCGACGCAGGGCTGGTCGGTTGGCGCGTCGCGGCGCGAGCCCAGTCCGTGCGCCAGTGGAACGAGGCGCATGCGCTCTTGGGCACGGTGCGATTCGACTCAGCTGACGAGGACCAGGACCTGCCGGTTCAGTACACGCTTGGCGCGGACAGCGGATTGCGCGGCTACGACGCTCGCTTGTTCGCGGGCACGCGGCGACTCGTCATGTCGGCTGAAGAACGGTGGTCCACAGGCATCGAACTGTGGGCCTTCCACTTCGGGCTCGCTGCCTTCTGCGACTCGGGCTTTACCTCGGATGATCCCGGCCTCGGGCGTCCCTACGTAGGCATTGGCGGCGGTCTGCGCATCGGTTCTGCGCCCTTGTTTGGAGCCACCGTGCTGCGCATGGATGTCACGTCGGCGCTCGACCATGCGCAAGGCAACACCGACGGGGTCGAGTTTTCGCTGGTGGTCGGCCAGGCCTTCACGTTCGGTGGCGCGACCCGCATTCCGCTCCTGCGGTGAAGTCTCGTCGCATCGGGCCGCGTGCTTCGATATAGAGCGGCGCATGCCGTTTGCGTTCCAGACCCTGTTCGAACTCGGCCCCGACTCCACGCCCTACCGCCTCGTCACGAAGGCGCACGTCCGAACCGAGAACATCGGTGGACGCAGCGTGTTGCACATCGAAGACGCAGCGCTCGAGCAACTCACGTTCGAGGCCATCCGCGACATCAGCCACTTGTTTCGGCCAGGCCACCTGCAGCAACTGCGCGCGATCCTCGACGACAAGGAAGCGTCCGCCAACGATCGCTTCGTCGCATTGCAGCTGCTCA
>SXPK01000229.1 GCA_005776365.1 Planctomycetia bacterium
GAAGGCCTCGACCTTCCGGAAGTCACGCTCGTCGCAGTGCTCGACGCCGACAAGGAAGGCTATCTGCGCAGCAAGACGTCATTGATCCAGACTTGCGGCCGTGCCTCGCGCAACGTCGAAGGCCGCGTCATTCTTTATGCAGACAAGCGGACCGTGTCGATGGAAGGCGCGATCGCCGAGATGGACCGTCGCCGCGAAAAGCAGCAGGCCTTCAACCAAGAACACGGGATCACTCCGACGACCGTCGTGAAGGCCGTTCGAGAACTCCTCGACCTGCCGCAGGAGGAGGACGCGGAGGGAAAAGGCGGGCGCAGGGGCCGCAAGTCCTCGGCTTCCAAGGGGCGCGGCAAGGACGCCGCGAGTGCAACGCCGACGCCGCGCCGGCAGTTTGCCAGCAAGCAAGAGCTCGGCCTGCACCTGAAGACGATGCGCGCCGAGATGCTGGCTGCGGCCAAGAACCTCGACTTCGAGCTGGCGGCGCAGATCCGCGACGAGGTGTTCCGCCTCGAGAAGCTCGAGATGGAGTTGCTGTAGTCCGATGGACGCGCGCATCGCGGAGAAGTCGGCGCGGTTCCCCGAAGGACCAGGCGTCTACCAATTCCTCGCTGCGGACGGCCGCACGCTCTACGCCGGCAAGGCCGCCAACCTGCGCGCCCGAGTCCGCAGCTACTTGAGGCCAGGCGGTGACGGCCGGTTCTTGCTGCGCTTCCTCGAGCACGAGGCCGTCGACGTCGAGTTCGTGTCGACCGCGACCGAGCAGGAGGCGCTGCTGCTCGAGAACACGGTCATCAAGAAGCACAAGCCGCCCTACAACATCAAGCTGAAGGACGACAAGTCGTTCTTGATGCTGCGGCTCGATCCGCATGAGCCATGGCCGTGGTATCGGCTGGTGCGCCGGCGGCGTGACGACGACGCGCTCTACTTCGGTCCCTACTCGTCGGCCAAGGCGGTGCGACGCACGCTGCGGCTCCTGCACAAGGTCGCGCCCTTGCGCGACTGCACCGACCATGTGTTCGACAACCGCGCGCGACCGTGCATCAAGCACCAGATCGGGCGGTGCCCGGCGCCGTGCGTCGGCCTCGTCACGCGGCAGGACTACGAGGCGCTGCTGCAGCGCTCGATCCGGCTGTTGCGCGGGGATTCTGGTTCGTTGCTGCAGGATCTCCGGTCGCAGATGGGGAAGGCCAGTGAAGCGCTCCAGTTCGAGCGCGCCGAAGCGCTGAAGCTGCAGATCGAGGCATTGCAGCTGGTCGGCGAACGACAAGCCGTCGTCGGCCACGCCGACGACGAAGATGCGATTGGTCTGCATCGCAGCGGCTTCGAGATCGCATGCGCATTCTTGTCGTTCCGCGGCGGGACGCTCGAGCACGTGCGGAGGTTTTCGATTCGCAGCGAGCTGCCGGAGGACCTGCTGATGGCGGACTTGCTCGGTCGTTTCTACGAGGGCGATCGGCATGTGCCCCTGCGCGTGCTGGTGCGCGCATTGCCCGCCGAGGCGGGCCTGATCACGGCGTGGCTGCGTGAGAAGCGGGGGGCGGCGGTCGAGATCCAGGTTCCGCAACGTGGCGATCGTCGGCGGCACCTCGAGCTTGCGGAGCAGAACGCGGCGTCGCAGGACCTCGTCGAGCAGAACGCGTCGGCGCGCCGCGTCGAGGCTGCACAACGATTGGCGCAGCGCGCGGGACTCGACGTGACCTTGCAGCGATTGCACTGCATCGATGTCTCGACGACGCAGGGCAAGGACACCGTCGCGTCGCGCGTGTGCTTCGTCGACGGCGAGCCGCACAAGGCCCACTACCGTCGCTTCAGGATCAGCAGCGCGCATGCCGGCGACGACTTCTCGGCCATGCAGGAGGCCGTGCGCCGCAGCCTTGCGCTGTGTCTCGAGCGCGACGACGAGGACCTGCCGGACCTGCTCGTGGTCGATGGCGGCGAAGGGCAACTCGCGGCGGCGAAGCGCGCGATTGCCGAGCTGGCACTGGACGCGGAAGTCCCGGTCTGCGGCCTCGCCAAGAGTCGCTTGCGCGGCGTGGGGGATCGCAAGACCGAGACAGGTGAGCGGCTCGTTCTGCCTGGCAAGCACCTGCCAGTGCCGCTCGTGCCCAACGCGCCCGAGACGCTGTTGGTTGCGGCGCTGCGCGACGAGGCGCATCGGTTTGCCATCACCTACCATCGCCAGCGACGCGGACGCATCGGCAGCGAGATCGACGGCATTCCGGGGATCGGCAAGGAGCGCCGCCGGCTCCTATTGCGGCATTTTGGCTCCTTGACTGCGTTGCGGGCCGCTACCCAGGAAGAGTTGCGGGCCGTGCCAGGGCTCTCGGAAGCGCTCGCCAGCCGCGTCCATGACTGCCTGCGCCAGGGCGGCGCCGACCCTGACGCCGGGACGTCCCCCAGCCGGGATGGCTGAAGTCACTTTGGCGCGTCGCGGCCCTGCTCCGTATCGTGTTCGCCCTGATGTTCGGCTGCGGCGTCCCCCGCGGCCTGTTCCACGCAAGGAATTCCCCGTGATGAAGTTGTTCCCGGTCTCGCGTTGGCTCTGCGCCTTCGCTGTCTTCGCCGCGTTTCCGTCCGTCCTGCCCGACGAGGGCATGTGGCCATTCGACGGCCTGCCGCTCCAGTATCTCAAGGAGAAGCACAAGTTCGAGCCGACGCCGCAGTGGCTCGAGCACGTGCGGCTCGGATCGGTGCGCTTCGATACCGGTGGCTCGGGCTCGTTCGTGTCGCCCAATGGCCTCGTGATGACGAACCACCACGTCGCGCTCACGACGATCCAGGCGGTTTCGACGAAGGAGAAGGACTGGGTCGAGCCCGGCTTCAGCAGCAAGATCTACGGCAGCGAAGTGAAGGGAAAGGGCCTCACGCTGCGTCAGTTGATCGAGATCAAGAACGTGACGCAGGAAATCCTCGCGCTGCCTGAGGCGGATCGCGAGGGCAAGCTCAAGGAGCTTTGCGGCGCGTTCTTGGACGAGAAGGCGCACATCGAGGCGGACCCTGTCGTCCTCTACGACGGCAACGAGTTCCGCATCCACGTCTACCACAAGTATGACGACGTCCGCCTCGTGTTCGCGCCCGAGAAGCAGGTCGCGTTCTATGGCGGCGACTACGACAACTTCACCTATCCTCGCTACTGCCTCGACTGCGCGTTCTTCCGCGTCTACGAGGATGGCAAGCCGATCGACTCGTCGAAGTACTACTTCCCGTGGAACTCGGACGGCGCCAAGAAGGACGACCTCGTATTCGTCTCGGGACACCCGGGCAACACCGAGCGCCTGTTGACGCACGCGGAGATGGAGTTCCACCGCGACATCCAGACGCCCCGCGTCGTCGATCGTCTGACCAGCATGCTGGCGCAGACCAAGGAGCAGATGGACAACGACCCGGACAAGGCATTCGCGCTGCGCGATCAGTACTTCGGCATCGCGAACAGCCTGAAGGCCTACACCGGCCACCTCGCTGGCCTTCGCGACGCGACGATGATGGCGAAGATGAAGGCTCGCGACGAGGAACTGATCGCGAAGTCCGGCAAGCCGGAGATTCGGGCCGCATTCGACGCGATCGCTGCGGGCTATGCCGAGATGCGAGCTGCCCTCGACAACAAGGAGGTCAAGCGCTCGGAGCGGATGAAGCTGCAGAAGAAGCTGGAGCAAGAAATCGTCCCGGCGAACAAGGCGATCCTCAACTCGGCTCGCTTCGAGGTCTACGGCAAGAGCATGTATCCGGATGCCACGTTCACCCTTCGCCTCGCGTTCGGCACCGTGACGGGCTACGAGGCTGGCACCACCAAGGTGCCGCCGAAGACGACCTTCAACGGTCTCTACGAGCGCAACTCGTCCTTCGACAACGAGACGCCCTACGACCTGCCGCAGCGTTGGCTCGACGCCAAGCCGACGATCAACCTCGAGACGCCCTACAACTTCGTGTGCACCGCGGACATCATCGGCGGCAA
>SXPK01000230.1 GCA_005776365.1 Planctomycetia bacterium
CCCAACCCGGCGCAAAGGCCGCCACGACCGCGACCCAGGACCCCGAAGGCCCGATCCCGTCCATCCTGCTCGACACCTGCGACTGGCGGCTCGTCGGGCCGTTCCGCGGTGGGCGCGTGGCGGCGGTCGCGGGCGTCGCGACGGACCGCAACACCTACTACATGGGCGCCACGGGCGGCGGCGTGTGGAAGACGACCGACGCGGGCGCGTCGTGGAAGAACGTCAGCGACGGGTTCTTCGGCGGCTCGATCGGCGCGGTCGCGGTCGCGGAGAGCAACGCCAACGTGATCTACGTCGGTTGCGGCGAGAAGACGTGGCGCGGCAACGTCAGCAGCGGCGACGGCGTCTACAAGTCGATCGACGCGGGCGCGTCGTGGACGTTCTGCGGGCTGCCCGACAGCCGGCACATCAGCCGCATCCGCATCGACAACAAGAACCCTGACCGCGTGTTCGCGGCGGTGATGGGGCACGTCAGCGGGCCCAACGAGGAGCGCGGCGTCTACCGTTCGCTGGATGGCGGCACTTCGTGGGAACGCGTGCTATTCGTCAACGCGGACGCGGGCGCGGTGGACCTGACGATTGCGCCCGACGACACGCAGACGCTGTATGCGACGACGTGGCGCGCGCGGCGGTTGCCGTGGCGCTTTGACAGCGGCGGCGACGGCAGCGCGATCCACAAGTCGACCGACGGCGGCACGACGTGGACCGACATCAGCAAGAACAAGGGCCTGCCCGAAGGCCCGCTCGGCATCGCCGGCATCGCGTGCGCAAAGTCGAAGCCACAGCGTCTGTATGCGCAGATCGAAGCGAAGGATGGCGGGCTGTTCCGCAGTGACGACGCAGGCGTGACGTGGACCAAGGTCAACGACGAGCGTTCGCTGCGGCAGCGCGCGTGGTACTACAGCCGCGTCTACGTCGACCCCAAGGACGCCGACACGGTCTATGCGCTCAACGTCGGCTTCCACAAGTCGACCGATGGCGGCAAGACCTTCTCGCAGATCGCGGTGCCGCACGGCGACAACCACGACCTGTGGATCGACCCGATCGATCCGCAGCGCATGATCGAAGGCAACGACGGCGGCGCGTGCGTGACCGTGGACGGCGGTCGGTCGTGGACGGGGCAGAACAACCAGCCGACGGCGCAGTTCTATCGCGTGACGACGGACACGGCGGCGCCCTACCGCATCTATGGCGCGCAACAGGACAATAGCGCGATGCGCATCCGCCATCGCACGGCGGGCGATGGCATCGGCGAACGCGACTTCGAGTCGACGGCGGGTTCGGAGAGCGGTTGGCTCGCGCCGAGCCGCAAGGATCCCGAGATCGTGTTTGGCGGCAACTACGGCGGCATGCTCGAGCGCCGCGACCATCGCGATCGCCTGTCGCGCCGCGTCGACGTGTGGCCGGACAACCCGCTCGGCGCCGGCGCCGATTCGACGCGCTATCGCTTTCAGTGGAACTACCCGATCGTGTTCAGCCCGCACGATGCGGACACGCTCTATGCGGCCGGCAACGTGCTCTTCGTGAGCCGCGACGAAGGCCACAGTTGGCAACCGATCAGCCCTGACCTCACGCGCAACGATGCCGACAAGATGCGTTCGTCGGGCGGGCCGATCACGCAGGACAACACCAGCGTCGAGTACTACTGCACGATCTTTGCGTTCGCGGAGTCGCCAGTGCAGAAGGGCGCGCTCTGGTGCGGCAGCGACGACGGCCTCGTGCACGTGAGCCTGGATGCGGGCGCCAACTGGAACAAGGTCACGCCGCCTGGTTTGCCCGAGTGGGCGCAGATCAACTGCATCGAGGCCGACCCCTTCGATGCGGCCACCTGCTACGTCGCGGCGACGCGCTACAAGCTCGACGACTTCACGCCCTATCTATTCGTCACGCGCGACTACGGCGCTTCGTGGGAGTCGTGCACGCGCGGCATCGACCCGCATTGGTTTGTGCGTTGCGTGCGCGCGGACCCGGTGCAGAAGGGGCTGCTATTCTGCGGCACCGAGCGCACGGTGTGGATGTCGATGGATGGCGGCAAGCTGTGGCAACGGTTGCAGCGCAACCTGCCGCTCGTGCCGATCACCGACCTCTGCATCAAGGACGGTTCGCTGATCGCCGCGACGCAGGGCCGTTCGATGTGGTCCTTCGACTACCTGCCGCACCTGCGTCAGTGCAACGCGGCGCAAGCGCAGCGAAAGGTCGTGCTGTTTGCGCCGGTGCCGCACGTGCAGTTCCCGGGCACGGATGGCGACGTCGCGCAAAAGGGCAAGAACCCGAGCGCGGCGCCGGTCGTGCGCGTCTTCGTCGGCGGCGACGCGAGCGAACCGGTCGCCTGCGCGCATCGGCTCGAGATCGTCGACTACCAAGGCAAGGTCGTGTGGACGCGCGACTCCGCGGCCGAGAAGGACGCGGACAAACTCGTGCTGAAGCGCGGCATGAACACGATCCGCTGGGAGTACGAAGCCAAGGACGCCAAGGGCTTCGACGGCATGGTGCTGTGGAACGGCGACCTCTCGGGCCCGCGTTCGCAGGCACCCGGCCGCTACGAAGCCCGGCTCGTGTTCGATGGCCAGACGTTCACTGCGCCGCTCGTGATCGACAAGGACCCGCGCGCCGAGGCGACGGTTGAGGAACTGCAGCAGCGCTACCAGTTCGTCGTGCGCTGCCGCGACACGATCGAGAAGGCGCACGAGGCGATCACCAAGATCCGTTCGCTGCGCACGCAGATCGACGACGTCGCGTCTCGCATCGACGACGAGGCGAAGAAGAAGGATCTCGCCGACGTCGGCAAGGTCGCAAAGGACGCGCTGACCGCCGTCGAGGAGACGCTCTACCAAACGCAGTCGAAGAGCAGCCAGGACCCGCTCAACTACCCGATCAAGCTCACCGACAAGCTCGCTGGCGTGATGTCCGCCGCCAACAACGCGCTGTTTGCGCCGACGCGGGCGCAACGCGACGTCGCCGACATGCTGATTGCCGCAGTCGAGGCGGAGCTGGCGAAGTTCGAGGCGGCGAAGGCGGGCGCGGTGGCGGCGTTCAATGCGGCGGCGCGCAGGGTGGAGGCGCCGTATGTGAAGTGAGGGGCGCGCGGGCGGGCGATGGTGGCGACGCGCTTGTGCGATTTCGCTTCGGTTCTCGATGGCGGAGCGGCGGGGCGAGGTTGGCTGCAGCGGTGAGCTCGCCGATCAGCAGGCACGCAAGACCAGGTGCCATGGTGGTCTCGCTGCAGGTTGCGGGCATAGGTTCGCGACGCCTCTGGCCCCCTTCGCCCGCAAGGAAGCCATTCGCACCTGACGCAACGCTCGCCGGTCCTCGCCAGTGCCCTGCTGTCTTACCGAAGGACCACACGGCGGGCATGGACGAGTTCATGCGCCTGCCTAGGCTTGCTCGGATGGATTTCCTTCGTGCGATGTGCTGCTTGGTCGCCGCGGCCTTTGTCGCGTCCGCCGCCGCCCAAACCACGCGCGTCGTCGGCCCCGCGGGCCTGCCGCAGATCCGCGATGCGCTCGCGCTGTCGCAACCGGGCGACACCGTGCTCGTGCAATCAGGAACCTACGCGCACTTCGAGTTGACGGTCCCGGTGACAGTGCGCGCCATCCAGCCCGGCACGGTCGACGTCGCCTACGATCCAGCGATCGCGGGGCCTGGTTGCCTCAACACTTCCTTGTGCGCGGCCTTCCAAGGCCCGACGCGGTTGCTGCCTCCCGCGGGAACGACGGCGCATCTCGTTGGCTTGCGGTTTGTGCCCAATACGGTGCCCGCGGTTGCCGGCATCATCGTGCGGCATCGCGTGCTGGTGACGAGCGGACGCGTGGTGTTCGACCAGTGTGAACTGCGCGCCACGGGTATCTCGTCGCTGATCGTGCAGAACGCGACCACGCACCTGCTCGGCTGCGTCGTTGAGGGCATCGGGCCCTTTGATCTGACGCATGGGTGCGTGTTGCAGTCGTCGTCGATGACGGCGGTGTCGACTTCCTTTGTCGGTGGCGCGGCATTGTCCGCGGGGTTTCAGCCGGGCGTCGGCATCGTGCTCACGCAATCGCGGTTGCATGCGAGCGCGATCTCGTCGCGCGGCGGCGATCATGCCTTTGGCGGCGTCGGCGGCGCGGCTTTGTCGTGCGACGGAGCGAGCCAGTTTGACGTCTCGGATAGCGCATTCATCGCGGGGCTTGGCGGCAGCGCGTGTCCGCTGACGGGCCTGGGTGTCGCCAGCAGCCGGGCCGCGCGATCGCAGGTGGGGCAGGGTCCGATCTGCGCTGTGCCGCTCGCGGCCAACGTCACCGGGGTGAGTCGGCCGGCGCCCATCGTGGTGGGCCTCCCGTTTTCGGTGGCGGCGACGACGGGACCCTTGGATCCGGTGGCCTACTTTGCCGCGCTGCAACTTGGCACTGCGGTGGTCGCAAACGTGCGCGAGCGCGTGTCGCTCGAACTCGGCAGCGTGTTCTTGGTGGGAGTCCTCACTGCGGACAGCACTGGCTCTTCGGTCGCGACGTGGAACGTGCCGAGTGACCCGCAGCTCGTGGGTCTGCAACTCTGGGTGCAGGCGCTCTCCGGGACTGCGCCGCCATTCTCGCTATCGCCGCCGGTCGGCTCGATTCTGCGGTAGCGAAGGGTGCCGTTGGCGCGTGAGTCGCGCACGAGTCGCCCACTATTCCCGCGCGAGGACCATCATGACCCCGGTCGCGATCGCAGCCACGAGCGCGGCGACGCATCGAAGCGCCAGCGTTGCGATCGCCATGCGCGAGGCGTCCGGGTCGCCGCCCGAATACCACCCGACCAGCAGTTCCATCGCGTCATGCCACGCAATCCAGAGGCAGGCGATCAAGAACGCGATTTCCAGAGCAGTGCGCATCGGGATCAGGCCACCTTCGATCGTCCGCGCCAGAGCACGGACGCCAACGCTTCAAACGTGATCCACGCTGCCAGCGCGAGCAGCACGATGCCGACGGACAGCATCACCTGGTTGGGCGCGTTGCCGATCTGCAGCACGAGCGCGGATGCGGTCATGCCCATCATGAACACCATCGGGATCGCGACCAGCCACTGCAGCAGCTTGGGTTTGCCGGTCTTGGTGAGCCACAGCACGAGGCCGGTCAGCGTGAGGCCGGCGAGCAGTTGATTGGTCGAGCCGAATAGCGGCCAGATCACCTGGTAGGCGGGGATGACCTTGCCCGATGGGTCTCTGGCCGTCTGGGCGACAAACCAAAACGGCAGGCCGAGCGAGAGCAGGGTGCCGATGATGCCACCGGTGCGCGTGCGCCAGCCGGTGAACTCGGTGAACAGGTAGCGCGCAAGTCGCGTCGCGACGTCGAGGGTGTCGTAGACGAAGGTCGCAAACGCGAGCATGCCAAAGGTGACTGCGAACTGCAGCGGCACCGAGAGTTCGTGCAGGAAGCGGCCGATGCCGACGCCGAAGATCTTGTCGGGCGGCTGCTTTGCCAGCGCGCTGTCCGCAGGCAGCATCATGACTGTCGACAGCGCGAGAACCGCGACGACGCCTTCGAGCAGCATGCCGCCGTAGCCGACGAGTCGCGCGTCGGTCTCCTTGTCGACTTGCTTGCTCGTCGTGCCCGAACACACGAGGCCGTGAAAGCCGCTGCACGCGCCGCACGCGATCGTGATGAACAAGAACGGCACGAGCGGCATGCCGGGCTTGGGTTCGAAGGCCTTGAACGACGGCCAGCCGATGTCGGGCGACATCACGAACAGGCCGATCAGTCCGCCGATCAGTGTGATGTAGAGAAAGAAGCCGCCGAGGTATCCGCGCGGCTGGAGTAGGAGCCACACCGGCAACACCGACGCGATCGCGCAGTAGCCGAGAATGAGCCAGGCCCAGTGCAGCGATGGGATGTCGCCCGCCGCGGCAAAATCGATCGGCAGGCGCGGGCCGAGCCAGATCGCGAGCCCGACGAGCGGCACGAACACGAGGGTCGACAGCCACAGGGGCCAGCGAAACCTCCGCACGACGAGGCCCATCGCGAGGCTCACCAGGAGATACATCATCGAGCTCGAGGCGACGCCGGCGCCCGAGATCGTGAGCTTGCCGCCCTCGGCTTCGGGGAGCGCGATGTCGAGCAGCTCGGTGAAGGCGCGCGCCGTGACGTCGGTGAAGGCGATGATCACGTAGACCAGCGCGAGCCAGATGTAGATGGTGAAGACGCGGAAGCTGCGGCCGTTGAGGTTCTCTTTGACGATGCCGGCGATCGAGCGGGCGCCGTGGCGCATCGAGCCTACGAGCGCCGAGAAGTCGTGCATCGAGCCGATGAAGATGCAGCCGAGCACGATCCACCAGAGCGCTGGCTCCCAACCGAACATCGACGCGGCAAAGATCGGCCCGGCGATCGGTCCGGCGGCCGAGATCGCCGAGAAGTGCTGCGACAGCAGGTAGAACTTCTTCGTCGGCACGAAGTCGTTGCCGTCCTCGCAGGCATGCGCTGGCGTGGTGGCCTTGGCATCCAGCAAGAACAGCCGCGACAGCATGCGCCCGTAGAACGCGTAGGCCGCGGCAAAGGCGAGGAGCACGCAAAGGACGATCGCGGCGAGCGACATGGAGGCGCAGCATGGAGCAATGCGCAATCTCGCTCAACGACGCAGCGCGCAAGAGCGGGTCCTGCAGCCGACGCCATGCCCTGCAGCGAGTTCGCTCGCGATTCGGATCGCCGCAGACGACCGATGGCCGCGACGGTCACCAGTGGGTTCTTCGCCAAGGCTGGCCCTTTGGTCGAGACCGCGGAAGCGTGGCGGGCTCGCTCGCGCGCCTCTTGCGATTGCTCGCTCTGGACTCGCAACTGGGGCGGATGCGGTTTGGCCTGGTGAGCCGAGCGCCGCGGTGCCCGGCGAATGCTGTGCGTGTTGTTCCTCAGCGATGCTGCATGCCGCAGGCAATGCTATAACTTTGCCCTTCCGTCAACGGCTCTTCGCATGCACGACTGGGACTTCACCCCGCCTCCGCCATCTCCGCTCGGTGACCACGACGTGGCTCTGGTCGGCAATCGCCTCGTCGGCAAGCGAGTGGCGCTGCTGCTGTCGGGCGGCATCGCCTGCATCAAGACGCCGATGCTCGCGCGCGCGCTGCGGCGACAAGGGGCCGAAGTGGTCGCGTTTGCGAGCGACGAAGCGCTGCGCTATGTCACCGAGGACGCTCTCGCGTGGTGCACCGACCGGCCGATTGTGAAGCACCTGACGGCGCAGGCCGAACACCTGTCGGATCGGTCGCCCTTCGACGCCTATCTCGTCGCGCCCGCGACCTACAACACGATCAACAAGCTCCGCTACGGCATCGCCGACAGCGTGGTGACCTCGGTGCTGGCGTCGGCGCTCGGCCGCATGGAACGCGGGCAGGCGGCGGTGCTGGTCGCGCCGACCATGCACGGCACGATGCACACGGCGATCCTCACGGAGTCCTTGCGTTGGCTCGATGCTCACGGCGTGCGCGTGATTCCGCCGCGGATGCAGAACGGCAAGCACAACCTGCCCGACGAAGAACTGCTCGTCGCCGAAGTGTGCCGCGCCACTTCGACGTCCAAGCTGAAGGGGCAACCGATTCTCGTCACCGGCGGCCCGACGCCGGTGCCGATCGACAACGTGCGCCGCATCGTCAATCGCTTCACTGGCAGGCTCGGCTACGAGATCGCAATGGAGTTGCACCTGCGCGGCGCTGACGTGCAGTTCGTGATCGGCGGGGCGTCGCTGCGGCCGCCGGAGTGGCTCCCGCATACGCGCGCCTCGACCTACGACGAATACCTCGCCGCGGTGATGACCCGACTGGCAGAACGGCCGACGCGTTGCGGCATCTTCTCGGCAGCCGTCGCGGACTACCGGCCCGACAAGGTCGCCCCCGGCAAGATCCCGTCCGGCGGCGCGCTCAAAGAACTGCGTTTCGTCGAGACCAAAAAGGTCATCGAAGAAGTGCGGCGCGCGCACCCGGGCCTATTCATGGTCACCTTCAAGTATCAGGAAGGCATTTCGCACGAGGCGCTCATCGAGCTGGCGCGCGAGCGCGTGCGGCGCGGCGACAGGCTGGTCGTCGCCAATCGCGGTGAAGAGACGGGGCCGCACGGCGAACAAGTCGCTCACTTCGTCACTGCCGCGAAGGATACGCAACGGGTGGTCGGCAAACGCGAGATCGCCTGCGCGCTCGCGGACCAGCTGGAGTCGTCGTTGGGCAAGGCCTGAGCCACGCTCCCTTTGGCAGAACTGCAGTTGCGTCGTCGCTTCTGCATCAGCGCAAGGGGCGCACGACCGCATGGTGGTGAGACGAATCGCGTTTCAACAAGGCGCCGAGGATCGACTGGCTGCAGTGACGCAGCCGTGCTTTCACGGGCTGTCAGCCCGCAATGGGCCAAGGTGCGAGGGTGGCGGCGCGCGGCGGCGACGGCACAATGCGATGGTGCACGATCTCGAATGGATCCACCTGCGCCTTTCTGACGTCGCGATCCAGGGCGCGCAGGTGACACGTTGGGCCCCGCGCGGCGACGACGCGCTATTTCTGAGTCGCCTCACGAAGTTCGAGCCAGGGGTGCCGATTCGCGGCGGCATCCCGATCGTCTTCCCTTGGTTTGGCGAGGACGTGCAGCGGCGGGGTCCATCGCACGGCTTTGCGCGGCGCCTGCCATGGAACGTGGTCTCCAGCGGTGCAGCGCGGACCGGCGGCGACGAAGGCGTGCTGCTCGAACTCGTCGACAATGACGCGACGCGCGCGCAGTGGCCGCATCGCTTTCGTGCGACTCTCGATGTCGTGTTTGGCGAAGAGTTGTCGGTCGCGTTCACGGTGGAGAATCGCGATCGCGAGCCGTTTTCGTTCGAAGCCTTGCTGCACACCTACCTGCGCGTCGGCGACGTGCGGCAGTGCTCGCTCGATGGGCTCGAGGACGCCTGGTGCTTCGACAAGACGAAGGGCAACGCGCTGGCGCAGATGGGCACCGGGCCGATCCGCTTCGATGGCGAGTGCGATCGAACCTTCTGCGGCAACGAGTCGACCTGCGTGGTCACGGACCCCGTGCTGCGCCGCACGCTGACGGTCCTCAAGGAAGGCGCGCGCTCGACGGTGGTCTGGACCCCTGGAGCCACCCGCGCCGCCCAGTTGCCCGACCTCGGCGACAACTGGCCACAGTTTCTGTGCGTCGAGAGTGGCAACGTGATGGACGACGCGGTCCTGCTCGCGCCATCCGAACGGCATGTCATGCGCGTGCGGATCGAGTGCGCAACGGCGTGAAGGGCGCCGCAGGGCTCAGCCCGGCGGTTGCCTGCCACTGAGCTTGCGTGCGTGGTCGACGAGTCGACCGAGCGTCTCGACGCACGGATCGCAGTTGCTGCCGCAGCACCAGCGCCAGTCGTCGTCAGGCTTGTCGACGTGCTGTAGCGCGAACTGCACGCAGCCCTCTTCGACGCCATCCCGGACGCAGTGCTCCTTGAGCGCCGCCTCCAGCGCAGCCCCGGCAAGCGGCAACTCTGGCTCGCTCACTTCACGCGCTTGATGATGTGCCAGCCAAAGGGGCTCGCATTCTGGTCCCATGGCGCGACGCCGATCTCGCCGACGGCGAGGCGGAAGCCGACGTCGCCAAAGCCCTTGACCATCTGCATGCGGCCCGCCTTGGTCATCGGGTATTCGCCCGGCCCGCCATCGTTGCTGTGCTGCTTCATCAACGCCTTGAAGTCGGCACCGCCCAAGGCCTCTTTCCAGACCTGCTCGGCCAGGACCTTCGCCTCGTCCTTGCTGCGCGTGACGCCCTGGATGTTCGGCGCACCCTGGAATGCGATCAGCACGTGCTGCACGGTGATCGATTCGTCCTTGTGCTCGGTCTTGGCCATCAGCGCCTTGATGGAATCGTCCATCGAGGCGTTGGCCGCAGAACCGCCGCAGGCGGCGAGGAGGATGGTGAACACGAACGCGACTGCGGTGGAAGCACGCATGGGCGCGAACGCTACGGGGCGCGCGCCGCGGAGCAACAGCGCGCATGGAACCGCGCCGCGCCTTCGCTCCAATGCGACGATGGTCTCGCTCTGCCGTCCCGCCTTGGCTGCCTTCTGTTCGCTCGCCGCCGTTGTCGCGCAGGAGCCGCCTTCTTGGGAGCAACTCGACGCGCGGCCGCTGCCGCGGTGGTTCGACGAAGCCAAGTTTGGGATCTTCATCCACTGGGGCGTCTACAGCGTGCCGGCTTACTGCGACACGAGCACCTACAGCGAGTGGTATCAGCACTGGCTCGACACCAACTCGCACCAAGGACTCGTGCGCGACTTCCATGCTCGCGTCTACGGTCAAGAGACGCCCTATCGCAAGTTTGCCGAACAGTTCCGCTGCGAGCTGTGGCAGCCAGACGACTGGGCAAGCACCTTTCGGCGCGCGGGCGCCGACTACGTCGTGATCACTTCCAAGCACCACGACGGCTTTGCGCTGTGGCCAGACGCGCACACGCAGAAGGTCCGCGGTTACCCGTGGAATGCGCTCGATACGGGACCCAAGCGCGACCTGTTGGGCGAGCTTTGCGCAGCGGTCCGGCGGCAGGGGCTGCGCTTTGGCCTCTACTACTCGTTCTTGGAGTGGCACAACCCGCTGTTCGGTGCGTCGATCCCCGGCTACGTCGAGCAGCAGATGCTGCCGCAGGTGAAGGACCTGGTCATGCGCTACCAGCCGGACGTGTTCTGGCCCGATGGCGAATGGGAGCATCCTGCAACCACATGGCGCGGCCGCGAGTTGTTGCATTGGCTGCGGACCGCTGCGCCAAACCGCGACGAACTCGTCGTCAACGATCGGTGGGGCAAGGAGTGTCGCGGCGAGCACGGCGACTACTACACGACGGAGTATGGCGGCCACGGCGGCAGCAAGACCCATGCGGGGCAGAAGCCTTTCGAGGAATGCCGCGGCATCGGCCGCTCCTTTGCTTTCAACCGAGCCGAGGGCTACGACGCCTACCTGTCGCGCACGGACTGCGTGCGCACGTTGATCGATCTCGTCAGTCGCGGCGGCAAGCTGCTGCTGGACATCGGACCCGCTGCGGACGGCACGATCCCGCTGATCATGACGGATCGCCTCTACGCGATCGGCGATTGGCTCCGCGACCACGGCGACGCGATCCGCGGCTGCAAGAAGAGCCCCTTCCGCAACACGCCATGGGGCCGCGCCACGACCAAGGGCGGCACGGTCTACCTCCATGTCTATGAGTGGCCCAAGGACGGCGACTTGGTTGTGCGCGGGATGGAGAGTCCGGTCCTTCGGGCGTCGCTGCTGCGCGATCCTGCGACGCGCTTGCTCGCAGGCGCCGATGCAGCGACTCTGGGTCGCGCCCTCGCAGGCAACCTTGCGTGGTGGCGCGATGTCGACGGCGACCTCCACATCGACGTTCGCGGGCACGCGCCTTCTGAGCATGCGACGGTGGTGGCGCTGCAAGTCGACGGCGCGCCACGTTGCGAGGATGCTTGGCATCGCGATGCAGCGGGTGTCGTGACGCTGCCGGCGCGCGATGCGTCTATCAAGAGCGCCGCGCTGCGGATGGACAGCAAGGGCGATCTGGTGTCGTGGACATCCACCCAAGACCGCGTCGACTGGGGCCGCGTGCGCTTTGCGCAAGGCGTCGAATACGAAGTGCAGGCGGAACTCGCATTCGCGGACGGCGAGATTGGCGGTGACCTCGATGTGTTCGTCGGTGACAAGCAGGCCACGTTCTCGATCGCGCCGCAGCCTGAGGTCGGGCCGGGCTTCCATGCTGTGGTGCTCGGCCGCACTGCCTCGCCAGCGGATGGCGCGCCGGTCGCCGTCTCGATTGCCGCGGTTCGCATCGCAGGCAAGCGATTTGGCTCCTTGCGCGCCTTGCGCTTTGCTCCGGTCGGCGCGCAGTTCGCAGGCGGCGCCGGCAAGTCGGCTCTCGCGCAGGGGCTGTTTGGCGGCATGCTCGACACCTTGAGTCGGCAGATCCTCGCGCGCGCGAGCCTGCAGGAGAGTCCGAGCCACGGCCTTGGCAATGGCACGCCCGAAGACTTTGCCAGCGCGTTCTACGGCGAGGATGCCGTGATCACGGCCATGGACGGCGAAGTGGTGAGGGGCCGCAAGGCGATCGGTCCGTGGCTCGTCGCGCAGGCGCCGCGACTGTCGCGCGTGCGCGTGCTGACGACGCGATTGCAGATGCAAGGGGACGGGTCCTTCGTTCAGTTTGGCCGCTACGCGCTCGACGAGATCTTGCGCAGCAAGCAAGGAGCCGACTCGAAACCGCCGATGGTGGGCGAGTTCGTGCGCGTGTGGCGGCGCGTCAACGCGGGCGTGTTGCAGATCGTCAGCGAGACATGGTGGAACTGATCGCGGAACGGTTCGGCGTGCGACAGTGCGCCTCACGTCGCCGCAGCAGTGCCTTGTCGCATTCGACTGCTGCGACGACCGCAGCGGCCGCTGCGCAGGCGAAGGCGAAGGCCAGCGGCTCGAGCGGCTCGGTGCGCAAGAGCCGGTTGCCCCACGGTGTGTAGACCAGCGCGAACTGCACTGCGATCGAGCCCGCCACCGCCAGCAGCAGCGGCATGTTGCCGAAGAAGCCGCGGCCGAGCAGCGGCAGACGTTCGGAACGCACCGCGAGCGCATGCCCGAGCTGGCAGCAGACCAGGGTCGTGAACACCAAGGTGCGCTGCTGAGCCTCGCCATCATGGAGCCCGAGCGTCTGCGGGATTAGCGACAGAGCGGCCATCAGGGCGCCGAACAGCAGCACGTGACGCAGCGAGCCGTCGGCAAACAGGCCTTCGTCGCGCGGCCGCGGTGGCCGCTGCATGGAGCCGGGATCGGCGGGCTCGTTCGCCAGCAGCAGTCCTGGCAGCCCATCGGTCGCGAGGTTGATCCAGAGAATGTGCACGGGCAGAAGCGGGGTCGCGAGACCGAGCGCTGGCGCGGCAGCAAAGACGAGCAACTCGGCTCCATTGCCGGCCATGAACAGGCGGATGAATCGACGCACCGCGTCGTGCATGCGACGCCCTTCTTCGATCGCGGCTGGGATCGTCGCGAAGTCGTCGTCCAGCAGCGCGAGGTCCGCGGCCTCTAGCGCGACGTCGGCTCCGCGCATGCCCATCGCGACACCGATGTCGGCTTGTTGCAGCGCAGGTGCGTCGTTGACGCCATCGCCAGTCATCGCGACGACTTCGCCGCGCCGCTGCAGCGCCTCGACGATGCGCAGCTTGTGCTCGGGGGTCGTGCGTGCGAACGCGAGGCCCTTCTCGCGAGCGTCGGCGAGAGCGAGTTCGAGTCGCGCGTCGTCCCACGTTTCCAGTTCGCGCCCGGTCACGACGGTGCCGCCTGCTGCGATCATCCCGAGTTCTTCTGCGATGCAGCGCGCGGTCGACGGATGGTCGCCAGTGATCATCACCGGGACGATGCCAGCGTCGCGGCAGGCAGAGACCGCGGCCTTGGCTCCGGGTCGCGGTGGATCCTCGAGCGCGGTGAGGCCGAGCAGACGCAGGTCCGAGATGCACGCATCAGTCGGCGGCGGCAAACCGCGTCCTTGCTGCTGCGCGAAGGCGAGCACGCGCTTGCCGGAGGCGGCGGCGATGCGCGCAGCCTCCATCGCGCAATCGCGCGTCCTTGCATCCAGCGCACAACGCGGCAGCACGGCTTCGGGCGAACCCTTGGTCACCGCCAGCCAGTGGCCGTCGCGCCGCGCCACGTGCACGGTGGTCATCCGTTGCAGCGATGGGTCGAAGGGCAGTTCTGCGACGCGTGGCCAGTGTGCGAGTGTTGCGGTTGCGTGTCGGCCGTTCGCATGCGCCGCATCCACCAGCGCCGTCTCGGTCGGGTCGCCGTGGTAGGCGCCATCGCGCCGTTGCGTGTCGTGGCACAGCGCAAGCGCACGCAGCAGCGCGCGATCGCCTTCGCCGGGCGCGGAGAATCCGAGCGGCGCAACCAGCGAATCGACATCGCGCCAGATGGCGCGAACGCGCATCCGATTCTCGGTCAGGGTGCCGGTCTTGTCAGCGCAGACGAACGTGACCGAACCGAGCGTCTCGACGGTCGGCAGCGTGCGAACCAGCGCGCGTAGCGTGGCCATGCGATGCGCGGCGAGCGCGAGCGCGATGGTGACGACGGCAGGCAACGCTTCTGGAATGGCCGCGACGGCGATGCTGACGGCGAGCAGCAGCAGCGGCTGCAGCGGTTCGCCGCGCAGCCATCCGGCCACGAACACGAACGCGGCGACCGTCAGCACTGCAATCGACGCGCGCCGACCAAAGATCGCAAGGCGTCGTTGCAGCGGCGTGGGCGGAGGCTCGGCTTCGCCGAGCAATCGCGCGATGCGCCCAAGCTCGGTGTTCATGCCGGTGGCGACTGCGACTCCTTCGCCGCGACCGCGCACGATCAGCGTTCCTCTCCACGCCATGCACGGTTGCTCCGCGATCAGCGCGCCTTCGTCGTTCGTCGGAACCATCGTCTTGTCGACTGGCTGCGACTCGCCGGTCAGCGCAGCCTCCACGGTTGCGAGCGCGTGGGCCGCCACGAGGCGGATGTCGGCGGGCACCGTCGCGCCGGCTTCGAGCAGCACGATGTCGCCGGGAACGACCTTCGCTTGCGGCACCTGCGTCGCGTTGCCGTCGCGACGCACGAGAGCATTGGCGGGCAGCATCGAGCGCAACGAGCGCACCGCACGGTCGGCCCGAAGCTCCTGCGCGCAGCCGATCGTCGCGTCGAGCGCCACGATCGCGAGCACCATCGCCGCGTCCGTGGAGTCGCCGGTGAGGAAGGCCACGGCCGCCGCGCCGAGCAGCACGAGCGCCAGAGGATCGCGCAACTGTGAATACAACGCGGCTGAGAACTTGCGCGGCGGCGGCTCGGACAGCTCGTTGTTGCCGGCCGTCGCGAGGCGTCGCGAGGCTTCGGCGGAGTCGAGGCCGCGCGCCACCACGACATCGAATGCGTCGGCGACGGCCGAGGCCGCGAGTGCATGCCAACGAATCGCGGTCGCCACTGCGGCGATTAGGCCACGCCACAGCCGGACATCATCTCGGCCGAGGTGCGCAGCCGCCGGTGGACTCGCGACTCAGCGCTTGCCGTCGCCCTGGTTGCGCGCCTTCAGATAGGCCTCCCAGAACTTGCGATACTTCTCCTGCACCTTCGGTGGTGAGCCGCGGTTCTTGAGGAAGTTGGTGTAGCTCTGGAGCTTGCCCCATTCGTCCTCACCGCTGCCGGGCTGGCCGGGGGCGGTGCCGCCGTCGTTTGGCGCCTGGCCCTTTCGCACTTGGCCGTCCTGCTGCGTCTCCTGCCCGCCTTCGGGGCGGCCCTGCTGTGGCGGTTGCTGTTGCTGCTCTTGGCCCTGCGGCTGCTCGCCCTGCTGTTGTTGCGGACGGTTTTGGCCTTGCTGCGGGTCCTGCTGCTGCTGGAAGTCCGGCGTCTGGCTCTCTTGGCGCTGCTGCTGGCCCTGCTGCTGTTGCTGCTGTTGCCGTTGCTGCTGCTGGTCTTGTTGTTGGCCTTGTTGCTGGTCCTGGCTCTCACTGGAACTGGACGAACTCTGCTGCTGCATCTGCTGCAGCTTCAGGATGAGCTCGTCGATGTTGCGCTCGACCCCCTGGCTCTGCTCGCGAGTTCGCGACAGGGATTCTTTGGGACTGGCTTTGGCGTCGGCTCCCTTCTGCTTGCTCGTCTCGAGCAGCATCCGGTCGATCTCCTTCATCTGCTCGTCGATCTTCTTGGCGAGTTCCTGGATCTCGCGCAGCGCCTCGGGATCCTGCGCGCGCAGGCTCGGGGCGAGCAGAAGCGCGAGCAAGAACGCGGCGGCGAGGAACGGGCGGGTGACACGGGGCGCGTTCATTTCTTGGTGCCCTCCTCTTGCTGCGAGCCGTCGTCGGTTTGTTGCATGCCCTGCATCATCGCTTCGACGCCCTGCTTGATCTGCAGGAACAGTTTGGTGACCTCGCCGTGGCGGTGCATCAGACGCTCGATCAGCGCGAGTTCGGCAGTGCTGACGTCATCGCCCTGGCGCAGTTCGACGAGCGTCTGCAGTTCTTCGTTGGAGCGTCGCGTGTCGGCTTCGAGCTGCTTCAGCATCTCGAGCTCTGCGATCAGCGAGACGAGCTTCTGCCGCTGCTGGTTGAAGCGGTTCTGGCCCGGTTGCTGCTGTTGTTGCTGTTGTTGCTCTTCCTGGCGCTGCTGCTCGCGTCGCTTTTGCTCGCGTTCGAGCGCCGCCAGCAGGTCGCGGGCGCGGCGCTCGACGTCTTGCTGCATCGTCGTCGTGAAGCGCGATGGGTCGGGGTTGCGGCCGGCGAGCCTTCGCGCGATCTCCGCCAGATCTTCCTGATTGGCAGAAAGCACAGCGCGGTAGACGAGGTTGCCCTCTTCGTGGAGCGCCTTGACCATCGTCTCGGCCCGGGTTGAGAGCGACTGCTCCTCCTCGGCGAACTGGTTGAGCTTGCGACGCGAGGGGCGCGACAGCGTGCCAGAGTCGGCTTCTTTCTGCAGCGCCTCGGTCTCCTTGGTGATCGGCTGCTGCTTCTCGAGGAACGAGGTCAACTCCTCCTTCATGCGGAAGAGCAACTCCTCCTGCCGCTGATCGAGGTAGCTGTCGCGCTCTTCTTCGAGCTGCTCGCGGGCTTCCTCGAGCTTCTTCTGCGTCTGTTCCTGCTGTTGCTCCGACTCCTGTTCTTCGCCCTGTTGCATCGCCTGTTGCGCCTTGCGTGCGCTCTCGGCGGCATCCTCCAAGGCGCGGCGGGCTTCAGGGTTCTTGCGCTGCTTGGCTTCTTCCGCAAGGCGAAGAATCTCTTCCTCGAGTTTCTTCTGCTCCTCGGCGAGCTTCTTCATCGCCTCCTGCTGTTCAGGGCCTGGCTCGCGCTCCTTTTGCAGCGCTTGCTGCGCCTGCTGCAGCGCCTGCGTGGCCTCGCGCTGCTGCTGACTCGCTGACGATTGCTGGCCCTGCTGCAGCGCTTCTTGCGCGCGTTGCATCGCTTGCTGCGCCTGCTCCATTTTCTGCTGCGCAGCCTCTTGCTGTGCCTTGGACAGCGCGCCGGCTTGCTGCGCCTGCTGCATCGCTTGTTCTGCCTGCTGCGCGCGCTGCCGCAGGTCTTGCTGCCGCTCGGCCGCGGCCTGCATCTCCGCTTCGCGGTCCCCGCCGGACTCTGCCAATGCCTGTTCGAGGGTCTGCTTCGCCGCTTCGAGTTGCTCACGCGAGGACTGCAGCTGTTGGTCGAGGTCCTGCTGTGATTGTGGCTGCTGCGGCTGTTCGCCTGGGGACGGCTGCCGCTGGTTCTGCTGGCGGCCGCCTTGCGGCTCTTTGCCCTGCTGCGGATTGCCCTGCTGCTGGCTGCCCTGCTGCGGGTTGCCCTGTTGTGGCTCTATGCCCTGTTGCTGGGGTTGCTCGCCTTGTTGCGGCTCGTCGCCCTGCTGTGGCTTCGAAGCCTGACGGCCTTGCTGATTGTCACTGCCGCCTTCGCGCTGTTGCTGGCGTCGCTCGAGGCCCTGGCCGGCTTCTCGCAGCGCCTGCTCGGCCTTGCTGAGCGCGTCGGCCGCCTGCTGCTCTGCCTGCTCGCCCGACGGCGCGTTGCGCAGTTCCCGCTCGGTGGCGTCGGCTTCGGCTGCCATCGACTCGGCGACGGCTCGCGCATCGGGGCTCTGCTCGGCAGCGCGCTTGCGCGCATCCTCGAGCGCGCGCATCGCTTGCTGCACGCGGGCCTGCGCTTCCTTGGCGTCGCCTGCGCCAGCCTGTTGGCCAGCTTGGCGAAGTTGTTCCTCCGCCTGCCGCAATGCGTTCTGCGGCGTCGCGTCCTCGGGCTTGCGCTCGCTCGCGGGCCGTGGGTCCGCCGCGTCGAACTGCTGCTGCAGCGGTTTGCTCGCGTCAGCGAGTTGCTCGGCAGTGGTCTTGTTGCGCTGCGCTTCGGTCTCTTGCCGTGACTCCGCCGCAGCCTTGGCCTGTGCTGCAAACTGTTGCAGTTGCTCGCGCTGCTCTTGCTCCGATCCCTGCCTGGCCTGCTGCAAGCCGTCGGTGAGCTGCTGCCATTGCTGGCGCGCGGCCGGCGCATCCTGGCGCTCGGGACGAACGGGCGTGCGCTGTAACTCGGTCTGCAGGCGGTCGGCAGCGTCTTGCATCGCTGACTGGTCGCCGGTCTGCGCAGCTTGTTCCAACCGCTCGGCGGCCTGTTTCACATCGGACTTCCGGCCCTGATCGCGCACGTCAGAAGACAACTCGCGAGCGCGCTCCATGAGTTCGCCGAGATCGAATTGCTGCTGGCGCGCGGAGTCCGCTTCGCCGCTGCGCTCCTTCGCCTCGCGTTGCTCGAGCGTCGTCTGCTGGCGGAGCAGTTGCTGCACCCGCTTGTAGGCGTCCTCGAGGAACGGCCGGCGCGTGCCGGCTTCGCGCGCGTTGCGTTGGGCCTCGGTTGCTTGCTCGCGCGCAAGCTGCTGCAGTTGCTCTTCGATCGCACGCTCCGCTTGCGTCGCGTCGCGCTCGGCTGCGCGTTGCGTTTCTTGCCGCAGTTGCTCCTGCTTTTCTTCCGCCTGCTTGATGCGGTCCGCGAGCTCACCGAGCTTCTGGATCTCCTGCTCCATGTTCTCGACGGAGCGGCGCTGGAGCAGGATGTTGAGCAGGCGCTCGATGTCGGCGATGACTTCTTGTTGCTTGCGCAGCGCATCGGAGAGGGCATTGGCCGCGAGGTTGTCGCGTACGGACGCCACGTCCTCGAGCAGGCCGGAGCGCTGCAAGTGGTCAAGGCCTTGCTGCAATAGCGCGACCTGCTCGGGCTTGCTTTCGCGCACGTATCGCTCGCGCAAGCGATCCATCAAGTCGCGCAGACGCCCGGCCTTGCGCAGGATCTCGTCCTGGTCGCGGCGAAGGCGTTCGAGCTGTTGCTCTGGATCCTGGCTTGGATCTTGTGCGACGGCAGGCGCGGCGAACGCGAGCGACAGCAGCAGCACCGCGGCGCGGCGGATGGGGGCCTTCATTTGCGTCCTTGCGTTTGTTGGGTGCGGTTTTGCACGTCGCGTTGCTTCTCCATCAGCGAACGCGCTTCCTGCACGAGGTCTTGGTAGTCGTTCCACTCGTCGAGCTTCGACAAGAGCTCCTGCAAGCTCCTGGTGATCGCGTCCTGCATCGCCAGCGCCTGCTGCAGCGAAGCGAGCAGCGACTCTGCCGTGCCGGCGACCTGAGCTTCGGCGAGCCTGCGCAAGAGCGGCGGGGACAGCTCACCCGCGAGTCCGTCCGCGAGACTGACCATGCGCAGGATTGGGTCGAGGCTTTGCTCCATCGCGCCGATGACGCCCTGCTGGCGTTGTTGCTGCAGCGCGCGGTAGAAGGCGGGCGAGAAGGGCTGCGGGTCGTCATGCTGGCGATGCCAGCTTTCGTAGAACGCGATCGCTTGTGCCGCGTTGGGGCTCGGGTCGAGTCGGTTCCAGAGGTGCAGGTCAAACGCGCGCATGGCGCCGCGCAACAGTCGCTCCGATGCGGACTGGATCCTGCCCTGGCCGACCTCGACGACGGTGAGTTCCTGCGCGACCGCGGCCGATGGCCGCGGCGACGATGCGATCAAGTCGGTGAGACGTGCGCGCCGGTCGTTCTGCAGGTCGAGCGCCTGCTCGGCTTCTTCGCGCAACGAGCGGAAGTGGCGGCCGATCGCCGCCGACAACTGCGCCTGATCGACGACCTGGATCTGGCGCCGAGGCAACTGCGTCGCGTTGGGCGCAGGGTCCTTGTTGTCGGTGAAGTCGACTTGCAGGCCGAGCGCATCGGTCGTGCCGCCAACGGGCAGCAGGTCCTTCAACTCGGCCAGTTGCAGGAACAGCAGTTCGTTGCGCGGGGCTTCTTCGGCTGTCGGCGCAGCAAGCAGTTGCTTGTCGGTGACACGGCCTTGGCCGGCGTCGACCTGGAGCTTGCCGGTCTGCAGCCCAAAGTCGTCGCGCGCGTGAACGCGCACGCACAAGATCGCCTCAGGCAACAGCGGCGTGTTGGCTTCGTCGTCGGGGCTGAGCCAGCGACCGACGGGCGCATAGTCCTGCAGCGCGCTGATGGGATAGGCGCCGGGGTTTGGGTTCTTCAGGCCGCCTTCGCCCAGTAGTTCGACCTGGTAACGGTCGCTTTGTTCGACCACGAAGTTGCCGACGAGCGCGGTCGCGGCGCCGGAGTCGTCGGTGATCTGCTGTGCCGCGAGCGGCACGCGCTTGTTGCTCTCGAGGAAGACCAGCGTTGCGGAGTCGACGGGCTGCGTGCAGCGCACCGTGATGCGGACCTCGGTGCCGAGCAAGGCCTCGATGGCTCCGCCGGTCTGCGTTTCGATTGCCTTGCGCGTGTAGGCCGGCGAGGTCAGTTCTGCCTGCACGTCGGCGACGAGCGGTGGGTGCACCGTGAGAACCGTGACCGTGCGGTCGCCGCTTTCGTCATCGCCGCCGCGGGCGTGAAACGTAAAGCCCGTCATGACGCGTCGGAACACGTGGCGGAAGCGGCCGCCTGGTCGTGGCGCAGTGGCGATGTTGCGCAAGGCGCCGCTCTGACTGGTCACCAGCAGGAAGACTTCTTTTGGCACCACTCCATCTGCCAGCACGGAGACGGGCAGGTCCGCGCCGGCCGGCAGCGTGATGCGGGTCTCGCTGCCCGAGTCCTTTCGGTGCAGGTCCTGGCCGGCTTGCGGCAACTCGAGGACGAGGCGCGTCTGCCGCGGATAGGCGACGTCGAAGCCGAGGTGGCGCCACACGAAGGCGGCTGCCGTGTCCGGCATTGCGATCGCGCCGCCGCAAAGCAGCAGCGCGAGCGTCGCAGCGCCAGTCCAAAGCTTGCGCGTGCGCGTTGGGATGAACAACTGGTGCAAGGGCAACGATTGCGCCGCCGTCGCCGCGTCCGCGACCAGTCGCTCGATCATCGCCGCGGACTGGTTGCGCAAGCCTTCGTCGTCGGACGCTGCGAGGCTGGCCTTCAACTGCACTGCGGAGACGAGCCGTTCGTGCAACTCCGGAAATGCGCGCTCCAGGAGCACTGCGGCGTCGGTCTCGGAAAACCGCTTCGACAGCGGATACCAAACGAATCGCCACGCGGCGATCGCAAAGGTTGCCGCGATGATCAGCGTGTGGAACAGGCGGATCGGCGTGGGCAGCCGCAGCACGTGATCGAGCACGAATGCCCCAAGCACCACGGCGCCGGGCAGCAGCACGGCGGTGGCGAGGCCGTGCACGAGGTAGCGATGCCGGACGCGCGCGAGCTGCCCATCGAGGAGGCGGTCGAGTTCCAACGATGCAGCCACTCTGCTCGCGCCGTCGACGAGCTGCGGGGACTGCGGTGGTTGCGGGGCGGTGATGGCCACGTCAGCGTTGGAAGATTGGCAGGTACTGCAAGGGGATCTGCAGGATCAGGCACGCGATGGCGGTGCCGAACACGGGCCCGGGGCCGACTTCGTTGGGCCAGCTTCCATCGGAGCGCTGCATGCGCAGCAAGCGACTCTTGACCTCCGCGAAGTAGCGTCGCCACTGCGGACCGCCCGTGATGTAGTAGGCCTGCACGGCGTAGTAATGGCCGTAGTAGAAGAAGTAGTGGCCGTGATCGTTCTGGTCGTTGAACGAGAACAGCTCGCGGTCCATGTAGTCGAGCGCGTCCTTGATCACCGGGCTGTCGTATTCGCCGGCTGCGTAGAGCGTGGTCACACCAGCGCCAGTCAGCGGAAAGGTCGCGCGCGTCTGCGGCTTGAGCTGGTAGCGGAACGAGCCGCCATCGTCGCCATAGCCACCTTGGCCACGCCACGGGCGGCGCGTGCGTTCGTTGCTGCGCACGGCGCTGCGGTAGACGTAGTTCTGCGCATTGCGAATCGTCGTCGTCGGCACATGGATGCCGACGTTGCGCGCGGAGCGCAGTGCGAGCACCTGGCAGACGGTGATCGACATGTCCGACTCGCGCGCGAACGGACGGTAGCGCCAGCCGCCTTCGGCATTCTGCGAGTCGACGATCAGGTTGACCGAGCGCTGCAGCACGCTCTTCACGCGGGGGTTGCTCGACATGCCGTAGATCTCGGCGAGGAACAAGGTCGCGAACGCATGGCTGTACATGCGCGTGCCGTTCTCGGTGATCTGGCCGTCGTCCTGCGCGCACGAGAGCACGTGTTCGAGCGCGCGAGTGATCGAGTCGCCGTATTTGCCGCGGTCCGGCAAGTGGCCGCCGGCGAGGAAGGCGATGCCCGCGAGCGCCGTGACGCCGACATGGGGCAGCGGGTTGCTGTCGACGGTCTCGTAATCGCTATTGAGCTTGTAGCCGACCAACTGGTCCCAGCAGCCCTTTGGCGTCTGCGTCTTCTGCAGGTAGTCGAGGCCGCGTTCGGCTGCGGCCTTGGTCTCGGCGTCGACGAGGTGGTCGTCGACGGAGCTGCGAATGCGCTGTTCTTGCGTGGCGCCGCTCGCGGCCAGCGCGAGCGCGGCAACGACTGCGGGGATCGAGGTGCGTAGCGCAGTCATTTCGGCCCCTGGACGGTGCCCAGCAGGTAGATGCGTGAATCGGTCACGAGCACAGTGTAGGCCGAGATGTCGGCCAACTCATGGGTCGAACGCGGCTGGGTCGGGACCATCAGATTGGTGCGGCGGCCGGGCATTGCGGAGGACCGGTCGATGGCATTCAGGGCGTAGACCCGGACCGGGCCGGTCGAACGTCGAGAATGTGTCGCGAAGCACAAGATGCCGTCGCGCAACCACGGCGTGCGGATGACTTCTTCGGTCGAACTGCCGGCCAGTGTCTGGAAGGGTTCCTCGCCATCTTGCAGCGGCACCGCGACGAAGCGGCGGTCGCCGGTGTCGGGGTCGAGGTCTGACAGCAGCAGGCGCTCGGGGGCCGGCACGTCGGTGCGCTGGCGGCGCCAGTTGAGCACTTGCAGATCGAGGCCGAGCGCGACGCGGCGGATCTCGGTGCCACTCTTGGCATCGAGCACGACGGCGCGGGCCTGCACCGCGGTCCGGCCAGAGCGCGCGGGCGAGCCGGCGGCGACGACCACGATGCGGCCGGCGCAGAGTCCTTCCATGGCCAGCGATTGGCCGGCTTCGCCATTCCATTGCCACGCCACTTTGCCGGCGTTGTCGACCGCGATCAGCGCGGGCGCGCCGTCGCCACGCAGCGCGCCGTCGAGCGGCAGATACACGCGCTCGCGGTCGGCGAAGAACCGTTGCAGCAACAGCGGCGATTGGATGACTTCGGGCGGGGCCATCGAGGCCTCTCGCAACTCGTCGCCGAGCAGGATCTCGGCTGTCGTCGCACCGGTCAGCGGATCGATGCGCAGCAAGGTCGTCGGCCCTTCGTCGCTCGAATGCGTCAGCAGCAAGTCCGTCGAGGTCGCGCGCGGTTGCGGCGCGAATCCGGTCCCCGAACAGTCGCGCTCGAACAGCTCGCGTCCGGTCAGCGGTTCGACGCCGACGAGCGTGACGCGGTCGTCGCCGCGCCGCTGCGTGACGAGCAGCACGCCGTCGATCACGCCGTGGCAGACGAGCAACGTGTCGTCGAAGGCCATTTGCCAGAGTTGCTTGCCGGTGCGTGAGTCGACTGCGTCGATCCGTTCGAGGGTGGGGACGATCAGGGCATCGCCGCACGACCACAGTCGTTCGACGCCGCCGGTGCGCAGCGAGTATCGGGTCGGCAGCGCTGGGTCGGAGAGGTCGATGGCGCGGACCTGTTCTTCGATGCTGACGAAGAGCAGTGACGGGGAAGCCGGCCGGAAGCCCTCTGCCTCACGCACTGGCAAGGCGCGCATCGGCGACGGCGGCGCGGGGTTCGTGAGTTCGGCGATCACTGCGGTGGGAATCGCAGCAACTGGACGCGGCTCGACGGCGGCCAGTTCGGCAATCTGCGCGCGCGCCACGTCGGCGAAGGTCTTGCCATTGTCGGCGGGCCAGTCTGACGCCGTGTTCTCGTGGAGAATGGTCGCCAGCAAGCGACGCGCGAGTGTGCGGTTGCCGCGCGACGTCGCAGCTTTCGCTGCGCGCCGCGCGACGCCAGGCGCCTGCTTGCCAGCGCGCATCGTCGTTGCCCAGACGTCCAGCGCCGTGCCGAGGTCGCCTTCTGCGACCGCGGCGTCCAGCAGGCGAGTCTCGGCTCTGCGCGCCGCGGCGCTATGCGGGTAATCAGAGCAGACGGTCCGCAATCCGCGCGCGTCCTCGCCCGCGGCATCAAGGCTCGCGGCGGCGCGGGCCTCGACCTCGGCGTAGATGGCGGCGCCATGATCGCGGAGCAATGCGGCGATTGCGTCGTGCGCGAGGTCCCTGGCAGGGCGGCGAAGCAGCGTTGCTTCGCCGTGCGACTGCAGCAGGTCCTGCCAAGCGAGCAATCGCGCTTTCGGCTCGCGCTCAAGTCGCGCCAGTCGCCAGCGCACATACGGCTCGACTTCGACCGGACCCAGCGCTTCGGGCAGCGCAAACGTCTCGCCGCGCGCGCGCGCGCGCAGCGTCTCGAGTTCGCGCCGCAGCGCCGAGTCGTCGGCGCGCACGCGCTCGCGCTCGTTCGACTGTGCGCGCAAGAACGCTTCTTGATCGGGAGCCGAGTCACGGGCCTCGACGAGCAAGTCGATGCTCTTGTTGCCCTCTTCTCGGATCGCTCGCGCAAGTGCCGACTCGAAGAGCCGGCGCAGGAACGTCGCATGCAGCGGGTGTTCGCGCGGCAGGCCCTGGGCCTTGGCTGCGCTCGCGCCGCGGCGGCACAGCGCCTCGATGGACTTCTCGCTGCCGCCGGCCGCCCCTTCCAGCGTGCAGACGCGAAGGATGGCGCCAGGATCGTCCGGCGTCGCTTCCATGCGCGCACGCGCTCGCTCGCGCAGCGCCGATGCGTCGACCAGCGTCTCGAAAGCGCCGTTGCGCAACGAGATCGCGATGCCGTCGACCAGCAGCAGGTTGCCCGGCGCGACGAACTCGAGCCGAGGCGCGTCGGCGACCTCTGTGCCCTTGATGTCGAGGACCTTCACGGAGTCCTGGCGCGGCAGATAGATCCGGCTGCGCGTCACCGCGGGCCGCGGGAACTCATTCTGCTCGTCGTCGAAGAGTGCGTCGCGCGAGCACAACTGGCGCACGACTGCACGCATCTGCGGCGCCTTCTGTCGCGCAGCGACGGCGACGACGCCGGCGCCGGAGAAGATGAACTCACTGTCGATCGCGCCACAGAGCCAGCGCACGTCATTGTTGCCGCCCGCTCTCGCTTCGTGCGGCAAGGCCCACAGTGGTTCGCCGGTCGCAGCGTCGATGCCCAGCGCCGCCTCGGAATCGAGTGGCGTGAAGGCGACGACGCCGTCGCAGCATGCGGGCGGGCTGTTGTGGAAGAAGACCGGCCGCGCATCCTGGCCCTGCATCTGAGTCGGCGGCATCCGGATGACTTCATACGAAGTGAGCCACTGCAGTCGGCCCGAGTCGCGGTCGATGGCATAGCAGACGCCCAGGTTCGAAGCGCCGAACACAAGGCCATCGGCCTCGCAGAGCGGCGATGCGGCGAACTCCTGCCGCGCATTGCCGAACATGTTCACTTCTTGCTGGCTGCTGCAGACGAGGCGGCGCCAGCGCGGTTGGCCGGTGCGCAGATCGTAGGCTCCGACGTAGAACGCGATCGCGCCCGAACGGTCGTGCACCGGCGCGTAGACGGTGTCGCCGACGATCAATGGCGGTCCGCTCGCCGCATGGCCGCGGAAGCGGTGCGCAACCGGGCCGTCGAGCGAGTCGAAGTGCGACCACAGCAGCTTGCCGGTCGCGCGGTGGAAGGCGAACAGGCGGCGCTCTGGGATGCGCTGCATGATCGTGAACGCGTTCTGGTAGCGCACCGACGTGCTCTGGTCCGGCACCTGCAGGGCGGCCACGATCACGTCCTCCGAAGCGGCTGCCGCGAGCACCATGCTCGGGTTGACCGAGTCGCCGTAGTCGCGAATGGTTCGCGCGTCACTCGCGTCGCGCACCGGCGACGGCGAGGCCCACAGCAACTGTCCGCGCAACGGATCGAAGGCGAGCAACTCCATGCCCGTGTTCACGTAGACGGCGTCCATGCCGCCGATCGCATGCATGGCGAAGGACGCACCGTTGCCACTGTCGTAGTTCGTCGCCTGCAACGCGTCGGCGAGGCTCGGCGTCGGCTTGCCGGCGGGATCGGTCATCGGCCGAGCGCCATCCAATCCGCCGCCAGCGGCGGTCCAGTCGACGAGATCTTGCGCGGCCGGCAACGCCTCGAGAGTCGCGATGGCTTCTGCGCTCAGATCCCCACGTCCGCGCAGCGACGACGAGCGTTCCAATGCGTCGGCGCGCCGTTGCCGCGCCTCCACGGCGCGCTCGAGTTCGCTGCCGATCGGCGACGCGGCGAGCGCGTGCAGAAAGTGTGTCGCGGCCGCAGCGCCGTCGCCTCGCTCCAACGCGAGGTCACCCAGACGCAGGCGCGCGCGGCGGCCGTGCGCGGCGGCCGGAAACCGTTCGGCCAGCATCCGCGCCTGTTCGGGCAGCAGTTCCGCGGGGTCCTTGGCGAGCAGCGCGCCCGCTTCGCGGCGCACCAGGTCTTCGTAGGCCGCTGTCCCAGCCGGCGGCAAGTTGGCGAGTTCCATCACCAGCGCAAGGCGCAGAGACACGAAGCGATTGGGCCCGATCGACACCGCGCCGCCTGACTCGGATTGCAGCACGCGATGCAATCGCTCGACGCCAGTGGCGAAGTTGCCCGCAGCGATCTCCTCGCGCGCCTGCTCCCATGCGTGCACGTCCTCTTGCGATCGCGTCAGGCTGAACAGGCTGTCATCCTGCGTCGTGACGAACTCCTGCGGCGACGGCAGGACGCGCTGGTGCTGCGCGCAAAGCACAGGCAGCGCGGTCGTCAGCAACAGAGGCAGCAGCGTGCAGGTGCGGTTCACGGGTTGGATCGTCGCGGCGGGCCAAAAGGCCAGCCGGACCTGAGACTTCATCGGCCAGACCTCGAGTTCGCCTGCTCGACATACCCCGCCTCGACGGCTGGGTTACACGGGCAGGGGTCTCGGCTCGGTTGGCGCATGTTGGGTTGTTCGACACTCTTTCGGACCAGGACTCAGACGAGGCGGGCGCGCTTGCGCAGGATCCACTCGGCGCCGAGCACGACGAGCAGGGCAATCAGGGACTCCAGCCGGTCCCAGAACGGCGTGGTCCGGGTCTCCTCGCGGGTCTCGTAGGCCTTGCGATTCTCGAAGTCTTTCGCGAGCGAGTCGGCCTCGGCCAAGAACACGGCGCGCGCGCGGGTGTCCTTGTCGGACGACTTCTCCGCGATCTTGGCGAGCGCGACGGCATCCAGGCTCGGGTCCGCGAACTCGCGGTCGGGCAGGCGAACGAGCACGTCTTCGCGCGCCTTTGCCTGATCGGCCGGGTTGTGATTCTGGAACACGAGAAAGCTGAAGGCGCCAGGGTCGTTCATCGTGAACGTGGCTTGGAACGTGCCCGGTTCGCCAGCCACCGCGCGCAACGCGCGGCGTTCGACCGTGCCCTTCTGGTCGCGCAAGAAGATCGGCTGCTCCTGCGCCGCGTTTGGCTGCAGTTCGCTGTCGCTCGCACGAAGTTGCACGCGCACGGAGTCGCCAGTCTCGAGCACGATCTTGTCGACGGTCAGTTCGAGCAGGTCATCGCGGCGCTGCAAGCGGCCCTGCGCGAGATGGCGCACGACATTGCGCCAGAATGCGTCCTGGTAGAGCTCGCCATACGGGTAGCGCCAGATCCACGTCTCGTCGGTGGCGATGAAGAAGGTGGTGCCGCGCGGGTGCGGCGACACGACGGCGATCGGGCGCTTGCCGTAGCGGCTCTCGTCGGTGGGGTGCCGCAGCAGCACCGTTGCGCCGGGTTTGCTGCGCAGTGTCGGGTAGTAGACACGGAAGCCCGGCAGACCCTCTTCCCACAGCCGACGGTTCAGCGCCGGGTCGCGCTGCAACATCAGGATCTCGTGCGGTTGCAGCGGGTTCTCGAGTCGACTGCGGAAGGCGACGCTGGTGTCGGGCTTGTTGCGCGGATTGCCGAGCCAGACCGGGTCCTCGAGCACGACGGGCAACAGGTCCTGCAGCGGAGTGTTGCGATAGCGCTCTGGCATCGCCTGCGGGCCGTAGAGGAATCCGACGCCGCCGCCGAACTCGACGAAGCGCACGAGCATCTCCAGCCAGCTACGCACGCCTTCTTCGGTGGGCGCGATGCGTTCGGGCGCGAGGTCACCGATCAGCACGACGTGGTATTGCAGCAGTTCCTTCTCGGTGCGCGGGATGTCCTTCAGCGGCGGCAGTTCGTCGGAGTGCTCCTGCACGAACTTGGGGCTCGCATCGAATAGCACGGCCTGCATCTGGATCGACGGATCGACGCGCTGCAGCGCGTTGTGCACGTAGCGATACTCCCAGCGCGGCAAGTTCTCGAGGTAGAGCACACGGATGCGCTCGTCATTGACGCGCAGAAAGCGCGTGTCCTCGTTGTCGTCGGGTTGGCTCTCCTCTGGCAGCGGCACCAGCGAGAAACGCAGCGTCCAGTCGCCGGCCTCGAGGAAAGCGTGGCTCAGTCGCGCTGGCAGCGCGGCGCCGTCTTCTGGCAGGTCGACGGTCGTGCTGGTCAGCACGCGCTCGGTCCCGCCTTCGCGCGTGCCGTGCAGCTCGACGCGCGTCGTCTTGCCGCGAAGGCCAGCGGCGCGCACCGAAACGTCGAAGGCCACGGTTTCTTGGCGCAACGCCTCTTTGGGGCCGGGCGGGCCGACGATCCACGCGTTCCTCGGCGGCTGCGGGTCGCCGACGCCGATGGTGTGGATCGGCACGCCGCGCAGAGCGAAGCGTTCCGCGACTTCGGCGGGGTCGAGGCCTGAGTTGTTGCGCCCGTCCGAGACGAGCACGACTGCGTCGAGGTTGCTGGTGGCCGCGGTCGCCAGGTGCACGTCGAGCGCGTCGCCGAGCTGCGTGCGCGAGCCGCGCGCGGTGACCTCGGAGAGTTCGCGGATCGGCAGCGGCTTGCGTTGCACGCGGAACAGGCGCACGTCGTGTTCCTTGCCGAGTTGTTCGAGCAGGCCGCCTTTGCGCGACAGCACCTTGGCCGCTAGTTCCGCGCGCGACGTCGCGTCGATCTCGACCCCCGGCAGCAGTGCTGCGAGCGCGTCATGCTGTTCTGCCTCCGGGTAGGAGTCCTTGCGCGACATGCTCGCGCTGTCGTCGACGAGCACGTGGATCTGGTTCTGCGTCTTGCGATAGATGGTCGTTTCCCACGCCGGCTGAAAGAGCAGCGCGCAGCACAGGACGATTGCGAGCGCGCGCAGCGACGACAGCACGATGCGGGTGTTGCGTTCGAGCCGGTCGAGTCCGGCATAGGACCACCACGCGGCGAAGCCGATCGCAGGAACCATGACCAGCGCCACGACCCAATAGGGCGGCAGCCACAGGAAGCGAAAGGTCTCTTCGACGTGCGTCGAGTCGCCCTGACTCGGGTCCGGCCAATGCAAGAGGATGGAGTGGAGGGTCGCGATCATCCTCAGCTCCTCCGCACCGAGACGTAGCGGGCCATCGCGGCTTCGCCGAGCACGAGCAAGAGCGTCAGCAGGAGCAACGACGGCGCGAGCTCGCTCTCGTTGGCGGCTTTGGTGTCGGTGGTCTCCGACGGGATCTGCTGGTGGATCCGCTCGACGCCGAGCGCGGACTGCGCGTCAGCATGCGCCGCATACTGCAGCGCGCCTTCTTCGGGGTCGACGCGCACCGCAAAGGTCTGCGTCATCGGCTCCTTGCCGGTGTCGCGCTGCAAGGTCATCTCGATCGTGTAGAAGCCGGCCATCGTCGCGCCCGACCATGGCGGCAACGAGTAGCGTCCGCCGGGCAGCGCCCGCGGCTCGTCGGTGAGCGGCAGCTTCTTGCCGCCGGCGCGTTCGGGCAGCAGCACTTCGATGTCGGCGGGGCGCGCTGGCACCGTCGCTGCGAGCGCGGATCCGATCTCGACCTGGAACATGTCGCGCGCGGGTGACGACAGCCATTGCAGCATGCCGTGCAGCAGCGGGAACACGACGAAGGGGTCGTCGAACCGATTCCATCGCTTGCCGTCGTATTCGGAGGCCGGCGCGCTGGTGAGGAAGGCAGCGCGGCCTTCGCCGAATGCACGAGTGACCAGCAATGGTGATTGGTCCGGGTCCGTCAGGCGCAGGACGACTTCGGCATTCTCGGCCAGCGAATCGGTGGCAGTCCCGTGCCACTGCCACACCGGGACGGCTTGCAGGATCTCGCGGTAGACGTCTTCGTCGAACTCGCGCAAGACGCCGTGCTGCGGCAGCGCGATCGTCGCTGCCCGCGGTTGCGTCGAGCCCGCGGCGCCGCCGCTTATGAGACCGAGGCGGAAGGGCATCGGGCCTTCGCCGGCTGCGTGCAGTTGCAAATCATAGCTCGCGGCGTCGGCGCGGCGGCCGAGCGCGACCAGCAGGCCCTTGCCCGCTTGCAGCGCTCGCGTGATCGAATCGGCGGCGCGCTCATTGAGGCGATCGACGTCGGCAAGCAGCGTGACGTCGAAGGCACCGGGGTCCTGTTGGCCCGACAGCAACGCGAGCGTGTCTGCGACCGTGACGTCGAACATGCCGAGTTCGCCCGCGACCTCGCGTTCGGCGGTGCGCGCGCCAAAGTCGGCGGGATCGAGCATGCCCTTGTAGAACCAACCGTAGGTTTTCAGCGGGTCATCGTCAGCGGCGCCGTCGACAACCAACACGGCAATGCGTTCGCGCACGTCGAGGATCGCGTGGCGCTCGTCGTCCGCTTCGAGCGCGTCCTGGTCGATCGTCGCGCGGATCCTGCGCTTGCCGGGTTCGCGGATGACGATCGAGAACTCGGCCTCGCCTTCGGCCATTGGCTCGAGCTGGATCTGCTTGCGGATCGGTTCGGCGCCGTCGACGTCGAGCGCGACCTGCAAGGAGGCACGAGCGGCCGATCGGTTCTGCAACTCGACGACGATCGTCAGCGGCACTCGTGCGAGCGGGACCGGCTGATCGCACGAGAGCCCGGTGATCTGCGCGTTGTCGACCGTTCCACCCTGGCGTTCGTCGGCGAGCGGGCCGACGTCGATCCAGTGCACCTGCGTGCCTTCGCGCGCGCGCAAGCGATCCAGGGTGTCGCGGATCGTGTCCTTGAACTCCGGGCCGTCGGATCGCGCATTGCCAGCGGTCTCGCCGCCAGTCTTCGGCGCGAGCAGCGTTCCGAGCGAACGCGCCTGCAGGTCGGTGAGGACATGCACTTGCACAGCAGCATCGGCGCCCTCCTCGATCGCCTGCGCCACTTGCAGCAGCGCGGGTCCGAGGTCGGTCGCGGCGTCCTCGGGTCGCTGCAGTTCCAGCAGCAGCGCTTTGCCGGCGGCGAGGTTCAACTCACGCTGCACGAGGAAGCGAGGGCGGACGCCAGCGGCGACGATGGTGAGCTTGTCGGCTCGTTCCGGCGAAGCCTGCAAGCCCTCGATCAGCCGCGCCGCCATGCCGCGCGCCTTCTCGAAGGGGCTCTGTGCGCCATCGCGAACGACGCCCATGCTGAAGCTCTGGTCGATCAGCACGACGTGATGCGTCGAACCGCCAAGGCCGACCAGCGCCGCGGCGCTCTCCAGCACGGGACGCGCGATTGCGAGCGCGAGCACGATCGGGATCAGGCAACGCAGCAACAGCAGCAGCAGGTTCTCGTTGCGAAGCCGGTTGCGCGTCTTCTGGTAGGCGCGGAGCAAGAACTCCATCGCTGCCCAGTCGCGGCGCTTGTGCCGCTGGCGGTTCAGCAGGTGGATGACGAGCGGCACCGCGAACAACAGCGCGCCCGCGATCAGGCCTGGGTTCAGGAACTGCACGCGTTACTTCCGGCGCTTGCGACGCGCGGCGCGCGCCGAGAGATACGAGGTGAGCACGACGTCCAGTGGCTGGCTGTTCACGACGCGCACGTAGTCGATGCGGTTTTGCAGGCAGCCCTTCTTGATCTGGTCGCAGAACGATTCGATCTCGACGAGGTAGGCGTCGCGCAGCGACTTCGGGTCGACCAGCAGCTCGGGCATTTGCTCGAGTCCCTGGAACAGCGTCATGCGCTCGAAGGGGAACTCGAGCTCGTCCTTGTCGAGCACGTGGAACACGACCACGTCGTGGCCGCGTTGCGCGATGGCCCGGAGTCCCTTGAGCACCTCAGCCGGCGCGTCGAAGAGGTCGCTGAAGATCATCACCAGGCCACGCTGGCGCAGCTCGCTGGCGAGTTCCTGCAGCACTTCGCCAGCCTTGGTCTTCTTGTTGCGGGCCTTGGCCTGCTCGAGCGACGAGAACAGATTGCCGAGGCTCGCGCGCGTGTTGGAGGGCGGCGTCTGTCGCGCGACGCTTTCGTCGAACAGCGTCAGGCCGACGGCGTCGGCCTGCTGCTGGATCATGTAGGCGAGGCTCGCGACCGCCGTGGCGGAGTAGTCGAACTTCGACATGCCGCCGTCGTGCGCGTAGTTCATCGACTCGCTCTGGTCGAGGAACAGGTGCGCGCGGAGGTTGGTCTCCTCCTCGAACTGCTTGACCACGTAGCGGTCCGACTTGCCGTAGATCTTCCAGTCGAGGTAACGCAGGTCGTCGCCGGGCACGTATTCGCGGTGCTGCGCGAACTCGACGGAGAAACCGCGGAAGGGCGACTTGTGCATGCCCGTGACGAAGCCCTCGACGACGAGTCGCGCGCGCAGGTCGAGGCGCGCGACCTTGCCGAGCACCTTGGGGTCGAGGTAGTCAGGGTTCGCGTCGGTCATGGCTGGAACGCGGCGCAATGGGTCAGCATTGCGCGTCTGCTGCTATTGCTTCAGGACCTTGGGCAGCCGGTCGTCGGCGAGCGCCAGGCTTTCGTTGGGTTGCACTTCTTGCAGCAGGCGTTCGATCACCGCGTCCGTGGTGACGCCTTCGGCTTCGGCCGAGAAGCTCGTGATGATGCGGTGGCGCATCACCGGCTTGGCGACGGCGCGGATGTCCTCGGCGCTGACGTAGAAGCGGCCTTGCAAGAGCGCGTGCGCCTTGGCGCCGAGCACGAGGTTCTGGCTCGCGCGCGGGCCAGCGCCCCATTGCAGCCAGTCCTTCATCCACTGCGGCGCATCTGCCGTTGTGATGCGCGTGCTGCGGGTGAGACGCAGTGCGTAGTCCAGCACTGAGTCGCTGATCGGCACGCGGCGCACGATCGATTGCAGTTCGAAGATCTGCTGCTCGCTGAGGACCGGCTTGACCTCGTGCGTGCGGTCTTCGGTGGTGCGACGCAGGATCTCGCGCTCCTCCTCGCCAGTGGGGTAGTCGACCTTCACCATGAACATGAAGCGGTCGAGCTGCGCCTC
>SXPK01000231.1 GCA_005776365.1 Planctomycetia bacterium
CTGTCGATGATCCTGGTCAACAACCCAGGCGACTGGGGCAAGGTCTTCTCGCCGCTGCTGCACGCGAAGTGGCATGGATGCACGTTCACCGATCTCGTGTTTCCGACCTTCCTGTTCTGCGCTGGCGCCGCGATCGTGCCCGCAGTCGGTTCGTCGTTGCGGCGCGGACAGTCGCGGTCGGAGGCATTGCTGCGGGCGTGGCGGCGGGGCGCGATGCTGGTCTTGCTCGGGCTGTTCGTTGCGAGCTTTCCGGTGCTGACCTTTGAAGACGGCAAGGGGCTCTTCGACCGCGTGCTCAACGTGCGAGTCCCCGGAGTGCTGCAGCGCATTGGCCTCTGCTACGCGATCTCAGCGACCTTGTTCTTGTTCGCGAGCGTGCGAACGCAGCGATTCGTTCTCGTTGGGATCCTGCTCGTCTACTGGCCCCTGCTTGCGCTGTGTCCGGTGCCCGGCGGCGGCGCGCCGGACCTGGCGACCGAGGGAGACCACCTGGCCGGATTCGTCGATCGTGCCCTGTTCGGGACCCACACTTGGATGGGCAAGCCCTACGACCCCGAGGGACTGCTTTCCACGCTTCCTGCGATCGGCACCGCGTTGCTCGGCGTCGAATGCGGCCGCGTGCTCGCGGCGCCGGTTGCGCGCGATGACGCGGTGCGGAGGCTGCTGCTGCTTGGCGCAACGTGGATGGCGATCGGCGCCGTGTGGGGCTGGTTCTTTCCGATCAACAAGGCGCTCTGGACCAGCAGCTACACGATGTGGACCGGCGGCATCGCCGCCGTCGGCCTCGCTCTGTGCGTTCATGCATTTGAAATCCGCGCTTGCGTCAGAGTAGCGCGACCTCTGCTCGCCTACGGGCGCAACGCGCTGCTGGTGTTCGTCGGCAGCGCCGTCCTCGCGCGCACGATCGGCCGGTTGATTGTCATCGAGTCTGGTCCGCCGGTCGTTTCGTTGCAGAAGTGGATCTTCAACCACGCGTTTGCCAGCTGGCTCGAGCCGGCTCTGGCATCCTTGGGCTTCGCCCTGCTGTGGGTGGCCGGCTGGTATCTGGTGCTCAGGGCGCTCTACCGCCGCAACATCGTCTGGCGCGTCTGACGCACGTCCTTCCGCCTTTCTTTGCGACCTTGCAGGTTTGGAGCCGTGCTTGCGGTGCGGGCTGTCTCTTTGCACATTGCGCGGATGCCCGCTGGTTCGCCTGAGGTCCGGATCTTCGAACATCGCTCTGACGCGGAGGACCTTGCGCTCGATGAGTTGCGCCAGGTCGCGCGCCGCGACGGACGGCCGCTGGTGTCGTTCGCGACCGGCGCGACCTACACCGGGATGCTGAAGAAGCTGCACCAGGAGGCCGTCGCCGCTCGCATCCCACTGTCGCGGATCCGCGTCACGCACCTCGACGAATACGAAGGTCTCGGCCCCAAGGAGCTGGGCAGCATGGTCCACGAACTGTGCGAGGCTTGCCCCAGCCTGCGTGCGATGGTGGACGATGGTTCGTTCACTCCGGTGCCCTGTGTCGCCGATGCCCGGATCGCAGAACGGCACGAGCAGGAGCTGATGAAGATGGGCGGAGTGGCGCTCCAGTACCTTGGCATCGGCCGCAATGGGCACCTCGCGTTCCACGAGCCTTTTGTGCCATTCGACCGTGGTTACCACATTGCGCAGCTGTCGGAGACTACGCGCAAGGATGCAGCCGGACGCTTTGGCTCGACGCCGGTACCGCACCGGGCGATCACCGCGGGCATCGCGACGATCTTGCGCAGCGCTCGAATCGTGCTGAGCGCGTTCGGCCTGGGGAAGGCGAACGCGGTTGCCTCCATGCTGCGCGGGGAGGCGGGGCCCTCGTGTCCCGCGTCGGCATTGCGCAGTCATCAGAGCGTGCTCGTGCTCGTCGACCGCGAAGCAGCGTCCTTGCTCTAGCAGCGAACGCGCTGGCTCGCGAGCTCTGGCGCGACGCAGTGGCGTGCGGCAGCATCCGCGCATGCGATTTCTTTCGCGAGCGGTTCCACATCTCGTTGGCCTCCTCGGCCTGTTCGCAGCGTGCGGCGCGCCGATGGAACGGCTCTCGCCGCCGGTCGCCGCGGACGCTGGCTCCGCGACCATTCCGGCGTTGCCCAAGGACGCACGAACGGTCCTCGCCGCGATGTCGAATGAAGAGAAGGCTGGGCAGCTGTTCGTCAGCTGGATCCGCGCTGATGCGGATGCCAAGGAACGCGCCCGTATCGCCTCGATCGTCAGGGAGGTTGGTCTTGGTGGCGTGATCCTCAGCATCGGCTCGGTGGAGCAGGCTGCCTCGGTGGTCGAGCAGATGCAGGCCAGTGCAAAGACTCCGCTGCTGGTCGCCGGCGACTTCGAGGCGGGGGTCGCGTTCCGGCTCTCTGGCGCGACGCAGATGGGCAACCAGATGCTGGTGGGCGCGACGGGGCTCGAGCGCTTGGCGCGCGCGATGGGGCGCGTGACTGGCGAAGAAGCGCGCGCACTCGGGGCACCTTGGGTGCTGGCGCCTGTGCTCGATGTGAACAGCAATCCCAAGAACCCGATCATCAATGTGCGCAGCTTCGGCGAAGCCCCGGCCTTCGTCGCCAGGATGGGGGCTGCGTTCGTCGCAGGAGTCGAAGTCGACGCTCATGCGCTGGCATGCGGCAAACACTTCCCTGGTCACGGCGACGTCGACACCGACTCGCATCTCGACTTGCCGACTGTGCCCGGATCCGGCGACCTGCTGCGCGCGCGGGAACTGCCGCCGTTCTCGACTGCGTTCCAAAGCGGGCTGTCGTCGGTGATGACCGGCCATCTCGCGGTGCCAGGTCTTGGCGAGGATCCCGCAGTTCCCGCGACCTTGAGCCGGAAGATCCTGAGCGACGTGCTGCGCGGCGAACTGGGCTTTGAAGGCTTGATCGTCACCGACGCCCTCGACATGGGCGGCGTAAAGAACAAGGTCGCGCCCGGTGAAGTCGCAGTGCGCGCGTTGTTGGCTGGCGCCGACGTGTTGTTGATGCCTCCCGATCCGCACGCCGAACGCAAGAGTGTGCTCGATGCGCTCGCCTCCGGCCGCTTGCCGCAGGCGCGCCTGGACGAGGCCGTTCTGCGCATCCTGCAGGCCAAGGCACGCCTCGATGTGCTGAGTGGCGCCCGTCGTGATCCCGTGTTGGATTGGCGATCGCGCGTTGCCAGCGCCGGCAATGCCGTGATCGCCGACGCGATTGCGACGCGCGGTCTGACGCTCGTGCGTGACGCGCGTGGACTGGTTCCGATCCGGGACCAGGAGCCGTGGCTCCTGGTGACCGTGCGGGACAAGGAACTGCTCGGCGGCGGCGCGCCTGAAGGCGATCGTCGCGTGCCGCTGGCGCTCGCCGAATCAGGCATCGTGATTCGCGAAGAACTCGCGATCTCCGGGGATTCAACGACTGAGCAGGTTGAAGAAGTTCGCACCCGCATCGCCGCGGCCTCGCGCGTGCTGCTCGCCTTGCACGTGCGCGTGAGGTCGCACTCGGGCCGCATCGGATTACCTTCTGGGCTGACGCCGGTCTTCGACGCCTTGCGCGGTGTCGAACGGGTCGTTGCGGTTTCCTTCGGCAGCCCTTACGTCGGCAGCGAGTTGAAGGCCGACGCAGCCTTCTTGTGCGCCTACGCGAGCACGGTCCGCACGGCGGATGCAGTGGCGAAGGGACTTGCCGGCAAGGCGGCGATCACGGGCAGGTTGCCGGTGTCGATCCCGGGTGTCGCGCCGCTCGGGCACGGGCTCACGGTGTTGCCTGGCGTCTTGTTGTGCGAGTCGAGGCCCGAAGAAGAAGGCCTGCCGGCGGCACTCGCCGCGGATCTGCGCGCCATCCTCGACGACGCAGTGAAGCAACGCGTGACACCTGGCGCGGTCTGCCTCGTTGCGCGTCGCGGTGCGATCGTCGCCGAGGTGGCAACTGGCAAGGAGACCTACGAAGCCAATGCGCAGGCAGTGACCGCAAGCACCCGCTACGACCTCGCATCGCTGACCAAGGTCTGTGCGACGACGCCGGCTGTGCTCGCATTGGTCGCGCGTGGCGCGATCTCGCTCGACGATCCCGTGCAGTTGTGGATCCCCGAGTTCACCGGCGTCGGCAAAGAACGCGTGACCATTCGTCACCTACTGGCGCACACCGGTGGGTTGCCGCCCTACGAACGCTACTACCGCACTCTTTCGGGAAAAGACGCGATCGTGGCGGCAGCAGCGCGTGAGGGTTTGATGACGGAGCCCGGCGCGCGCGTGGTCTACAGCGACCTCGGGTTGATCCTGGCGATGGCGATCGTCGAGCGGTGCAGCAAGCAGCCATTCGATGCCTTCGTTCGTGATGCTGTGTTCCTGCCGCTGGCGATGGATGGCGCGACCTTCGTTTCGGCCGATGCGTTGCCGCTCGACGCGGCGGCGACCGAGGTGAACGAAGAGCGTGGTGGGCTCGTGCGCGGGCGCGTGCACGACGAGAACGCATTCGCGATGGGTGGCGTCTCGGGTCACGCGGGCATGTTCGGCACAGCGCGCGACGTTGCGAAGCTCGGCATCGCGATGCTTGCGCGCGGCCGCGGCGTCCTGCCGGAGTCCGTTGTCGCTGCGATGCTGACACCGCAGGCCCAGGTCGGCAGCAACCGGCTCGTCGGCTTCGACGTGATGGAGACCGGCGGCATCGGTGGCGCCCATGTCCGCGCGGGGTCCTTCGGACATACCGGGTTTACCGGCACCTCGCTCTTGTGCGAGCCTTCGCGCGATCTGTGCGTCGTGTTGCTGACCAACCGCGTGCATCCGACGCGCGTCAATGACTCGATCAAGGGGCTTCGCCAGCGCGTGCACGACTGCGTGCTGGGCGCGTTGCGCTGACTCC
>SXPK01000232.1 GCA_005776365.1 Planctomycetia bacterium
GAGGACACCTACCGCACGCTCGTCGCCGCCGACGCGGCATTGATGCTGATCGACGCGGCCAAGGGCGTCGAACCGCAGACCAAGAAGCTGTTCAAGGTCTGCCGCGACCGCGGCATTCCGATCGTCACGGTCGTCAACAAGATGGACCGCCCGGGCCGCGCGCCGCTCGACCTCATGGACGAAGTCGAGAAGATCCTCGGCATCACCATCGTGCCAGCAACGTGGCCAATCGGTTCTGGCGAGAGCTTTCGCGGTGTCTACTCGCTGCGCGACAAGGAGGTCTTCTTGTTCGAACGCACGGCGCATAACGCAACGCGCGCCGGCACCAAGACCGCGGGCCCCGACGACCCCTTGCTGACGGAGATGCTCGGGGAACGAGCGCACCTTCAGCTGCTCGACGACCTCGCGATGGTCGAGACCTGCGTCGAACCGTTCACGATGGCGAAGTTCGAGGCGCAGCAGCAATCGCCGATGTTCTTCTGCTCGGCGCTGACGAACTTCGGCGTCGAGAACATCCTCCAGCGCTTCCTCGAGATCGCTCCGGCGCCAGGCCCTCTGCCGACGCTCGACGGCCAGGTCCGGCCCGACTCGCCGTACTTCAGCGGCTTCGTCTACAAGGTCGCGGCGAACATGGACAAGATGCACCGCGACCGCATCGCATTCTTGCGCGTGACGTCAGGGCGGTTCGAGCGCGGCATGGCTGCGAAACACCTGCGGATGGGCCGCGACGTGCGCCTGTCGCACCCCCACCGCTTCTTCGGGCAGGAGCGCGTGTCGATCGAGGAAGCGTGGCCCGGTGACGTGATCGGCCTCATCAACCCTGGGCTGTTCCGTGTCGGCGACGTCCTGAGCAGCGGCCCGAGCTTCGAGGTGCGCAACTTCCCGCGCTTTGCGCCAGAGATCTTCGCGCAGGTGGCGCCGCGCGAGCCGTCGATGTCGAAGGGCTACGGCAAGGGACTGGCACAACTAGGCGAAGAGGGCGTCGTGCAGACCTTTTGGCCGCGGCATGGCGCTCGTGAAGCGATCCTCGGCGTCGTCGGAGAACTCCAGCTCGAGGTGTTCCAGTGGCGCCTCGACAACGAATACAACGTGCAACTGCGCCTGGACCGCAAGCCATGGACGCGCGCGCGTTGGGTGCAAGACGTCACCGACGAGGTGCTCGAAATCCTGCCGATGGTCGTGAAGGACGAAGCCGGGCGCTTCGTGGCGCTCTTTCACAGCGACTTCGAGATCGAATACGCGCAGTCGCGCTACAAGGGACTGCAGTTGCTGGAACACCCGCCGACCGAAGAAGAAGGCTGACGCGCGATCCGGGTCGGCTGCGATCAGCGTCGATCGCAATCCGGGTCGCCCGCGATCAGCGTCGCCCGCGATCAGCGTCGACTGCGATCAGCGTCGACTGGGCGGCAACTCGCCGCCTTTCTTCTCCGACGCACGCTGCAACGCCTGCTCGATCTGTTGCCAAGTCGGCGGATGATCCTTGGCCGCGACGGGCTGCTTGCCGCCCGCGTTGATGCGGAATCCGTCTTTCGGGATCTCGCCGCCGAGCACGGCCTTCTGAAGGCGCACTCGCTGGACGACCTCGCCCTTGCTCACATACTGCACGTCCATCAGCACCCAGTCGTCGCGAACGAAAGCCTCGACGCGATCGGCGACCGGGAGGTCCGCGGCCTCGGCGTCACCGCCAGGCATTTGCTTGCGATCGCCAGCCCACCATGTGCCCTGCATTCCCTCAGGCAGCGCCTTGTCGACCGAGCGAAGATCGAAGCGCACTGAGAGATCCGCAAACAAGTCCGCGCCGAGCGGCGAACCGGCGCGCGGGCCCGATTGGAAGGGCACTTCGTCATCCGGCGACGCGGCGGCCGCCCACTCGAGGTCCTTGCACGTCGCGGCGTCGATGCGGACGAAGGTCTCGCCAAACGTCGGGTCTTGTTGCAGCGTCAGGATGCCCTCTTCGGTCTGCACCGTCTCGACGCGGCCTGTGAGCCCGTCGCCAAACTCGTAATCGACGACGGTATGGGTCCGTGCCGGCGCCGATTGTTCTGCGCGCAGGACACGCACGCTGCCGCGCGCGACGAAGGTGAGGCCGCCGGCCATGCGGCCCGAAGTCTCCATTGCGAGGTCGACCGCGGCCGCGGCCGCCTCCGCTGCGCGCATTGCGGCCACAACTGTCGCCGGCACCGTTGGTTGCGGCTTCACTTCGGGGTCTTGTGCGACCAGCGGAGCGGCGAAACCGACAGCGGCGGCAAGAAGCGCGGCGGCGGCCGCGACACGGCAGATTGCGGTACGGTTCATGCTTGCGCGCGGCGCCTCGCGCAGCCCGTCCCGACCTCGCCTGCGACATGCAGGCGCGCCGCCGGACCGCCAGACGCCACGTGGCGCGGGATCATACGAAACTCCTCGCCAGAACCCATCACCTCGCGAAGGCCCCGAGGACCCGACATGAGAACGAAAGCACTTTCCCTGTTCTTGCTGCTGCCCGGCGTCGCCGATCTGGCCTGCGCCGACGAACTCCGGCTCCGCGACGGCCGTGTGTTGTATGGCAAGGTGACCGAAGAGAACGGCGCACTCGCGGTCGAAACGCGTGAGGGCACGGTTCGGGTCGCGACGACCGACGTGACGGCGCGACGGACGGACGCGCAATTGCTCGAAGCGATACGCGAGCTTGCGAAGGGACAGCCAGACACTCCGTTCGCAAACCTGCAGTTGGCGCTGCAATGCCACGCGTGGGCACTGGACGGCGAGTTGTGGCGGCGGCTCGACGAACTGATGGCTGCGCCTGCGAACGAACGGGAACGATGGAGCCGGCGCATCGATGACTTCCTCGCCCAACTCGAACCCGAACTGCTGCCGCGGAAGTATCGCGCTGCCGCGACCGAGATGCGCGTCGAGCAGTTCCTCGCTCGCCACCGCGAGAAGGACGGCGCTGGCAAACGGGCGGCGCGGCTCGCGCTGCTTGTCGCGGAGCAAAACGCCGACAAAGAACTTCGCGTGCAGGCGCGCAAGAACTCCGACCCCGCGCGCCGCGCCCTCGCCGTCGAGGCCTTGGTCCGCCGCAACACCGCGGGCAACACCTCATTCGCTTGGCGCACCGCCATCCTCGACCGCGATGACGATGTGCGTCAACAGGCCATGGTGGTCTGCGCCGCGGCCGGAGCGAGCACGGGCGCAGTGCAGTATCTCGCGCCGGGGCTCACCCACAGTTCAGCGCTGGTGCGCGTGCGCACCGCGGAGGCCTTCGGTTCGCTCGGCGACCCCGCCGCGCAGCAGCTGCTCGTGGTCGCGGGTCCGACCGCTGGAAGTGGCCTCGCTGGCGGTGGCGGCACCTCTGGCAACCGCGCGCATGTGGCCTTCCTCGACCAACAGGCCTACGTCCGCGACTTCGACGTCGAAGTCGCATCCGCGTCCCTGATCGCCGACCCCAAGGTCGACATGCTGCAGAGCGGCTCCGTGCTCGATGTCACAGTGCACGGCATCTCGCAAGAACGGGTGCGGATCGTCCGCGCCTACCGCTCGGCGCTGAAGAGCCTCGCCGGTAACGACCCGGGCGAGGACCCAACGAAGTGGGCCGCGTGGCTTCGCGACTTGCAAGAAGCCGCCAAGAACCCAGCGCCGACGACACCGGGCGGCGCAGCAAACGAACCCGGTTCCAAGCGCTGAAGCGCTGCCGGCTCGCTGCGCAGGCTCGACGGTCAAGAACTCCCTCCCACCGTTGGCGCGAGCCGGCGTGATTGCGCGCAACGACGCGGTGGCCGAACCAGTCGGAGCCGCGCTCCACCGCTGGCCATGGATCGCCAGCGACCTAGCCGAATGCCGTCGACGCATGAGGTTGAGGCGCCGCCGCAGGAGCATTGGCGGGAAGGACGGGCTAGATTCCCGCGCCCTGAAATGGACCCCAGAATGGCATTCGATGCACACATTGCCGTCGTCGGCCTCGCGACGATGGGACAGAACCTCGCCCTCAACATCGCCCGCAATGGCTTTCGTGTCGCGGTCTGGAACCGAGACCCGAAGCTGACGGCAGAGGCGCTGCGACGTGCCGACAAGGACATGCAGATCCGCGGTGCCGCTTCCCTCGAGGAACTTGCGGGCCTGCTGCAGAAGCCGCGAAAGATCATCCTGCTGATTCGCGCCGGCCAACCCGTGGACGAGTTGATCGAGCGTTTCGCGCCGCACCTCGACCGTGGCGACATGATCATCGACGGCGGCAACAGCCACCCCGACGACACCGAGCGCCGCGCGCGCGATCTGCCAGCGCGAGGGCTGCGTTTCGTCGGCATGGGAGTCAGCGGCGGCGCGGAGGGAGCGCTGCTCGGCCCGAGCTTGATGCCCGGCGGCGAGAAGTCTTCCTACGAGGAGTTGCAACCGATCCTGTCGAAGATCGCGGCCAAAGTCGATGACGGCCCGTGCGTCACCCACCTTGGCCTCGGGGCCGCAGGCCACTTCGTCAAGATGGTTCAC
>SXPK01000233.1 GCA_005776365.1 Planctomycetia bacterium
GCATCGCCGACATCGGCCAGGGTCAGGTCTACATGGTCGGCAAGGGCGAGCAGGGCCAGGGCAGCGGCAAGCCGAGCGGCCCCGGTGGTCCTGGCGGAGCCGGTGGTCCTGGCGGAGCCGGTGGTCCCGTACGCAAGTAGCGCACGCTCGCGATCCCACAGCCAGCACACGCAACGCGGCGAACCCGATCGCTCGCCTGGTGCGCACCGCGCGCGCGAATCGCTACTCTCTTCCGCCCCATGCCTCGACCTGATCTGCCCGCCCCGGTGCGCCGCGGCGATCGCGTGCGCCTGCAGATCGAGACGCTTTGCGACGGTCCCGATGCGCTCGCGCACGTCGATGGTTACGTCGTGATGGTGCCCGGTGCGCTGCCGGGCGAACAGATTCGTGCTGAGGTGACCAGCGCGGCGCGCAAGTTTGGCCGCGCCCGCATCGCGTTCGTCGACGAATCGGCGCCAGAGCGCGTCGAACCGAAGTGCCGCCACTTCCTCTCGTGCGGCGGTTGCCACTGGCAACACATCGACTACGAGGCGCAACTTCGCTTCAAACAAGCCCGTGTCGAGAAGGACCTGCGCTGGGCGCTCGGCGAGCACGCGCCGATGGTGGCGCCGACGATCAAGAACCGCTCGCCCTACGGCATGCGTCACAAGATCGCGTTGCAGGTCCTGCCCGACCGACGTCACGGCATGGTGCCCGCGATGCACGCGCTGCGCGAACTCGACCTCGTGCCGCTCGTCGAATGCCCCGCCGCCGCCGACAAGCCGCTGCGCCTGGCCCGCGCCGCAATCGAGTTGCTGGCCGAGCTTCGCGTGGAAGCCTGGGATCCCCTGGAGGACCGCGGCGACTTGCGCAGCGTGCTGGTCCGCACCTCCGAAGCGACTGGGCACAGCCACGTCGTGATCGTCTCTCGCTTCGACCTGCCCGAGGTCGACCGCATCGCGCAAGACCTCGTTTCGATCGGCGCCACCACGGTCAGCAGCAACCTCAACGACGGGCCCGAGAGCAGACTGCTCGGCACGCGCACCCTTCATGTCTCGGGGCCCGATCGCATCGACGAACGAATCGGCGACGTGCACTACTGCATCTCGCCGACTGCCTTCTTCCAGACTTCGCCGTACGCGGCGGGAGAACTCGTCCGGCTCGTCCGCGAGTTTCTCGCATGCAAGGCGAGCGACGTCATCGCCGACCTCTACTGTGGCGGCGGCTTGTTCTCGCTGGCCTTGTGCGGACACGCGCGCGAAGTGATCGGCATCGAAGAATCGCCGGTCGCGATCGCCGACGCCGAAGCCGGACAGCGGCGCAATCGAGTGCGCAACGTGCGCTTCGTCCGCGGTCCGGTCGAAGCTCAGATGCAGAGGCTCGGCGCTGGCTTGCCGAAGCCTGACCTTGTCGTGCTCGACCCGCCGCGCGAAGGCGCTGGCGCCGAAGTCCTGCAGCGCATCGCGACGCTGCGTCCGCGCAAGGTCGCCTACGTCGCTTGCGATCCTTCAGCCTTGGCGCGCGACCTCCGCCTGCTGCATGCACACGGCTACGCCGCCAAGCGCGTCGTGCCCGTCGACATGTTCCCGCAGACCTGGCACGTCGAAGCGGTCGCGATGCTCGAACCGATCCAGTCCTGACGGTTTCGAACCACGAGCCTCGCCTTTAGCCTCCGCCCCATGACCCGCTGGACCCTCGCCGCGCTCGCGGCCACGTTCGCGCTACCTGCCTGCGCCTTGTTCTCGACCCCCAATCCCGTGAAGACCAAGCCCTTCGGCGTCCGCAAGGACGGCGCTCCCGCGACTCTTTGGACGCTGCGAAACGGCAACGTCGAAGCGACCGTCACCGATCATGGCGCCACGCTCGTGTCGCTGATCTGCCCCGACCGGCTCGGCCAAGGCGCCGACGTGTTGCTCGGCTTCGACGACGTGTCGGGCTATGAGTCGACCGGCAACCAATACTTCGGCTGCACCACCGGTCGCGTCTGCAATCGCATCAAGAAGGGCCGCTTCACCCTCGATGGCTACGACTACCAGCTCGCGGTCAACAACGGCGAAAACCACCTGCACGGCGGCGGCCCTCGCAGTCTCGACAAGGTGCGTTGGCACGGCGAAGCGACGACGAGCGATGGCGCGCCGGCAGTCCTGTTCATCTATCGCTCGGCGGACGGCGAAGAAGGCTATCCCGGCAACCTCGAGATCAAGGTCGTCTACTCCATGCCTCGAGTGGGCGAGCTGAAGATCGACTACACCGCGGTCACCGACCGCACGACTCCCGTCAATCTGACGAACCACGCCTACATCAATCTGGCGGGTGAAGGCGCGCCGACGATCCTCGACCACGAGCTGCAGCTATTCGCTTCACGCCACACGCCCACGGACGACACCCTGATCCCGACCGGAGCGATCGCTGATGTCGCGCGCACGCCGCTCGACTTTCGCGACCCGACGCGCATCGGCTTGCGCCTCGAACAACTGACGTCGACTCCTGCCCTGGGCTATGACCACAACTACGTGCTCGACCGCGATGGCAAGCCGGGGCTCGTCGACGCTGCGGTGCTCTACTGCCCGACCTCGGGCCGAGAACTGCGCATCGCGACGACAGAACCGGCGATCCAGTTCTACTCGGGCAACTTCCTCAACGGCCAACAGGGCAAAGCCAGCAAGAGCTATCCGCTGCGCAGCGGCCTCTGCCTCGAGACCCAGCACTACCCGGACTCGGTCAACCAGCCGCGCTTTCCATCGGTGCTGCTGCGGCGCGGCGAAGTGTTCCGCTCAACTACCGTGCTGCGACTCTCGGCGCGCTGAAAGCCGTGCCGTCAAGCACGGCAGCAGGCTGCGCACAGCCAAGGCCCTTGGATCGCGCCGCGCCGCCGCGCACGCATTCGCTAGCAGAGACGCTCATCACCTGCCGCTGCGGCTCGCAGCCCGTTGAACCACGGCTGCGTCGCCGAGCGCGTGGCAGCTTGGTCGAGATCAAGGAGTGCGGACGACGTCGAATCCATGGATTCGACGCTTTCGCACGACGCAGAGGTCGGCCCGGATGCCGGGCTCGAGAGGCAGCATGCGTTCTACAACGGGCAGCCAGGCAGCGAGTGCTTCCGCGCTACGTGTCGTCGTCCTCGTCGAAGCGGCGACCACCGCGGCGACCGCCGTAGTCCTCGTCCTCGTCGTTGCGACGACGCTGCGGTTTTGCCTTCTCGTACTTCTTCGGTGCAGCAGGCGGATCGGACCAACCTGGCTTCGGGCGCGAGAAACCGCCGCCTCCAGCACTTCCGCCTCCGCCTCCGGCACCGCCCCCGGGACCTGCAGCCCCGCCGCCACCACCATTCGAAGGGCCGCTTGGCCGTGGCGCGTCGTCGGACCTTGGGCCATCGGGTCGCGGGCTGCTCGGTCGCGGGCTGCTCGGTCGCGGACCGCCTGAACCGCCAGGGCCGCTGGGTCGGGATCCACCAAAGCCGCCACCAGGACGCGGGCCGCTGCCGGGGGGACCGCGGCGGTCCTCGGCCTCGTTCACGCGCAGCGTTCGGCCATGGAAATCGGAGCCGTCGAGTGCCGCGAGCGCCTTTTGAGCGTCACCGTCGGTAGTCATCTCAACGAAGGCGAACCCGCGGGGTCGGTTCGTCTCGCGGTCCATCACGATGTGCACCGAAGCAACCGTGCGACCTTCTTGCCCGAACACATCCTTCAGCATCGCCTCGTCCGCGTTATACGGAAGGTTGCCGACGTAGAGTCTCTTGCCCATTCCTGACTGACAACCTCGAAGCGCTTGGAAATGGCCCCGCCGCCGAGGAAGTCGCTCCATCAGTGAGCTTGGCACGGCGAGGACACGGGGTCGGCGGGACAGCCATCGCGGCATCCGACCACGGGGCCGGATGATACGGCGGCCCGCGAACTGGGGAAGCACCCACAACCGAATCCCTCCGCTGGCGCCCAACGAAGTCTGACCAGCCGATGGAAGCCCGCCCTCATGTGTCCGATCCTCAGTCGATGCCCAAAACCTGCACATGTCGCGCGCAACTGGCCCTTGCCGCCCTCGCCCTGCTAGCGGCATGCAACGGCAACGCCGCTGCCCCGCAAGCACCGCCACAAAGCCGCGAGACCTCGGTCCCGGCCACCACGGAGTCAAAAATGAGAGCAGAGCCGACACCCGAGACCGCCCGCGCTTCGCAGCAGACCGCATACCTCGGCGGCGGTTGTTTCTGGTGCGTCGAAGCGGTCCTCGAACGCATCGATGGGGTGATCGACGTCGAGAGCGGCTACATGGGCGGAGCAGAAGCCAACCCCACCTACCGGCAGGTTTGTGACGGGGTCACGGGCCACGCCGAGATCGTCAAGGTCGACTTCGATCCGAGCAAGCTCAGCTACCGGCAGTTGCTGGACTGGTTCTTCCTGGCGCACGACCCGACGACCGCGAACCGTCAAGGCAACGACGTCGGCACGCAGTATCGATCGGTGATCTTCTACGTCGACGACGCGCAGCAGCAGATTGCAGAAGCCGCCAAAGTCGCGGCCAACGAACGCCATCGCGGCAGCGTGGTCACCGCGATCACACAGTCCGGAGCGTGGTGGCCCGCGGAGGATTACCACCAAGACTTCTTCGAGCGGAACCCGACGCAGTCCTACTGCAACGCGATCATCCCGCCGAAACTCGACAAGCTCGGCCTGCGCGAGAAACCCAAGCACAAGTGAGCGGGACTTCGCGCGGCTTCACCGGTCGCGCGCGCCGTCGGCTGGCTGCTTTCTGGGCTCGGTTCCCGCGGCGTCTGGTTGCTTGCGCACGAAGGACTGCCGCATGACCTCGGTGACCGCTTCTTTCACGCGGTCGCGTACCGCAAACGCGAAGCCGTCGTCAATGAACAACAGGTCCACCTCGAACGCACGGCCAGTCGGTGACGCCGCGTCCACCATCGTGCCTTGCAGTACAACCTTGTTCTTGCCAGCCTCGGGCTCCGGCCCGGCGCACTCGACGGACCAAGTCGACAGCGAGTCGCGCCAACTGACGGTGTAGAGCGATCGAAGGTTGTCGAAGCCCAGGACGTAGAGCCCCTCCATCACCACGCCTGCAACGCGCACCTTCATGTTGATCAGCAGGTAGCGACCAGAGAGCACCGTCATCGCGCGCGCTTCGCCGGCGCTCACCTGCGGCGGCAGACCTGGTGGAGTCAGCGTCATCTCCACGACGTAGGTCCCTTCCAGTGCCGCGAGTCGTTCGTGCTGCGGCCCCGGCATCGACAGCTTCATCGTCGAGGTCATGGCGCGCGCCAGTTGCACCGCGTCGAGACCCGCGGCGCCTTCTGGCACCAGCGAGGGTTTAGGTTCCTGTGGTGCGGCTCGTTCGACCGCGGGCGGCTTGGCGTCTGCCGGCTTGGTGTCGGCAGGCGACTCTTGTCCACAAACATGGAGCGCAAGACAGACGAAGGATGCGGCTGGCCGGATCATGCCTTCGCTTGCTACTGGTCTCACGCGCAGAAACAAGCACCAGCCGGGCAACCCCCTGAAGTGGAAGCAATTCGCTAGTCTATTGGGCCGGAGAATCAGCCGCCGCCGGCGACCCGTCATGAACCAGGAAGAACCCATCGACTTGATCCAGCACTCCAACGCGAGTGCTTTGCTGGATCGCGCAGCCAAGGATCGGCTGCTCCTAGAGAATCGGAAGCGCCTCGACCAGGACCTGCTGCAGCGACGGCTGGTGTTCGAATCGATGCCTCGTGTCGTCGACCTGCAGCTCAGCAACATCTGCAACATGTCCTGCACGATGTGCTACGACGGTGCGAATCCGCCGCCCAAGAAGCTCGACTTGCAGGTGCTCGAACGCTTCGCGCAAGAGGCCCTTCCAACTGCGCTGTCGATCACTCCCTTCTCCGGGAGTGAACCGCTGATCGTGACTTGGGAGCTGACGAAGAAACTTGCAGAACGCTTCGATCTCGAACTCGACATCATCACCAACGTCCAGTTCCTCGACGCAAAGAAGTTCGCCGAGCTCGAGCCCCACGTCAGCTCCCTCACATTCTCGATCGACAGTCACATGCGCGACATCTACGAGCGCATCCGACTCCGATCGAATCCTGACAAGGTTTTCGAGAACTTGCCCCGCGCCGTCCGGCTTTGCCGCGAGCACGGGATCGAGCCGTTCGCCAACGTCGTGCTGATGACGGAAAACGCGGCCTGGATCGAGGAAACGGTGGCGTTTCTCGCCGACCAAGGATGCTCAACCGTTCGTCTGCTGGCGTTCCACACGCCCTTTGGATCATCACAAGACCGCAGCTACTCCGACGCCATCGTGCATATGTCACCGGAGTGGGTCCGCTGGAAGTTGGAACAGGTCTGGCAAGTGGCGAAGGACAAGCGGATCCAAGTGCTGTTCGAGGGACTGCACCGGCAATCGCGAGACTTCCGCGAAGCACCCGAACGGTTCCGTCCGGATCGCCGCGGCTTGCACGGCGTCGGACAGGAACTGCCCTTCTACCACCCTGGCTACTGCGCGCTCTCGGTGGATCGCGTGAAGGTCAGCACCGATGCCGAAGTGCATCCGTGCTGCGTCGCAGAAGGCGAGGACCTGAAGCTAGGCGACCTGCGCGAGCAGGGCTTCCATGACATCTGGAACGGCAGCAACGCCCAAGATCTGCGTCGTGCGATGCTCACTCTCGACTTGCCCGAGTTGTGCAAGCACTGCTGCCATCACACTGCCAATCTCCCGAGCGAGCAGCGCTCGTTGCCATTCGTGGATTGGTGGCACGACTCGCATTGCGGCGGTGCAGTGCCCCGCTTCGAAGAATCGCAGTTGCGCCTCGATGCAATCCTGCCCGAGCACCTCGCTCGACAGTCCGATCCACCGACGTTTCGCTGGTCGCGGACCGGGACAAAGAACGACGTCGTCCACTTCGTCGTCGCCATCGCCGGCGCCTGGGGCACGGCAAACCGAGTGTTCGAACTGGACGGCGACGCCGACCACTTCACCATGCCCGACGCTGACTGGCGCGCGTTGCCGCCGAACACCGGCCTCTGGTGGTTCGTCGCGGCGCTGAACCGCACCGCACTCGGCGAGGCAGAACGCACGGCCCGCATCCGGTGCGTCGTTCGCGATGAAGCGATCCCTCGCATTCAGGGCAGCACGCTCTACGCGCGGGATCACCTGCACCGCAAGAAGGCCTGAAGACGGTCCTCGGCATCGGCTACAACGCGCGGTGCATGGAACCCGACCCCTTTGACGCGAGTGCATTCCGCGCGCTAGGCCACCGCTTCGTGGATGCAATGGCCGATCACCTCGCGGCGACGGCACGGCGCGAAGGCAAGACGCTGGACCTGACTGACCCGAAGACGATGCTCGCCGCCGTCGACCCGCTCGACGGCAACGGTGGACTCGACCTCGCATCACTCTGTGCGCGCATGCTCTTGCACAGCAACCGTCTGCACGACCCGCGCTACATGGGTCATCAGGTCGCGGTGCCTCGCCCCGAACTCGCATTGCTCGAAGGGCTCTGCGCGATGCTCAACAACGGCATGGCCGTCTACGAGATGGGCCCGATCCAGACCGCGATGGAACTGCGCGCGCTGCAATGGATGGCGAAGCAACTCGGCATGCCAACACGCACCGACGGCGTGATGACGTCGGGCGGTTCGCTCGGCAACTTGACTGCGCTGCTCGCAGCGCGCCAACGCACCGGCGACGCATGGAACCGCGGCGGCGACCGATACTGCGTGCTCGCGAGCGCACAGGCGCACTACTGCATCGACCGCGCGGCGAGGATCCTCGGCTGGGGCGAAGGCGGCGTCGTTTCGATCCCGGTCGACGATGCATTCCGAATGCGCGCAGACCTGTTGCCAGCCGCGCTGGCGACGTGCCGACACGATGGCCGCATCCCAATCGCCGTGGTCGCAAGCGCGTGCTCGACCGCGACCGGATCCTTCGACCCGATCGAGGCGATCGCGGACTTCTGCGAACTGGAAAGTCTCTGGCTTCACGTCGACGGCGCCCACGGAGCCGCTTACGCGCTGTCGCCGCAGATGCGGCCCTTGCTCGCGGGCGTGGAACGGGCCGACTCGGTGGTCTTCGACGCGCACAAGATGCTGCAGACGCCGGCGCTCGTGACCGGGGTGCTATTCGCCGACCCCGCGGCGTGCGCAAGCGTGTTCACGCAGCAGGCGAGCTATCTGTTCGCCAGGAAGGCCGAGGACGAGTGGCACAACCGCGGCCATCGCACGATCGAGTGCACCAAACGCGCGATGGGCACGCTGCTCTACGCGGCCGTCGCTTCGCTCGGCGAGGCGCGTCTGCGCGAAGATCTCGAACACGGTCTCGCGCTCGCGCGCGCGCTCGCGAAGCGTGTGGCCGCCGCCGACGACTTCGAACTCGCCGTCGAACCGCAGTGCAACATCGTCTGCTTCCGCCACCTCGCAAACGGCCTGAAGGGGGCCGAACTCGACGCGCACAACCGCCGCTTGCGCCAAGCGCTGGTCGACGATGGCTCGTTCTACATCGTGCAGACCGCGCTGCCGCAGGGCCACTTCCTGCGCACGACGATGATGAACCCACGCACCAGCGAAGCCGACCTCGACGCAATGCTCGACGCAGTGCGACGCGCCGCGAGAGGCTGAGCAACTGCCTCGAGCGCTAGCTCCGACACCTGTCAACGCCGCACGAAGTCGCGAAGCGCGTCTTTGCCAACCCACCGCTCCGCCGCGTCGTCAGACTGCGCGAGTTCGGTCGCGCACGCGCGCGCATGCTGCAGACACTCGCCGCCGCGCTTGCCGATCCCGCGCAAGGCCCAACTCACCGCCTTCTTGACGAAGTTGCGGTCATCGGCCGCGGCCGCGCGGATGCGGGGCAATTCGGCGAAGAAGAGCCGCGCCTCGGCTTTCTTGTCGTGCAGCGCCAGCGATGCGAGCAGCGCGAACGCCGCGCGCTTGCCGAACTCGTCCTTGCGCTTGCTCCACGCAGCGACGCGACCCCAAGCGAGCGGTGACTTGTCGAAGAGGTGGAAGCACGCGGTGTCGCAGATCGCCCAGCTGTCGAAAGTGCTGCGCCACGAGTCCATCTGGCGCACGGTCAAGGCAGACGGTTCGCCGACGAAGCAAGCCAGCATGCGCGCCTCGTAGCAATCCTGCTCGAACAACGACAGCGCGAGCGCATGGTCCTTGCCGATGGCCTTGCCGATGTCGCGGATGTCAGAGACCGCGACGCCGATGGCGCGATCGTTGGGGATCGAGTAGCGAACCATCCCATCTCGAACCGACTTCTTGGCTCGCTTCCGCAACCGTGCGAGCGCGCCGTCGACCGTGCAAGAAACCGCAGACTTCTTGGCTGCCATGCGGCGACCTCGTAGCACATGCACCCCGGCAAGTCAGCCGCGCGCCCGCTCATGCGCATCGAAGTCGAACGCCGCCACATCCATCGCCTGCTCAATCACGGACCCGTGACCATGATCTCCGTGGCGCACGCAGGACGTCGCAACGTGATGGCCGCGGCGTGGGTCATGCCGCTCGACTTCGAGCCGCCGAAGTTCGCCGCAGTGGTGGCAGGCGACACCTTCACGCGCGAGTTGCTCGTCGCCTCGCGGCAATGCGTGCTGCACGCGCCGACGACCGCGCAGGTAGAACTGGTCTACGCAGTCGGCACGACCACGGGCCGCGACGAGGACAAGTTCGAGCGCCACCGCATCGCCACGAGCCCGGCGCGCACCGTCATGGCGCCGCTCGTCGACGACTGCGCGGCCTGGATCGAGTGCCGCCTCATCGACGAGCCCGGCATCGACCAGCGCCATGACTTGTTCGTCCTCGAGGCAACGTGCGCTTGGGCCGACGACGCCATATTCGAATCGGGCCGCTGGAAGTTCGCGCCAGGCGGCAGACGCACGATCCACCACGAGGCCGGTGGTCGCTTCTTCGCGACCGGAGACATGATCGAGGTTCGCCGATGACGCCGGCCTCGAGCCTGCTGCGTCTGCACGTCACGCCGCGAGGCGCCAACCTGATGCTGCTGCTCTGCGCAGCGATCTGGGGCGTGAGCTTCTTGTGGCAAACGTGGGCCAACGAGCACGTAGCGCCGCTGACCTACGTCGGCATCCGTTGCTTGCTCGGCGGCGCGCTGACGCTCCCGCTCGCGCTGAGGCCGCGCGTGCGGCAATCCCTGCGCGATCCGTCGCGCCGGCGCGCACTGTGGATCGGCGGCCTCGCGACCGGGATCTGCATGGCTTGCGCGAGCGGCTTCCAGCAGACCGGGCTCAAGCACACGACGGTGACCAACGCGGGTTTCATCACCGGCCTCTACGTGGTCTTCGTGCCCTTCTTCGGTGCGCTGGTCGGGCAGCGCATCGGCGTGCCCGCCTGGCTCGCCGTGTTGTTGGCCATCGCGGGGCTCTTCTTGTTGTCCTTCCACCACGCGACCACGGCGAACGACTTCGCCGAGTTCGTGCAAGGCCTCAACGACGGCGACCTGTGGATCCTGGTGTGCGCCGCGACCTGGGCAGTCCACGTGCAAGTCGTCGGCTGGGCCAGCAAGCGCACCGATCCGGTCGCGCTGTCCGTGCTGCAGTTCTTCATCGGCGGCGGACTCGCGACGTTGTTTGCCCTGGCCTACGAAGACATGTCGCTGGCGGGCATCCAGGCGGCCGCGGCACCAATCGTGCTGTCCGCAGTGTTCGCAGTCGGAGTCGCATTCACGCTGCAGGCAATCGCCCAAGACGTCGCCAAACCAACGCACGCGGCCATCCTGCTCAGCCTCGAAAGCGTGTTCGGCGCACTGACGGGCGTGTGGTGGCTCGGCGAACGATTCGACGAAAGACAGGCGGCAGGCTGCGCCTTGATGCTCGGTGCGGCGCTGGTCGCGCAATGGCCGCACAAGCGTGCCGAGCACGGCTAGCCGGACCCGCACTCCAACTCCACGACGGAGCCCCGGCCAGAAGGATCGGTGGTGCGCAGCCTCGACATCCGACGCGTACGCCCGACCGCAGCCGTCCTGTTGCTCGCCCAGCAGCCCTGCCCTGTTCCATGCAGCGGGCCCGGTCGCTACCGTTCTCCGCCCAAACAGGTCCGACCCGATGCCGGTCGGCCCCACCAGTTCTCAGAAAAGGCCGCCGAGCCATGCCCACGTTCGATCTCTCCCACTACGGGATCTCCGTCAAGACCGTCTACCGCAACGCCGAGCCGTCGGTGCTCTACGAGCAGGCGCTCCGCCGCAGCGAAGGCGAGATCGTCGCGTCTGGCGCGCTCGCGACGCGCAGCGGCCAGAAGACCGGTCGCTCGCCGAAGGACAAGCGCGTGGTCGACACGGAGCCGTCCAACAAGGACGTCTGGTGGGGCAACGTCAACATCAAGCTCACCGAGAAGAACTTCTTGGTGAACCGCCAGCGAGCGATCGACTTCCTCAACACGCGCGACCAGCTCTACGTGATGGACGGGTTCGCGGGCTGGGACCCAAAGCACCAGATCAAGGTCCGCATCGTCTGCCTGAACGCCTACCACGCGCTGTTCATGCACAACATGCTGATCCGTCCGACCAAGGCGCAGTTGGAGACCTTCGGCAAGCCGGACTACGTGATCTTCAACAGCGGCCTGTTCCCCGCCAACTCGCACACGTCGGAGATGACCAGCGCGACCTCGGTCAGCCTCAGCTTCGAGCGCGGCGAGTTCGTCATCCTCGGCACGCAATACGCGGGCGAGATGAAGAAGGGCGTGTTCACGATCACGAACTACCTGCTGCCGAAGAAGGGCGTCATGTCGATGCACTGCTCGGCGAACGAGGGCAAGGACGGC
>SXPK01000022.1 GCA_005776365.1 Planctomycetia bacterium
AGATCAAGAACCCGCTGACGCCGATGCGCATGGCTGCGCAACTGTTGCTGCGCGCAAGATCGGAGAACGACCCACGCGCCGACGCAGTTGCTGACCGGCTTGCTCGCACCGTCGAAGCGCAAACGGACGAACTCGCGCGCATCGCCGACGACTTCCGCCAGTTCGCCGGGACTCCGTCGCGTGCTCGCGACCGCGTCGGCATCGACGACTGTTTGCGTGGCGTAGCCAACGCCGCCGAGGGGCTGTTTGCCGCTGGCGCGCTGCGGGTCTTGCTCGAGCCAGGAGCGGGCGCCGCCTGTGTCTTGGTCGACGCCCACGAGATGCGTCGGGTGTTCGTCAACTTGCTACAGAACGCAGCGCAGGCGAAGCCGGGCGGCGCGACCGTTCGGATTTCGTCATCGGTCGACGGCAACTTCGCGCAGGTGCGCGTTGCCGACGACGGACCGGGCCTCGATGCAGCCGTTCGCGAGCGCCTGTTCGAGCCATACTTCACGACGAAATCCTCAGGCACGGGGCTGGGTTTGGCGATCTGCCGACGCATTGTCGAAGCGCACGGCGGCCGGATCCGGCTCGACCGATCGGGGTCTGACGGCAGCGAGTTCTTGCTCGAACTGCCGCTTGCGCACTGACGGTAGAGGGTCGGTATTCGCAAACGCGGTCGGCCGGAGTGCTGGGATCTCTGTGCTCGATTGCGACGCGATCGGGGACGCGCGTGCCTTCGATCTCCTCCGGGCTCGCAGCTCAGCTTTCTCCGCCAATCCGCATTCGACTGCTGCTTGGTCGCAATGCGCGGCTTGCCCGTGGAAGGGATACCATCTGCGCCGCGTTGTCTGGCTGTGACAGGATCCTCGCTGGTCCGGCCACGGGCGCGCCTCGCCGAGTTTCCGTCGCTGCTGATCGTCCCATGCGCAACAAGACCGTCCTGACCCTCGGCGCTTTCGCCGCACTGCTGAGCCTGCTCGTCTTGCTGCAGTTTGGCGGGGATCACGAAACTGCGGGCATTCCCAGCGCGGCAGGCGTTGCGGACGGGGCTGCGAGCGACGCGGCGCAGGGTGGCCTCGCCGCCGCGACTGTCGACGCAAGGGATCCGGCGGACGCATCCCGTCTGCTGTTGCAGTCCTCGACCAAGCCAACCGGAGTGCGCGGCGTCGTGCTCGACGCGAAAACTTTGCAGCCGCTCCCAGGTGTCGAGGTGCTGGCGCTCAAACACCAACCGTCGTTCGAACCGCTGCTGAATCGATTCCGTGGCTTGCTGCAGGACGGGATGTTCACAGAGACGCATCGGCCGGCGCAGATCCTCGCGCGCACGACGAGCGGTCCCGACGGCTCGTTCGAACTGACGGGGCTCGCGACGGGCATCGTATTCCTCGATGGTCGCAGCGACGGTCACTATGTGCGCACGCCGACGACGGCGCGCCTTGCCGATGGCCAGATGGTCGAAGGCATCGAGCTGCGGGCCTATCCCGGTGGCCGCGTGCGGGGTGTCGTGCTCGGCGCCGATGGCGCGCCGATGGTTGGCGCGGCGGTGAGTCTGCGGCCTGGCCTCAATGCATTCCTCGGCCAGTTGACCGAGCGCAGATACCGCTGGCTCGAGACGGTCACCGATGCGCACGGCGCATTCGACATGCCCGGCGTGCCTCCGGGCAGCAGCTATGTCGTGTCAGCGTCGCATGCGACGATGGCGCTCGAAGAAGTGCACGGAGTCGACGTCGCGACTGGTCAGGTCACGAGCGTCACGGTTCGCGGTCACGAAGGCGCGATGGTCGCTGGCATCGTGCTGTCGCCGGACGGCAAGCCACTGGCGGGGGCCAGCGTCGCGATGGTCTACCTCGACATCAGCCGCGTGTTGTTCTCGGCGGACGGCCGCAGCGAGCCGATCACGACCGACGAAGAGGGTCGCTTCTCGCTTCGTCCTGTCGCGGCGGGTCGCGTCGCATTTGTTGCTGCGGCAGACGGTCTCGCTCCGTCGCAGATCGAGGATCTCGCTGTCGTCGACGGCGGCGTTTATCCCGATCTCGAACTGCGGCTCGGCGATGGTCGCACGGTGAACGGCAGAGTGGTCGATGACCAGAAGCAGCCAGTTGCGAACGCCAAGGTCGAAATCCGTCCGTGGGAGCGGCCCGACGACCCGCAGTTCCTCAAGATGATGCTCAAGATCCGCCGCGTCGAAGTCGCGACCGACTCGGAAGGCAAGTTCACCTGCAAGGGGATGACTGGCGAGCGGCTGGTGGTGCAGGCCAGCAAGCCCGGCTACACGACCGCAACTCGAATGGGCGTGAAGCTCGACGAGCCGGCGATCGAGGTCGAGATCCAGCGCGGCTGCGTGGTGCGCGGTCGTGTCGTCGATAGCGACAACAAACCGGTTGCGCGATTCCGTGTCGACACGCGATCGAGCGAGCCCAAGCCAACAAAGGACGCGGTCGCAAACGAAGGCGGCAAGCCAGCAGAAGCCAGCGTCAATCGCGGTCGCCGCGCGGACGGCATGAGCGGACCTTCATGGCAGCGTGACGGCCAGCCTCGCGACGTGACGATCCAGTTGCCAGAAGGTCAGACGATCACGGACCGCGGCATGAGCATGGATGGCGCGTGGCGCGAGGTTGCGGACGACGACGGTCGGTTCGAACTGCACGGCGTGCCGCCCGGGGAAATCCGGGTGCGAGTGCGCGCAGAGGGCTACCTCGATCCCGACAACTGCGAAGTCACGCTCACGGCGGGCCAGGTATCCGACGAGCTTGCATTCACGATGTCGTTCGGCATCGCCGCTTCTGGCACGGTGGTCGATGCGGGGACCGGCAAGCCGATCGCGGATGCGCAGGTCACTGCCTACCGCCAGAAGGAGAGAAAGGACCGACGGTTCTTTCAGTTCGACATCGACCCGGAAGACATGGACTTCCTCGGCCTTTCCGCCGCGGATGGCCGCAAGAGCTCGATGACCGACAGCCAAGGGCGATTCAAGATCGGCGCGCTGTCCGCTGGCGACTACCGTTTCACGGCGCGGCATCCGGACATCGCCAAGTCGTCGGCCAAGGATGTGCACATCGTCGCGGATCAGCCGGTCCCGCCGATCGAGATCAAAGTCGAAGCCGGCGGAACGATCGAAGGCAACGTGACCGGCGCGCTGCAACGCCCGCTCGTCGACGCGGTGATCGCCGCGTTCTCGATGCAAAGCGGCACGTTGCGCAGCGCGACCACCGACAAGCGCGGCCACTACGTCATCGACGGTCTCGCGCCGGGCCAATACGTGGTCTTCAAGTCGCGTATGGACGAGCGCGCCGACAACATTCCGCTCGAGCTGATGAGCAACATGCGGCTCAAGACGGCGACCGTGAAGCAGGGCAAGACTGTCCAACTCGATATCGCCGACGAGACCGAGGACGGAGTGCGCGTCTTCGGCATCGTTCGCGAAGGCGGAGCGCCGGTTCCGCGCGCGCTCGTCACGATGCTCGGTCAGGATCGCGACGGAATCCTCGGCATGGGCGTTCGCGCGAACGCTGCGGGCAGCGACGGGCGCTACGAGCTGGTTGGCATCAAGCCTGGTTCTCACGTCGCGCAGATCTCGCGCTTCCAGGGTCGGCCGGTGCAGACATCGCTGACCGTGGAGGTCCCCGAGGGCCAGACCGAGCTGCGCCTCGATCTCGATCTGCCGACCAGCGGGGTCAGCGGCCGCGTCATCGACTCGGCCGGCAACGCGGTCGTCGGCATGCAGGTGTCGCTCGGCGCTGATGAAGGCGGCACCGGGCTGCAAGAAGGATTGATCGGGATGATCGCGCAAGGCGGACTCAGCCAAGCTCGCACCGACGACAAGGGCGAGTTCCAGATGCGCAGCGTGTCCGCAGGCACCTATCGCCTGCGCGCTGGCGCGCGCCGCGGCGGCCGTCGAGGCGGTGATGGTGAGAAGCGCTACGGGTCCACGGAGGTAGTCGGTGTGGTCGTCGATGGCGCGACCAACGTCGAAGGACTCCTAGTCACGGTTCCGCTCGCTGGCCGCATCACGGGCATCGTCGTCGATGGCTCGGGCGCTCCGGTTCGTGCAGCCGAGATCCACTACGCCGAGACGTCGAAGCCGCAGAAGAAGGAAGGCGGCATGTTCGCGAGCTTGCTCGGCATGCAGGAGGCGCCCATCGTCACGGGTGACGACGGCCGGTTCTCGATCGAGGGCGTGACACCTGGTGTCTACGACCTGCGCGTCGACACCGAAGCGTTGCAGGCGGGCAAGCTGCAGGACGTGGATGTGGCCGAAGCGGCGACTGTCGACGTGCAACTGCGCATCGTTCGCGGCGCCACCATCCGCGCTCGTGCGACCAACGTCGAGAAGTCGCAGATCCCGCTGGCCTACGTGTCGTTGCTCGACGGCACTGGCAAGGCGGTCGTGTCGCGCGTGTCCACGTTCTCGGTGATGAAGCGCCTGATGGCGAGCAAGGACTCAGTCGAGACCAGCGGCTGGTATGAGTTCGGATCCGTTCCGCCGGACAGCTACACGATTGTGATTCGCGAACCCGGCAAGCCGGAGGTTCGCATCACGCGTGCCATCCGCGACGGCGAGAAGGTCGAGTGGGACATCGACGTCGCTCTGGAGTTGGCCGCGCGCGAGAACGCTGCGAAGTGACGTGAAATGCAACGGCAGACGCGGCTGGTTGCGCGCCGTCGACTTGGCGTGAAGCATCGAGGAAGGAATCCACGCGAGCTGTCGGCGGCATCTCGAAGTTCGTGACGCAATGTGGCGTCCGGTGGGCCACAGGCGGCACCCTGAGACTTCGATGGACTACGGCAAGGTGGAACGGATGGACACGGAAGGCCCGACGGTGGAGGACAAGGCTGGCGGAGCATCTCATGCCGGTTGGCCAGTGGTGATCCGTCCGGAGCGGTTGCGCCTTGTGGATCTCGAAGCGCGGATCGGGCGCGAACCGGCACTTGCTCGCGCGATCGCCTCGCGCCCATCGTTTGCGCGGTCGCTGGCCCGAGCTGTCTTGACTCTCGACTCGTCGGCCGGCCTTGCGGGGAGCGATCTGGACGAACTCACGGAGCGATTGATCTGCCTGGGGAACAGGCCGTCAGCTCCGGTGATCAAGTAGCGCGTGCGGGAAAGCCCTCGCGTTGCAAGACCTGCAGGATCCGCTCGACGTGCGTCTGTCCGCGAGTCTCGAGCACGACCTGCAGTTCCGCGCAACGCGGCGGCAAGTGAGAGAAGGTGCGCTGGTGGTCGATGTCGATGATGTCGGCGCCGGTGTCGCCGATGAGGCGCGTCACTCGCGACAGCACGCCCGGGAGATCTTGGATCTCGATGCGAAGCCGAGCGACCTTGCCGTCGCGCGCAAGGCCGCGCAGCAGCACGGTCGACAGCATGCGGCGGTCGATGTTGCCGCCGCTGATGACGAGACAGACCTTCTTGCCCTGGAACCGAGTCGGGTCTTGAGCGAGCGCCGCCAGCGGCACTGCGCCGCCGCCCTCGGCGACGACCTTGTTCTGCGACGCCAGCGTCTGCACCGCGTGCTCGATCTCGGCTTCGCCGACGAGCAGGATGTCCTCGCATCGTCTTGCGAGAATCGGAGTCGTGATCTTGCCGGGTCGCTTCACCGCGATGCCATCGGCGAGGGTCAGCGTGTGCAAGGTCCCCGGCTCTTCGCCGCGCACTGCCGCGCGCATCGACGGGCACCCCATTGTCTGCACGCCGAACATGCGCGCTTGTGGGCGATGCGCTTCGAACCAGATTGCGATTCCGGCGAGCAGCCCGCCGCCGCCGATCGGCGCGACGACGCACTCGACATCTGGCCAGTCCTCGAGGACTTCACGACCGCAGGTGCCTTGGCCTGCGATGACCTGTGGATCGTCGTAGGGCGGCACGAATGCAAAGCCCTCCATCTCGGCGATCTCGTGCGCGCGATCCTGCGCCTCCGCCACCGATTCGCCGTGGAGCACGACCCGTGCGCCATAGGCCTCGGTGCGCTCGACCTTGGAGAACGGAGTCGTCAGCGGCATCACGATCGTCGCTGGCAGATCCTGCCTGGTCGCGTGCCATGCGACACCCTGAGCATGATTGCCAGCGGAGGCAGCAACCACGCCTTGCACTCCCTCCTGCTTGAGTTGTTGGAGCTTGTAGCAAGCGCCGCGGTCCTTGAAGGAACCGGTGTTGTGCAGGTTCTCGAGTTTGAGGCGCACCTCACAGCCGTATTGCGCAGACAGTCGCGGCGCCGGCACGAGCGGCGTGCGGACGACGTGGCCACAGATCGCTGCGGCAGCGCGTTCGATGTCGACGGCGGTGATCGGCGCAGTCATGGGTTCTGCAGCGTAGCGAGGGCACGTGCCGCTGGAAGCAGCGCCATTCGCGGCGAGAATGCGCTGCATGCCTTGGTGGGTGTTCTGGCCAGTCGTCGCCATGAATGCGTTCGCGTTCCTGCTGTTCGGCTGGGACAAGTGGCGCTCGGGTCGCGGCGGCCGTCGTGTGCGTGAGTCGACGCTGCTGTTCGTGACGTGGCTCTGTGGCTGCGTCGGGGCAGAGATCGGCGCGCGTGTGTTCCGCCACAAGACGCGGAAAGTCGGCTACCGGTGGCGTGCAGTCCTCGTCACAGTGCTCAACCCACTGTGGTTGCTGGTCTGGCGTTACTGGCTCTGAGCACGCTGGGTGTGCTGTTCAGAGCTTGAGCTCGACTGCGCGTTTCTTGCGCGCGGCAAACAGCAGGTCTTCTTGCAGCTCGCGTTGCAGCATCCGTTGGACCAGCGGCACCGTCGCGTCGGTGAACAGCATGAACATGCGCTGCACGTGTTCGATACGACGGACGATGTGCCAGCCGTACTGCGACTCGACGACGCCGCTGATCTCGCCATCCGTCAGCGACCACGCAACTCGGCAAAGCACGGTTGGCAATCGCTGGTCAAAGCGCTCGACGTTTTCCAGCAGCCCGCCGACCTTTGCGGTGCGCGTGTCCTCGCTGAACTGCCGCGCGATCTCCTCGAAGTTCGAGCCGTCGGGCGCGATGCGCTTTTGGATCTCTGACAGTCGCGTCGCCGCGGCGATGCGCTCCTTCTCCAGCAGCAGGATGCCGGTGCCTGGGTCGCGGTTCTGAACGAGGATGTGCTGAATCGTGACGCCGCCACCGAAGTAGCGCGGCTTGCTCTGGAAGAAGTCGTTGAGGCGCGCGTTGCTCCAGTTCTCGATGGGCTGCAGGTAGTCGATCCAGCCTTGCAGTTCGCACGAGAGGCCAAAACGCATCTGGAAGTCGGTGAGCAGACTGTCGACCCGCTTCTGGCTCAGTTCGGTCGGCAGGTTTCGCTGCGTGAGGTCCTCGGTGTAAGCCTGCAGGTAGTCCTCGAATGACTTCTTGAGCGCAGCGGACAGCGCGGCATCGAGCAGTTCTTGGTTGATCGGGCCGCGTGCGCGGGCCTCGGCTTCGAGCGCCTTGACGTCCGCGTAGTGACGGACCCACGGCGCGATGAGATCCGACTGCAGGATGCGGCGGCCGTCAGGCGAACCACTGCCTTCTTCGCCCGCCATCAGGCGCGCAAAGCCTGGGTAATGACGCTCGTCGAGGTGCGCCACCACGTGCTCGAGCCAGATCGGCGAGCCGTCGACGAGCGCGACGACCGTCTCCTTGTCCTGCGGGTAGAGGATCTGCACGAATCGAGGCGCGGGCGCCTGCTGCTGGACAGTCGGCTCGGCAACCTCCTCTGCTCGCTTTGCTGCTGGCTGGTCCTCCTGCGCCCCGATCGGGGAGAAGAAGGCCAAGGTCGCGACAACGAATCGGAAGGCGATGCGGATGCGTTCGGACATGGGGCTCGATGCTTGGTGCGCGAGTCGGGCAAGCTATAGGATCGGCGGCTTCTTGCGTAACGAATGACCGGAACGGAACGACAGCAACTGCTCGACGCAATCCGAGCGCGATTCCTCCGTGAGTTCGGGGCGGCCCCGGCCCGGATGTTCTTCGCGCCTGGGCGCATCAATCTCGTCGGCGCTCACCTCGACTACAACGGCGGCGATGTGTTGCCGATGGCGGTGGACCGTGGTGTCTACGTGGCGGCGACGATGCGCGACGACGACCGCATTCGCCTCGTCAGTCTCGACCAGAAGAGCGCTCACGACCTGACCGCAGGCAAGGTGCCGCCGCGTGGCGAGCCGTCCTATGGCTGGGCCAACTACCCGCTCGGTGTCTGGCATGGGTTCCGCTCGCGCACCGGACGCGCGCGCGGCTTCGACCTGGTCTACGGCGGCGACCTGCCGATGGCGTCCGGGCTGTCTTCGTCCGCCGCGATCGAGGTCGTGACGGCGCTCGCCTTCGACGCTTTCTACAAGACCGGCTACGACCGCCAGCAATTGGCGTTGCTCGCGCACCGCGTCGAGAACGGCTACGTCGGGCTGCGTTGCGGCATCATGGACCAGTTCGCGTCGGCGCTTGGCAAACCCGGCCACGTGCTCTGGTTGCACTGCGCCGGCCCGCGCTATGAGCACGTGCCGTTCGATGGCTCGCGCTGTGAGGTCCTCGTGATGGACACCAAGAAGCCGCGAAGCCTGTCGAAGACGCACTTCAACGACCGCGTCGCGCAGTGCGCAACGGCGCACGAGACCTTGCGAAACCACGTTCGCGACCTGCCGCACCTAGCGGACTATGACCTCGCGGACCTCGAAGCCGCGAGTTCGGCGATGGACGAAGTGCTCTTCCGTCGCGCCAGGCACGTCATCACCGAGATGGGTCGCATCCAAAAGGGCGTTGTCGCGTTGCGCGCCGGCGACTACGCCGAGCTTGGCCGTCAACTCGACGCGAGCCACCGTTCGACGGCAGTCGACTACGAAGTCAGCTGTCGCGAACTCGACGTGATCACGGACGCGGCCCGCGCGCAGAAGGGCGTGTTCGGCGCACGACTCACAGGGGCAGGCTTTGGCGGTTGCGCGATCGCGCTGGTCGAGCCTGGCCTCGGCATGCGAGTCGCCGAGCAGGTGGGCAAGGTGTTTGCGCGCGAGTTCGGCGTCAACGCCGGCTTTGACCTCCTGCGAGTGGGCACCGGTCCAGTCGAGCTCTAGCTAACCGGGCTGGCGGCTTCGTTCAGTTCGCCCGCTTCCAGACTTCGCGCGTGACGGTCTCGCCGTCGCTGTTACGCGTCGAGCAGACGATGGTCACTTGGCTCATTCCTGCGGGGATCTTCGCGCCGTCGACCAGCACGGCGTGTTCGGTCACGACTTGCGTGACGACCGCGTCGACTGCAGGCGGCGTGTGCGCGCAGGTGACGATCGCCTGACCACCGTCCGTGCCAACGGATTGAACCGCGAATGCGTGGCCACCGGTCGGCGCGGTGAACACGATCCGCAGCGAGCCGTCGGCAAGGAAGGCGGCGTGGACTGGCGGTCCTGGCCAGTCCTCGGCGGGTGCGTCAGGCGTTGGCAGCGGCGCCTGCGTGGCATCGCCATCGGGTGAGCTGCACGAGAGCAGCGTCAAGAGCGTGATCGCAGCGCGACAGCCGCTGATGCGAATCGTCACTTGGGACCTCCGATGATCTCGTGCGTCAGGGACGGAGCGATGGTGAATGCCGGAACGGACATCGGCGATGTCGTCAGGCGAGCGCTTGTCGGGAGCGCCAGTCGCCGCATCATCCTGCGACTGCTGCCTTGGCTTCCGAGCGGGGACGTGCCGAGTTCTTGCAGCGGGAAGTCGAGGCCGGTGACGTTCGTGCCCGCGGGAATCGACAGTTCGAGCGGCGAGTCGAGCAGCGGCCACATGCCGAACAACTCGCCGTCGTCGTTGATGAAGCCATCGTCGTTGCGGTCGGTGCCCGCGCCGATCAGATACGTCCCTGCGGGAACACCTGGCATGGTCCAAGCATGACCGGTCGCCACCGTCGCGTCGGTTTGCGCAATCGTGTCGTAGGTCGTTGGGTCCACGACGAGCACGTAAACGACGTCGGTCGGTGTCTGCGGTGCGGCAGTCTGCGCGGTTGCCTCCAAGGCGACCGAGAACGGGTTGCTCGTGGTCTGCTCCAGATAGGTCAAGGTCACGACAGCGCGGTTCGATCCAGCCTGCAGTTGGAGGCGATCGACGGTAAGTGTCACGCGGTTGACGTTGATGCTCGCCGGCGGGTTGTTCGGCGACGAAGTCACTGCGAGCCATGGCGCAGTGGATGAAGCGCTGTTGAGCAGGAGCTGACCACCGCCGCGGTTCTCGAGATCGACCGTCGCAGTCGTGAGCGTGGTGCCAAAGTCGACCGCCATCTGCGATGCCACAAGCTGCGGCAGCGAGCCAGCGCCACCGCTTGCAAGCAGCACTGCGGCTTGCGCGTCGACGATGCGGCCGCTGTTTGGCAGCGTCACTCCGGACTGCGTCGTGGTCAGCAACGCGTTTCGGATCTGCTCGTTGGTGAATGCGGGATTTGCCGCTTTGACGAGCGCGGCGATGCCTGCGACATGCGGAGAGGCCATCGATGTGCCTTGCAAGAACGCATACACGAACGCGCCCTGATCGGTCGCCATCGTCGACAGCACGCCGTCTGCATACGTGTCTCCGTTGCGGTCCACGGCCGCGTTGCCGCCCGGCGCCCAGATGTCGATCGTCGAGCTGAAGTTCGAATACGGGGCTCTCTCGCGCAGGAGGTCGACTGATCCGACCGACACGACGACCGGGATCGAGGCGGGCGTGCCGGCCGTGGCGGTATTGTCGTTGCCGGCGGCGGCAATGAGCAGGCAGCCCGCGCCGTGCGCCGCATTGCAGGCGTTCGTCAGCACGGTGCTGGAGCCGGGGCCACCGAGGCTCATGTTGATGATGTCGGCGCGCTGGGCCGGGAGTTGTCCAGAGCCGTTCGTAAGCCGGGCGGCGAAGAGGATCGCGTCGGCGATGTCTTCGAGCGATCCGCTGCCGCCGATGCCAAGCGCGCGCAGGATCATCAGCTTGCAGTTCCAATCGATTCCAGCGACGCCGACGGCGTTGTTGGTGCGAGCGCCGATCGTGCCGGCGACATGAGTGCCGTGGAACGAACTCGGCTGCAAGACGGTGCCGTCGCCGACGTCGTGCGGGTTGGCATCGCGGCCAGTGCCGTCGCCTGCGCTTGCGACGCTGCTGATCATGTCGAAGCCGGGCGCGAACCGGGCCGCATCGAAGTCAGGGTGGTCTTCGCGGATCCCGGTGTCGATGACGGCGACGATCGTGCTGCTGCTGCCAGTCGTCACATCCCAGGCCTGCGGGACGTTGGCTTGGCCAAGATGCCACATCAGTCCGAAGTGGGTGTCGCTCGCTTGGAGCGGGAGGGAAGTGTTGCAGGCGCCGGTCGGAGCCGATCCCGTGTGCGAGAACAGATAGTTGGGGTTTGCGTCCGTGATCCCAGGAGCGTCCGCCGCCGCCTGCGCGGCCAGGGCTGTTGCGAACTCGGCACTGTCGGCAAGCGAAGCAGCGTCGCGGGCCAATCGCTTGCTATGTGCAGCGCGTGCCCCGTAGACCGCGATCGACCCACCGCCGTGGCGCAGCAGGTCGAGGCCGAGCGCGGTCAGATCCGGCAGCGTGTTCATGTCGTCGAGCCACACGACGACTTCCCCGGCGACCATGGGCAACGCAGCCGTCTGCAAGGGATCCGGATTCGCGACGCGCGCGGTGACGGGCAAGGTCAGTTCACCGGACAACGTGGAAGGGCCAGGGCTGCCGCCGCCGCTATTGCACGCGACGAGGACCAGGAACGAAGCGGACACGAATCGGCGCGGACATGTGCTCATCGGGATCTCCTTGCGAGGACGGCATCATTGCCGCCGCGTCGGCGTCTACAAGCGCGGCGATGTCGTAGTCGCAGCGGCAGGCGCTCTGGGGGCCAGTGTTCGCAAGAGTGGCGTCGTCAGGAGCGTCGTCCCGATCGCCATCAGCACGAGCATCGTGTAGACGGCGCCGTCGATCACCCCGATCGAGCGGCCGACTTCGATTGCCACGAGCCCCATCAGCGCGCGGGTGTTCATCAGCACGCCGACACAAAGGCTCTCGCGCAGCGGCACGCCGAACAGTCTTGCGGCGCCGGCGCAGCCAACGACCTTGCCGACGCAGGCAGCGACGAACACGACGGCGCAGAGCAGCCATTCGGTTCTTGTGTCGAGCTGGCCGACGTTCGTGCGCAGCCCGGTCAGTGCAAAGAACACGGGCAGGAACAGCGCGTCGACAACCGGGGCGAGCTTCTGCTTGAGCGCATCGCGCAACGCGGATTCGTTCCACAACGACGCGCCGAGCACGAAGGATCCGAACAGTGCGAAGACGCCGATGCGCTCGGTGCCGTAAGCGCATGCGAGTGTAGCGCCGAGCACGAGCGAGAGGCCGCTGAGGGAGAGCGGCTCGCCTTGCGCGACAGGACGGGCGACGAGCCGCACGAGCAGCGGGCGCACGACGAACAACGTGAAGGCAACGAAGGCCGCAGTCGCCCCGAGCATTGCCGCGCAATGATCCAGCGCTCCGCCGCCGGCGACGATCGCCGAGACGGTCGCGAGCAGGACCCAGCCGAGCGCATCGTCGAGTCCTGCTGCGGTGATCGCGACCACTCCGACGCGAGTCCGCGTGAGTCCGTTCTCCAGCAGAATGCTGCCGAGCACGGGGATCGATGTGATCGACAGCGCCGTCGAGAGAAACAACGACATGCCGGGCAGGGGCACGTCTAGCTGGAGTTCTTCGTGCAGCAGCCACGCGAGCGGCGTGCCGATCGTGAACGGCAGCGCGATGCCGCCGAGCGCGACTGCGACGGCGGTCTTCGCCGTCGTGCGCAGGTGCGCGAACTCGAACTCCATGCCCATCAGCAGCGTGAGGAACACGAGCCCGAGCTGGCCCAGCAGCGCGAGTGGGCTGGACGGTCCGACGTCGCTGAACACCGCTGCGAAGCCTTCTGGCCACAGCGCGCCGAACGCCGAAGGGCCGAGCAGCAGGCCGGCGGCGATCTCGCCGACGACGCGCGGCTGGCCGAGCCGCTGCATCGCCGCGCCGCCGAGCCGCGCGACCAGCAGCAGCAGGATGAGCTGCGGCAGAACTCGCAGCATCAGGTCACTGCTGCCAGCGGCGAGCATCGGCAACTCAGATCGCCGCGTAGACGCGGTGCACGTCGTCGTTGTCGTCCAGGCGATCGAGGAATCCCTCGACCGAATCGCGCGCCTTGCCGTCGAGTTGAACCTTGTCCTTGGCGACGTAGCCGAGTTCTGCTGTCGTGACCGACCAGCCGAGTTTCTTCAGCGCGTCCGAGACCTGGTAGAGGTCCGTCCGGTCGGTGAAGAAGCGAGCGCCGGTCTGTTCTTCGGGCGTGTTTTCCAACGCCTCGACGTCTTGAGCCCCGGCCTCGATCGCGGCTTCTTCGCGGTCGACGCCTTCTTTCTCGATCGTGGCTTCGATGATGCCGCGGTGCTCGAACAAGAATGTCACCTTGCTGCCAAACTGCCCATCCTTCCACAGCGAGCGGATCTCCGGCGCAGTGCGGTTTCTGTTGTCGGTCATGCACTCGACGATGACTGGCACGTTGTGCGGCGCCATGCCTTCGTAGGTGACGAGCTCGTAGTTGACGGCATCAGCGCCTTGGCCCGAGGCCTTCTTGATCGCTCGCGAGATCGTGTCGTTGGACACCGATTGCTTGCGCGCGCCCTCGATCGCCAGCGCGAGGCGCGGATTCATGTCGGGGTCGGGAACGCCCATCTTGGCCGCGACAGTGATTTCACGGACGAGCTTCGTCGTGATCTTGGCGCGGCGATTGGCGGTGACTTCTTTCTTGCTGTGCAGCCACTGACGGCCCATGGGAGTGCTCCTCGTTGTTCTTGTTCAGGCTTGGCGCAGCGGGCGCACGATCAGGTCCTTCAGCGCGAAGTTGCTGCCTTCGCCGACGCGCGTCACAAACAGGTCGTTGTAGTGGCGGATCAATCCGAACTCGTCGAAGCACGAGACTCCGCCGCAGATCTCCATTGCCAGCGTGAGCATGTCGCTCGCGACTCGGCTGCTGTCGACCTTGACCTTGGCGGCCTGCTCGCGGCTTAGCGTGCCTGCTTCGAACATCCGGCAGCAGTGCATCAGCCACGTCAGGTTGCGTTCGAGGGCGATGTCCATGTCGACGATCACGTCCTGCACGCGCTGGAAGCGACCGATCGGCTGGTTGTCGAACTGGACGCGCTCCTCGGCGTAGATGCGGCACTTGTCGAGTGCAAACGCGAGCGAACCGAGCGCGAGGCCGGCGATGAACAGGCGGCCGCCGTTCAGCGTCGTGACCATCACCTTGAAGCCGTCGTTCTCGGCGCCAAGGATCGCGTCGTGCGGCACCTCGACGTTCTCGAACATGATCGAGCCGGTCGAGGACTGCTCCCAGACCTTCTTGCCCTTCATCTCTTGGTAGTGAACGCCCTTCCTGTCCATCGGCACGATGAAGCAAGTGGAGCGGCGGCCGTTCTTGCCCTTCGCGTCGGTCAGAGCATGGACGACGACGTGGCTCGCCCAATGGGCGTTGGTCGACCAGCACTTCTCACCGTTGATGATCCAATGGTCGCCCTTCTTGACGGCGGTGACCTCTGGGTTGGCGGCATCGCTGCCACGGCCAGGCTCTGAGAGTCCAAACACGAACATGCGCTTTCCCGCCGCAAGGTCAGGCAAGTGCGCACGCTTCTGCGCCTCAGTGCCGCACAGCTGCAGCGGCTTAGCGCCGAGCGACACGGCGGCGCCTGGGGTGATGGCGACCGACTGGCTGTGGTAGGAGAGCGCGAGCCCCATCAACACCAGATCCGTGTGGTCGCCACCTTGGCCGCCATACTGCTCCTGGATCGGCAGGCCGAACAGGCCAAGCTGGCCCATGGCCTCGATGCAGGAGTCAGGAACGAGCAGATGCTTGCGCTCCCATTCCAGCACGTGGGGGGCGATCTCCAGGTCGGAGAAGTCCCGGACGGACTCGTAGAATGCGAACTTGTCTTCTGGGATGAGGGTCTGGAGGTAGCTGTCGATCCGACGTGCCATCCGCGCAAGCTAGCATTGGGCCCTTGCGGGGCCAACGTCGCGAAGTGCAGCTCGTCCAGGCGCTCGCCAGACTGCCCGGGATCTGGGCGTCGGAGCCGCCGCCCGGATCGGTTTCCGGTGCGGCGGCTACGCTGGCCGGCACCTGTCCCCGTCGGGGTGATTCAGTGCAGGATCGAGCGCTTCGAAGCACGTGAGGTTGAGCCACGGACTCGACTCTGCTTCGTCCTCGAGCGGATAAGGTGCGGAAGCGGGCAACCGTGACAAATTTCTTGGGCAAGGGTCTCTGGGGCTGGCAGCCGGTTCAAAAACGCATGCTGCCTGCGAGCCCGGAATCCGGGCCGAGCTCCGCGTCTTGCGAAAGCGTCGAAGCCCCGGATGCGACTCCTTTCGCTCTCCCCGATCTCGCCCCTGCTGCCAGGCTCTTGGCGACGCAGCCGTTCTTCAGCGGGTTGGTCGGGCGCCGAGCTCGGCTTGCTACCTCGGATGCAGCAGTCGAACCGGACGCAGGCCGGTAGCCCCCGACCTCGTTTCTTTCTTCCGATGGAAACTGAAGGCCGCATTGGAGTAGTCGGCGTCGGTATGGAAGCTGCCCCCGCAAATGTCGGCAAAGCCCTTGTCCGGACCTCCCCACCGCATGCCATCGCCGTCGCGGATTTGCGGTTGCTCTTCCCAGGTCTCGAGGCACCACTCCGCGACGTTGCCGTGGACATCGTAGAGTCCGAAGGGATTGGGCGCGAAGGTCCCGACTTCCGCATGGAAGACGTAGGTGTCATCGAATGGCACCGGCACGGTCCAGTCTTGGAAGTAGCGATAGCTCGTCTTGTCGCAGAGGTTGGCATTGCCCTCGAGGTCCTCTGGCCTGGACCCACACCACCATGGTGTGTTCGTCCCACCCCGGCACATGTATTCCCACTGCGCAATCGTCGGTAGCGACATCCCGTTCCGGCGGACCAGACTATCTGCCATTAGCCAGCTGATGTGGTCGACCGGGTTGTGCGGATAGAGGCCCTTGCCTGCTGCTCTTCCGTTTCCCCTGTAGAAAGTCGGTTCGGACTCCGTGTCGTCCCACGTCCAAAGTCGACGCCACTGGGCGCGCGTCATTTCGTGGCGTGCAATCAGGAACGGGTCGAGCCGCACCCGGTAGGGCGGGTTGAGGGATACCTTCGTGTTTTCGTAGCGAGGCGCTTTCGGGTCCTTGTTCTGGGCACCGAGGTCGTGTTCGCCACCAGGCAGCAGCACGAAGACGATTCCCGTTTCCGGATTCGCGCGGAATGAGCCGTCTGCGCCGATGCGCGGAATTTTGATGTCGCGTGGGTCGGCCACGCCGTCCCAAGCACTGCGCAGATCGTAGAACTCGAGCAGCTTCGTCGCCGGATTGGCTCCGAGCGGCACGAGCCCCGCGAACGCCTCGTTCGCCAGGTCGATCGTGACACCGCGGTAGCGAGCGCTGGCGGTCACGTCATCAGCGGCCGCAAGCGCGATTCGGCACTGGTTCCAGGTGGCCGGGGCAGCCGGATGGTCGAGGCTCGCAGAATCACGCAAGTACTCGGCCCATCGCTGCAACCGTTCGACCTGCGGAAGCTCTTCCGTCTCGAGGCGATCGAGCTTCGGCAGCAGCGTGAGCAGCGTGTCGAGCAGGAACTTCGTGGAATCTGCGTCATTGCCAACGCTGCCTTGTTCGCTCGCCACAGTGAGTTTGTCCACAGTGGTGCGGATCGAAGGTCGCATCGCCAGCAACGAACCGGACTCGATCTCGATCCAGCGTCGTATCAGAGCAAGGCGCGCCGGTATGGCTGGGTAGAGTTCGGACTTGCGCACGAGCAACTGCTCATGGCGAAGAACCGCGGCAAGCAGGTCGAAGTCGCGCACTTTCTCGTCGGCGCGCGCCTTTTGTTGCAGTGCATCGATCTTGGCCCGTGACTCGCTCGACGCGAGGTCTTGCTTCTCCTTCGCATGTGTTTGCGCAATCGTCTGCTGATCCCACGCCTCGATCGCATAATCGACTGCAACGACGGCGCCGACGATCGCGGTGACGAGCACTGCTCCGGCCGCCGCAAACTGCATTCGGTATCGACGCAGCAGTTTCTTCAGCCGATACGAAGCGCTCGGCGGGCCGGCGATCACTGGCTCGTGCGCCAAGAAGCGGCGAATGTCTTCGGACAGCGCGTCGGCGGTCTCGTAGCGGCGCCCAGGGTCCTTCTCCATCGCCTTCATGACGACCCAGTCCAGGTCGGATTGAAGTTCTCGCAGGAGTGTCGCGCGATCCCGCGTCGATCTCCTGGTGCTGCGCAGCTTCGCGCTGGGGCGCGGCGGCTCCCTTTCCCGGAGCGCTTGGATCATGGCCGACAGGCTGCCGCGGCGAAGTTCAGCGGAGGGAAACGGCAACTCCCCAACGAGGAGTTCGTAGAGCATCACGCCGAGAGAGTAGATGTCGGCGCGCGTGTCGACGTCCTTGCCCTGAGGGTCGGCTTGCTCCGGCGCCATGTATTCTGGTGTGCCGATCAGTTGGCCCGCCTCGGTGAACATGGTGGCCTCGACGAGCCTTTCGCCGAAGGCCTTCGCCAGGCCGAAGTCGATCACCTTGATCCGCGGTGTAATCGCATCGCCGCTGACGAGAACATTGCTGGGCTTGAGATCGCGATGGACGACGCCCTTGTGGTGCGCGTGCTGCACTGCGGCGCAGACTTGCTGCATCAGGCGCAGTCGCTGTGCGACGTCGAGCCCGTGCGTCTCGCAGAACTGGGACAGCGGGCGGCCTTCGACCAATTCCATGACGAAGTAAGGCTGGCCGCGTTCGTTCGTGCCGCAGTCGTACACCTTCGCGATGCCGTCGTGTTGCATGCGAGCCAGCGCCTGCCGCTCTTGCTCGAAGCGTGCCAGCACGGCCCTGCTGTCCATGCCGAGCTTGACGAGTTTGAGCGCCGCGTGCATGCGCACCGGAGCTGTCCGTTCGACGCGGTAGACGGTGCCCATGCCGCCTTGGCCGAGCACGCCGAGGACGCGGTTCGTGCCGATGCGTTCTGGAAGGTCGGCGGCACTGAGCGCGCGCAACGATTCTACGGTGTTGCGGATCCGGTTTGCGGCGTCGGGATGCTGCGCGCACCATGCGTCGACTGTGACGGAGTCAGCCATCTCGCCGCGCGCATGCAGACTCGTAAGCGCATCCTCGATGCTCTGGGGCAGAGCTGGCATTGGTGCGGAATCTGGATCCTTCATCGGGCGTTGTCGCGTTGCCGCCGGTTGGCCTTCATGCGGCGGTTGCGTTAGCATGCCCCTCATGTTGAAGGGACGGAAGCCCACGCAAGCATGTCAATGAACGAAGGTCCCGGACGCGCCGAAGAGGCCTTGCTGCTGCGCGCCCAGGTGGGCGATCGAGACGCACAGGATGCGTTGTGCCGGCTGCACCTCGACTGTGTCTACGCATGGGTCCGGCTCAAGCGCAGCCCTCTTGTAGCCAGTCGTGAGTCGGCGATGGATGTCGTCCAAAGCGTCTTTCGAGAGGCGATGGTCGCCCTCCCCAAGTTCGAGTGGGGCGGGAGCAATAGCTTTCGCAACTGGCTGCTGACGTACGCAGACAACAAGTTGCGCAATCGCGAGCGCTTTCATCGCGCAGAGCGCCGCAGCCCCGTGCGCGAGGCTGATCTCAGGCTCTCTCAGGTCTACGCATCGATGTGCTCCCCGGCGCACGCATCGGACGCGCGCGAGGAGGTGGAGGAGTTTGAACGCGCGTTCTTCAAGCTGACGGAAGCCGAGCGCGAGATCATCCTGATGGCACGGATCGAGCAGCTGTCGCACGCCCACATTGCGGATCGGCTGGGCGTCACCGAGGCCAATAGCCGCAAGCTGCTGAGTCGCGCCATGGTCCGGCTCGCGAGCCTGATGCGGCCATGAGCGACGGCCCCAACGCAAGGTGATCGCAGCATTCAGATGGTGAGGCAATGCGCTTGCGGTGGCTTGCCCGCGTCCCTTCGAGATCAGTCAGACCTGGATTCCGTCGCCTGCTTCACAGGTTCGCGGCGGAGCCCCCTGATGTTTCCGCCTACGCGCCCGATGCCCTGAACCTGCATTGCTTCGTTGCGTCGGCCGGCCAATCCTGAAGTCGCTGCTATGGAATGACGATGCCAGGATGCCCCTCCGCCATCGCATTGAGCAAGGTCACCAGCTCTTCGCGCAGGCTCGATTCGTCGCTGGTGGAGCGTCGCAACTCACGCTCGATGAGAACCCGCAGGCGTTCTCGCGCACGGACCAGCATCATGTAGACCGCCTCGGTGGTGCAGGTCAGTTTCTCGGCGACCTTCGATGCGGGCATCGGTGCGTTGGACCCGCCGTCGATCGACAGGCCGTAGAACAACGCGAGCACCGAGGCGTAGCGCGGATGCTCCGCCGCGAGTTCGCGCATGCCGATCTCAAGCAGGTTGTCTGCCCAGAGTCGCAGTTCTGCGTCGAACTCAGGGGGTGCGACCGTCCCTCGAGCAGTGGTGTCCGAGTTGTCGACCGGGCCGTGCGTGCGCAACCAAGACTTGATGAAGTTGCGCACCACGCCGCTCAGGTAGCTGCGGAATCTGCGTTCGCGGTCGGCGCGTTCGACGGACCGGCTGAGGTAGACATAACCCCAGAAGTCGTCTTCGGCCGCCTGGCGTAAACGGGGGCTGTGAACCCCGAGGCCGATCAGGCCTCGCACAAATGGCTTGTAGCGCTCGACGAACCACTTCCACGCGGCGTCGCGGTTGTCGCCTGAGAGCGAAGCGATGTGTGACCAGCGAGTCGTGACGCCGTCGCTGGGCGGCTCGGATGGAATTGCAGAGTCGTCTAGCACGTGTGAGTTCGGCAGGGACGATTTCGCCGCGGTCGGATTTCGACTGCAGCCTGACCTCAAGAGCCTAGCGTCGGAACTGCGAAGGGCGACCTGCGAGCAGATCTGTTACTTGCCGTCGCCAATCTCTGCCGTGCCATCGGCCGCAGCGGGAGCAGCTACGGAAGCCTCCGCTTCAGGTCTTGGAGCCGTGAGCGCCTCGACAAAGGCTCGGGCGGCCACATTCGTCGGATCGATCTCCAGCACCCGCCTGAATGCAGCGAGCGCCATCACCGGTTGCAGCGAGAACTTGAGGTTGTAGGCCAGAACAAGCTGCGCCATCGCATCGTAGGGCTTGCCTTCGAGGTAGCCACGAAGCGCGGCCAGCTGGTCTTCGAAGTGCTTCAGCTCGCGATACAGCAAGCGCTTGTCGTTCTCGGCGTGCGCGAGTCCGGGTTCGAGTCGGATGCCTTCACTGATCAGGAACGCGGCAAAGTGATAGTCCGCGAGCGCGAACTCCGCGTCGGCCATCACAAAGTGCAACGATGCGTCGGCAGGCAACAGCGTTCGCGCCTTGCCATAGGCTTCTGCTGCGTCGCGGTAGCGGCCTTCGCCGAAGTAGTAGTCGCCGTATTCGATGTAGCGGCGGCCTTGCTCCTCTGGAGTCAATTCAGGAACGCCGGCGAAGGAGGGTTCGTCGCTGGGCAGCGAGGCGCCGGCGATCGAGGCGCTGGCGGCGCCGACCGCCGCTGGATCCGACGGGTAGGACGTGGTTGCGTAAGTCGTGTCGTAGATGGCCGGGCCGTAGTAGTTGGCTGGCATCCACCAGATCGGCGTGTAGCACGAGCGATACCACCAAGGGTCGTAGCCGCAGTAGCCGACGTTCCACCACCAGCGAGAGCCAGGCCAGCACCCATTCCACTGGTAGTAAGACGACCAACCCCAGCACGAGGAGCCGTAGCCGTATCCGAAGCTGAGTCCAACGCACCACGACGGCGCGCTCGAGCACCACGGGTTCCAGGAACCGATCGGGCGGCACGGGTTCCAGATCGGTCCGTAGCATGTGCCGCCGTAGTAGGGCCGCGTGCCGCAGTAGCCGCCGACCGACCAGCCGCGCGTGGCGTTGCTCAGGATGCCGGAAGTGTGGGTGCGGGGACGTGAAACGAGACCGGGAACGAAAGCGGTCGTGACCGTGCGAGGCCCTGGCTGAGCGATCATGCCGTTGGGGCGCGGAGCGGGCCGGCTCGACGGGTTGGAGAGGCCGCCGTTGCGCGGGCCCAGGTTGGCCTTCGTCGGGTTGTAGCGATCGACCACCTGCGGCTTGCTGACCGGCAAAGTCGATCCGCGCGGACGCGGCGTGAGACCTGGGTTGGCGGGCTTCACTTGCGTGCCGCCGACGGGTCGCGTGTCCGTGCGATCGCCGCGCGGCTTTGACGGGACCGCAGGAACGTAGCGATCCGACGAGACGGGCTTGGTCGCGGGACGACCCAAGGCGCCGCCGCTTGGCCGGGTGGCTGGGCGATCGAGTGGTTCGTTCGAGTGGTTGCCTTTGCCGCCGGTCGAGCCTCCAACCGGCCGTGTTGAAGGTCGATCGAGTGGTTCGTTCGTGGTCGCTCCCTTGCTGCCAGAAGACCCTCCGACCGGTCGTGTTGGTTGCGGCCGCGGTGCGGTACCGGATGTGGAGTCACGGTCGACGATCTTGATGCTGCCGCCGACCACTCGTGGTGGGTTGTAGGTAGACGCGCCTGGGCGGGCGCCTGGGACTGACGGTGAGGTTGAAGGCGGCGAAGATGGTTTGCTGGAACCCGGGGTCCTGATGCCGCCGCGGCTCGGTGGCGTGTAGGCCGGTTTCGTGTTGCCGACCGGTCGCGTCGGGCTGCCTTGAGGCGGCGTGTAGGTTGGCTTCGGCGTGGAGAAGGTCGGACGTGGGCTCACCGGGCGCGGCGCACTGGCTGGGGTTGGTGCGGGCCGCGGAGTCGGCTGCGAGAACGAGCCCGACGAAGGCATCGGGCGAGGACCGGGGTTTGGGCGCGGCGAAGGCGAGGCGCTGGGTCGTGGTGCTGACGGAGCCGGCGACACGCTTGGCCGCGGTGCTGGTGCAACACTCGGTCGTGGCGCAGATGGCCTCGGTGCCACACTGGGTCGCGGTGAAGGCGCCACACTCGGACGAGGTGCGGACGAACCGCCGGACGGAGAGCCTCCCCCAGGTTTCGGACGTTGCGCTTCCAAGTCGGGGGCGAACCCGAGCACGAGCGCTAAGCAGGCGAGGGCGAATGGAAAGCTGAGGGTCTTCATTGGGGGGCTGCTCCGACGGCGCGGGCGCGCGCGCTAGCAACTAGGATACCCACACCAAGCGCAATGCCGTAACCCTCTGTTGCAATACACTTTGCACTGTTCAACAAGGCGGCCCGTTGCGACCACGACTCGTCGAATGTCGTGCCTGCGGGACACCCTGTTGCGGCCCTGAGCCAGCGCGACCCCGTTTATCGCTCGGATCGGCAATCCTCCGACGCGCCCAATGCGCCATGGGTCGCGCGCCGCCAGAATGCCCCGCCGATGCACACTCTGGGAAAGCTGTTCTTTCGCGGGCTCGCTGCGATCCTGCCGATCGCGCTGACCGGCTACCTGATCTACGTCGCCGTTGCTGCGGGCGAGACGATGCTGCGTGGCGTCTTGGTGTGGCTGTTCCAAGAGTTGAAGCTCGAATGGCACTACTGGCCTGGGATGGGCTTCGCGGTCTCGATTGTGCTCGTCACCGCGGCGGGCTTGCTGACCTACTCGTTCTTGCTGCGGACGGTCTATCGCGTCATCACCGCATTGTTCCAGCGCATCCCGGTCGTCAAGTCGGTCTACGGGATGCTCGTCGACGTTGTGCAGTTGCTGTCCGCGGAGGACCGTCCATTCCACAAAGTCGTCCTCGTGCAGATGCAGAACGGCGCGGAGCAACTCGGTTTTCTCACGCGCGAGGACTTTGCCGACCTGCCCGGCTTCGATCCTGAGCGCGTCGCGGTCTATCTGCCGATGAGCTACCAGCTCGGTGGCTTCACCGTGATCGTGCCGCGTTCACGCATCCGCGAGGTACCGATGCGGGCTGAAGAAGCGCTGCGCTTTTGCGTGACTGCCGGCGTGTCGCGCGCGGTGCCGAAGAACGTGTGAACGCCCGCGCGGGCCGCGGGTAGCCTGTCGCGCTGATGCAGGCCATCCCAGCGCTCGATTCGTATCGCCCGCTTTGGCGTGCGCTCGCCGCGTTGTCCGCTCTCGCAATCTTGACAATGCTCGGCCTTGTCATTGTTCGCATCGGCTACCCGTGCGAGCTCGAGTGGATGGAAGGCGCCATGGTCGATGAGGCATCGCGCGTGCGCCACGGGTTGTCGAGCTACCACGCGCCTTCGACGCGGCACGTGCCGTTTCTCTACACGCCGCTGTTCTACGTCGCGGGCGCGATCGCGAGCCTTGTGGTTGGCGAAGGGTTCTTCGCGGTGCGGCTCGTGTCCGTGCTGGCGACGGTCGGGTGCCTAGCGTTGCTCGCATCGATCGTCTACCTCGAGACCGAGAAGCGTCGCGCCGCGCTGTGCGCAGCGGGGCTGTTTGCTGCGGGCTACGGCTGGCTGCATGCGTGGTACGACCTCGGCCGCAACGACATGCTGTTCCTTGCTTGCTTGCTTGCGACGTGGCGACTGTTGCTTGCGCGCATGGACCAGGCAACGTGGTGCGCCGCTGTGTGCGCCGTCCTCGCCTTCTTTGCCAAGCAAACTGCGTTGATGTGGCTGCCGGCGCTCGCGATCGCCGCGCTGTTGCTCGACGTTCGTCGCGGCATTCGGTTCTGCGTTGCGACCGCGCTCTGCATTGGATTGTCGGTCTACACATACGACGCGCTGACCGGCGGCTGGTTTTCGTTCTACGTGTTTGAGATGCCGCGCGCGCACCATTGGCAAGGCGATCGCTTGCTCGGCTTCTGGACCGAGGACCTCGTGCCCGTGCTGCCGCTCGTCGCGTTGTCATTGCTCGCGTTCGTGCAGCGATGGAGCGCGCGCGGGCCGCGGCAAGCGCTGGCGCTCGGCGCCGCGGTCGGCGGCGGCGTGGTGGCGTCGTACGTGTCGCGGCTCCACGTCGGCGGCTTCGACAACGTGTTGATTTACGGCTTTGCGGCGCTGTGCGTCGTGGGCCCGATTGCCGCCGTCGCCTTCGAAGGCCCAGGCCTGCGCCGGTTCGCGACCGCGTTGTTGTTCGTGCAGTTCGCGATGCTCGTCGTCGACGTGCGATCCTTGTCGTCGAAGCCGCTGCTTTACGACCCGTCGCGTTGCCTGCCACGCGCGGGTCACGAGAAGGCATGCGCCGAGATCCGCGATTTCGTGCGCGCTCAAGATGGCCCAGTGTGGTTGCCCTTCCAGGGTTGGCTCGCGGTCGAAGCCGGCAAGGAGCCGAGTGCCCACGGCCAGGCAATGGCCGACCTGCTTGCCTGGGTCGAGAAACCGGGCCTGTCGCCGGAGGACCGCGCCGCAATTGCCTTGCTGCAGAGCCTTCAGCAAGACCTCGAAGGCCGGCGCTACGCGGCGATCGTGCTGCAGGAGCCGCAGGGCGCGAAGTTCACGGGCTCGTTCGGGCCGTTCGTGGGTGGGTATCGCTTGCGCGCGACACCGTTGCTGAGTGATCCGATGGGGATCCGGCCGCTGGTGGGGATGCACACGCACTCGCCCTATGTGCTGGAGCGGGGGCGGTGAGCGAGGCGGGGTGAGGCGGGGAGGGGCGGCTGCCGCGCGCCTAGCTAGCCGGTGGTCCGACCCGGGCGCTCGGTCCGGAAGGCCTGCGCGACCTGCCGCGCGCGCCGCGCACGCATCCCAACCAGACTTCGCCGGACGTCGAAGGCGCGGTGCTGTGTGTGCGCATGACGTATCCAACTTGGGGTAGCAAGAAGATCCTCGCGACGCTGCTGCGACGTGAGCTGATAGCGAGTGGCCCGCACGCAGCACGGTCAATGCGATCCTGAAGCGAACGGGTCTCGTGCCCCCTCGCAAGCGGCGCCGCATGCGTCATCCGAGCGCTCCTCCGCACGTCAATGCGCGAGCGCCGAACGACGTGTGGATGATGGACTACGAGGGCTGGTTTCGCGTCGGCGACGGCACGCGCTGCGATCCGTTGACCATCCACGATGCACTCAGCCGCGCATCGCGGGTCTATCGCGCGATGGTTGCGCTGAAGACCGATGACGTGAAGAAGCAGCTCGAAGGTGCATCTCATCGCTTCGGCTTGCCAAGCGCGATCTCGAGCGACAACGGCACTCCGTTCGCTTCCGCGGGCTCTCGCGACTGTCGGTTTGGATGCTGCGGCTTTCCGTGAACTCGATTCGTCTCGATGGAGGCAAGCCGGAGCAATACGGCAGGCACGAGCGCTTCCACGAGACCCTGAAGGCCGAGACGGCATCGCCGTCGAGCGCTTCGATCCGCGCGCAGCAGTGCTGGCGGCGCGGCCTCTAAGCTTTCGGAGTTATGCTTGATCAGTCAGGCTGGGGGGGGGTATGTATGTGGTTAACAAGAAGGAGGCTACCGTGAACTTGATAATGTTCTGCGCTGCGCCGATGGCGTTGCTGATTGGTTCCGTCGCTGTTGTCGGCTACTCATCCTGCCCGCCTGTGGAGGCGGCGTCCCTGGTTGCCGATGCTGCAATTTCTTTCTCCTCCGATCCATATGGATGCACGAAAAGGATTCGGTGGACGGTCGCGGGTTGGGAGTGGGAGCCTTGTGAGTCAGGTAAGTGCGTGCCGTCAGTGCCCGCTTGCAGAGAGGATCTAGTGGACGAAGTCGGTAGTGTTGACTCGAGATGCTTGTGCGGAGACGAGTGGCCCGTCTTTGGGGCTTGTCAGGCTTGGCATAGAGTGCCGGACGGAGGTGCCGAGCACATAGACTGCTGGACCGTGGGCTGCCCTGTTCCGAGCCTTTGCTTCGTGAACCATCTCCTGTCGTTCCCCACGGTGTTTACACCCGTCTGTCTTTGCTCATGACGCTGCGCCGCGAATCACGGCCGTGGATGGTGTCGATGGCCGTGTTCGGCGCGGCCATCATCGCTCTTTGTTTTCTAGGGAGGCTTCCATATGACATGGAAAGCCCATCAAGCGCTCTCGACGGCTCAGGTGTTGGTAGTGCACCTGAAGTGACCACCGCACCACCTCTGAAGCGTCTTCGCGAGGATCGGTTCCCTGTCCATTGGAGAGTGGTTGATGAGTCTGGGGCCCCCGTGCCATCGGCTACTGTAGAGATCGAAGGCCATCGCGAAGTTTGTGACGCGGACGGCATGGGGAGCATCGCAGTTCTGCATATCCCGGTGACCGTTTCCGTGTCTTGTGATGGGTATCGTGAGTGGAAAGGGCAACTGAGCGAGCAAAGGGTTCAGGAGATCGTGCTGCTCCGCGTCGCTCCGGTAACCGTGGCGGTCGTCGACGACGCTGGCAAACCCCTCGCAGATGCGGAAGTGGTCCTCGACCGGCGCTGGACAGAGCCGCTGCGACTTGGGGCGCGCTTGAGTGTGCAAGGCAGGACTGACAAGGATGGCCTGTATCGAGTCGGTGATGTCGAGCACGGGCTTTATGTGGTCACATGTCGAAAGCCGGGCTACATCCTGTCGGAGGATGCGCAGGAGAAGACCCCTGATGCGGTGCCTGGGTCCGGATTTGCGACCTCGAGTGACTTGGTCGGAGCGGCGACTATGTCCGAGGGCAATCATCCATTCGTCTTGCAAGTTCCCAGCCAGGAGAAGCGAATCGTGCTTGCCGCTCCTTGGGTCGTCGTGCTGCAGGTCGAGGATGCAATCCCGATCCTCGATTGCCATCTGCGTTCCAGCAACCCGATGTTCCGCCCGCCCACGAGCGAGGAAGGGTGGCTAGGGCGCGAAGGGGTCCGAAAGGACTTGGAGCGGCGATTCCCTGGCTCCAGGGCATATGTCTATGTCCGCAAGCAGCAAGAATCGGATGCCGCCAAGCCGGTCCTCATTGCACCTAACGGTCTTCCCGTCGGTTCGTTCTATGAGGCGGAGGTGCATGTTGCTGGCCGCACGCCGTGGCGCGGGACGGTGACGCCGGTGCCGCTTGCCGAGTTCACTGGGCCGATCCAAGTCCCTGTCGCTTCGATGCCCGAGTCTCGTGCCTTCGGGTCAGTTCAAGTCAACGTCAAGAGTCGTTCTTACTCTGCGCTCGACGAGCAGGCGCGGAGCCGCCTTGGCGCCGAGTGGTGGGTTGTCGATGCCCGCGGTAGCCCGCGAAAGTGGCGCACCTTTGCCATCGACGATCTACAGACGCTTCCGATTGGGAGGTATCGGTTGCGCTTCCGAGATGCGTATTGGGACAGTCTGGCTAAGGCGAAGGATGCGATCGAGATTGCGGAGGGGACGCATGTCGATGTGCTCCTCGAGCCCCGTGAGGACTTTCGAGAGATCCATGTTCGCGGCGACATCGCTTCGGCAGGCTCTGTCGTGATCGAGTGTGCGGAGTCAGGCATCCGCCTGACTCGACTCGTTGACAACCTTCGCGCTGGATTCCGTGGGTTCGTACCACACGGTCATCTGGTAGCTACATTGGGTGGGCGCTCGATCAGGACCGGAGGTCTGCTGTCCGGCCGCCATGAATTCACGTTCGATGAACGATCGCCGTCCGAATTCTTGGTGCCCGTGTCCGCCGAATACAAGTAAGCCAGAATGCGCGAAGTGGTGCGCTAGCACTACTTTGTCACTTGCCTGCTGAGTACCGCGTCACCGCAAGCTTGTACGCGCTCTGAAGTTGTGGTACTCAGCTGTCGTTGCTGCGCAGCGACGTCAACCGACTGAAGCGACTCACGAAGTTCCTGGACTGCTTCGCGGGCTCGTTCGTCCGCGGTGGGCAGAGTGGCAACGCTCTCCGGTATGTCCGCGGACTGCTCAGCGATGCGAAGCGAAAGAACATGGAGGGGATGCTGCAGCGGCTGAGCGACCCAGGTCAGTACCAGACACTGCAGCACTTCATCACGCACTCGACCTGGGAGTCCGACGCGATCTGGGAACAGCTTCGCAGTCAGGTCCCCGATCGGCGCGGACTGCTGCTCATCGATGACACGAGCATTCCCAAACAGGGTCGCGAGTCCGCTGGCGTTGCCCGCCAGTATTGCGGAGCACTGGGCAAGATCGCCAACTGCCAGGTCGTGGTCACCACGGCACTGCGTGCCAAGCAAGCCGTGTGGCCTCTCAGCATGGAGCTCTTCTTGCCGCAGGACTGGTGCGACGACGCGGATCGGCGCGAGCGGACGCATGTCCCCGAAGGTCTGCAGCATCGGACGAAGGCGACGATGGCCATCGCACAGGTGGACGCCGCGGGTCCAATCCACGGATGCCTTGGACCCAGACCGACTCTGGGAACGAGCGGATGATTTCGGAGTCGCAATGCAGCGAGGCTGGCTGACGAAGGTCGATGCGTGCCGCCAGTCCGGGATCAGGCGCAAGACCCGCTACCAGATCCTGCATCGGCAGCAGACGCTCGGTCTGGAAGGTCTGCGCGAGCTGCCACGCGCCAGCCTACGCATCCCAACCAGACTTCGCCGGACGTCGAAGGTGCCGTGTTGCGTGTGCGCACGACGTATCCAACTTGGGGCAGCAAGAAGATCCTCGCGACGCTGCTTCGCCGGGAGCCGGATGGCGAGTGGCCCTTTCGCAGCACGGTCGATGCGATCCTGAAGCGAGCGGGTGGGCGGAGATTGCGCGGGACGCTCTGGGGCTCCCGAGTGGGCTCAGAGCCCGTGAGCCTGAGCCCGAGAGCGAGACGATTCCTCGTAGCCACCCGAGCGAACGCGGTCGTGTGCCCCCCTTGGTCCCGCCCGCAAGGTCGTCCATCCGCCCAAATCGACCCCCTTGCGCTCCCCACCCCTCGTCCCTACCCTCCTTCGCCCCTGACACCGTCATGGGTTGGCACCGCATCGTTCTGGGCATCGGCAATCCGGGCCCGGAGTACGACGGCACCCGGCACAACGCCGGGTTCCTGGTGCTCGACCACTTGGCGGCGCGTCTGGGACTTTCCTTCACTCGGCTCGAACGGCACGCGGACGATGGTTCGCGGGTCTTCTCCGGCAAGGTGAAGGCGCAGGTCTGCGAAGGTCGCCGGAAGGGACGCGAGTTCCTGTTGGTGAAGCCGCAGACCTACGTGAATCTGTCCGGTGACGTCGCCGCGCCGCTGATGCGGGCCGCGGGGCGCACGCCGGACTCGCTCTTTGTCGTCGTAGATGACCTGAACCTACCGCTGGGCCGGACTCGTCTCCGGCCGTCGGGGTCCGCAGGAGGCCACAACGGCCTCAAGTCCATCCAAGAACGACTTGGATCGGATGCGTATCCCCGTCTCCGTCTCGGTATCGGGCCTCTCGCCACCCAGAGTCGATCTGGTGCCCAGCTTGGAGTTGGGAAGGGCGGGTCCGAGGGAATGCATCCGGCCAATTGGTCCGGGTTCGTCCTGGCTCCTTTCCTCCCGGAGGAACGTGAGGTTCTCGGTCGAGTCGTGGTTCGCGCCGCGGATTGCATCCAGCAGTGGCTGGACGGTGCGAACTTCGAAACCCTGATGGGAACCTACAACAGCCTGGACGAGGGTCCGACACCGGACACCGAGCCCAAGCCCAAGTCGTAGGGACTCGTCGCCAACCGACGGGCCACGAGGCCCGGGAGTACTGTTTTGCAACGCACGCGCACTTACGAATGCATGTGCCTCCTGGACAACCGGGAGGTTCGCAAGGGCTGGCAGCCGCTGAAGGACAGCGTCTCTGGTCTGTTTACCAAGCACGGCGCCCAAGTCTTGAGCGCCCGCCGCTGGGACGAGCGTCGTCTCGCCTACCCGATCAACGGCCAGCAGCGCGCCACCTACCTGCTCGCCTACCTCAAGGCCGACACGAACGCAGTCGCCGGCATCCGCCGCGACCTGCAGTTCAGCGACGTCGTCCTGCGCAGCCTCGTGCTGAGTTGTGAGGAGGTGCCGCAGTCGGCTTACGAGCCGGAGGCGGTCTTCGACATCAATGCGATCCCCGTCGATGACAGCCCGATGACCTCGTCGATCGAGCCAGTGGCGGTCGAGGCGGAAGCTGCGCCGGCAGGTGAAGCAGTGGCCGAGCCGGCTACGAAGGAGGAAGGACAATGAGCAGCAACGGATCCTACGGCGGTAGTGGCGGTGGCTACGGC
>SXPK01000234.1 GCA_005776365.1 Planctomycetia bacterium
AAAGGTGTAGACCTTCGACAGCGCCATGCAGTAGGCCTCGACGTTGAGTTGGCCCGACACCGTGAGAAACGTCTCGCGGCCAAAGAAGTCCTTGCTCGCGTCGACCTTGCCATCCGCCTTGGGCAGGTTGTTCCAGTCGAGCGTCGAGACCCGGAACATCTGGCCCGCGCCCTCCGCGTCGCTCGCCGTGATGATCGGCGTGTTGACCCAGCAGAAGCCTTCCTTGGTGAAGAACTCGTGCACCGCGAACGACGCCGCGTGGCGAATGCGTGCGACGGCGCCAAAGGTGTTGGTGCGCACGCGGAGGTGCGCCTGTTCGCGCAAGAACTCGAGCGTGTGCTCCTTCGGCTGGATCGGATAGGTCTCGGGATCCTCGACGAGCCCGAGCACGACGACCTCGTCGGCTTGGATCTCGTAGGCCTGTCCCTTGCCCTGGCTCTTTACCAACGTGCCGCGCGCGATCACCGAAGCGCCGGCGGTCAGTCGCAGGATCTCGCCCTGGTAGTTTTGCAGCGCGCTCGGCACGACGAGCTGCAAGTTGCCCTGGCAGCTGCCGTCGGACACCTGCACGAACGAGATGCCGGCCTTGCTGTCGCGGCGGGTGCGCACCCAGCCGCGGACTTCGACCTTGCTGCCTTCCTGGACTTTGCCCTCGAGGGCGTGACGAACGCTTGCGACCTGCATGCACGGATGGTTCCGGCGAGCGCGGTGCGGGTCAAGCGTGCGCGCGCAGAGCAGTTGGGCGCGAGGCATTTGCCCCGAGCGCTTGCGCAGCCAAAGGCACGAACCGACGATCAAAATCATGGCGGATTCATGGGCGCGGGCGACGGTCAGGTCGCGCGCGAGCAGTGGCAACCCCGACCGACGACGACGCGGCGCGTTCGTCGCAGTGCTCGCCCTTGCGAGCTTGTCAGCAGCGACGCTCGGCAGCGGCGTCTTCGCTTCGAGCATGCACGCGCCGCTTGCGGCTGGTGACACGGCCGCGGCTCTTGCCACGGACACTCCCGAGCTGGCAAGCGCTGACCTCGCAGTGGAACGAGCGCTGCCAACGCCTGATGTTCCACCCGCACTCGATGCGTCCGCAGCAGAACGGATCCGGGCAAAGCCGCTGGCGCCAAAGCCGCCGTCGCAAGAGGAAGCCAAAGGGATCGACGCCGCGATTGCCGCGCTCGCCCATGACGATGTGCCGCGCAATGCTATGAAGGCCGTGCACGAACTCGCTGCCGCGGGGGACAAGGCCCTGCCCGCGCTGCAGGCTGCCCTCGAATCCCACGACCAGCAACAACGGCACCTCGCGGCGTTCGTGCTGCGCAGGGTCGATGCGGAGCCAACACAGAAGCTGTGCGGACTCAGCGTCGAAGCGCTCGGCGATCCGGAGATCGAAGGCTACTGGCGCACGCTGATCCATCGGCCCGCACTCAGTGCAGCGCACTGGCTCCAGCAGCACGCGCGGTCCAAGGTGGTCACCCCGCACCTCCTCGTCGCGGCGCGCTCGTCGCAACCACAGCGACGATTTCTCGCCGCGGCGCTGCTCGCATTCGCAGGCGTGCAGCAAGACCTGCCCAACACCTGTGCCGTGCTCCTCGCCCAACTTCCGGACAACCATCAGAACGGCGACGCACTACTCGCCGCGCACGCGCTCTATCGACTGGGTCCTGCGAGCTTGCCGCAGATCCGGCTTGCGTATCGAGGCGCGGACGACCAAGCCAGAAGCCTGCTGCAACTCATCGAGGAGAACCTCGACGATGACGTCAATGGCCGCGCGCTCAGACAAGACCAACTCCGCGAACGCTTTGATCGCCTGATGCTGCGCAAGGTCACGACCGTCTGCATCGACCCGGCGCGCGGGCACCGGTTTCTCTACTACACGCTGCCGCGACTCTGACGGCGGACTCACTGCGGCGAAAAGAACCCAGCCTGCGACCCAAGCCATCGGGCCTGACCTGCCGATACCACCGGCACGCCGTGTTCCATTCCGAGCCGATCACCTTCCATGTGCCCGCCAGCGCCGCCAACCTCGGCCCAGGCTATGGCATGCTCGGCGTCGCGTTGGACATGCCGCTGCACGTCACCATCGAACAACGCAACGACGGCCTGATCCTGATCGAACGCCGCGACGCACCCTCGATGACAGCCGAGGACCGACGCCACGACCCAGTCCTGCGCGGGCTGCGCGCTGGCGCAGAGAAGTTCGGCGTCTCGCTGCAGAAGGGCATTGCGCTGGTGATCGACGGGACCATCCCGCGGGGCACTGGACTCGGAACGATTTCGGCCGGCTTCGCCGCAGGGCTCGGCGCGGCAGCGCGCCTGTCGAAACAGCCGTGGACGAATGGTGACCTGCTCGACTTGCTGGTGCCGCTGGGTGGCGACCCCGCGCACGGCGCGGCGAGCCTCATCGGCGGCTGCGTGACCACCGTGCCGCTCGGCCAGGAACGTGGCACCGTGCATCGGCATCAACTGCTGCCCATGCCGATCCACGGCAACTGGCAGTTCGTCGTGATGATGCCCGACGTCGCAATCGCGACCGCGGACACCAAGCGCGTTCTGCCGCCGACGATCCCGCATGGCGTGGCGAGCCGCACCGCGGGCCGCGTCGTTGGCATCCTGCACGCACTGGCGACCGGCGACGAGGCCCTGCTGGCTGCCTCCATGCTCGACGAAACGCATGTGCCATACCGCCGAACGCTGTATTCGGGCATCGACGACACGCTGCGCGCAGCGGTCGAAGCCGGCGCGTGCGGCGCGACGATCTGCGGCCACGGCCCGAGCCTTCTCGCCATGACGACCGATGAAGGCAAGACGCAGGACATCGCGCGAGCGATGGTCGAAGCCCAACGGCGCGCTGGCCGACGCGCCACGTGCTTGGTGTTGCAGGTTGCGCATTACGGCGCTCTGCCGATGACGCACGACGTGCGCCGCTGATCACCAGACGCGCTGCTGCACCGACGCCGCATTTGCCTCCGCTGGGCGATCCGTTAGCGTCGCCGCGGTGAACGTCATCGTCGCCGAGAAGCCGTCCGTCGCCCGCGACCTCGCGCGCGTGCTCGGCGCAACTCGTCGCGAGGACGGCGCGATCTCCGGCAACGGCTGGACGATCACGTGGGCGATCGGCCACCTCGCGACCTTGAAGAAGCCGGACGCTTATGACCCCGCGCTTCGCCGTTGGACACTCGACCGGCTGCCATTCGTGCCCGAGCGATTCCTTCTCGAACCCGTGCAGCAGAACGGTGCCAAGCAGCAACTCGAGATCGTCGCTGACTTGTGCCGACGGGCCGACACCCTGCTGTGCGCGACAGACGCCGGACGCGAGGGCGAGCTGATCTTCCGCTACATCCTCGAATACGCGGAATGCGGCGAACGCGAGTTCAAACGCCTTTGGCTCAGTTCGCTGACGGACGAAGCGATCCAAAAGGGCCTCGAAGCCGCAAAGCCTGGCCGCGCATACGAAAACCTGCACGCCGCCGCGCGCAGCCGCAGCGAAGCGGACTGGATCGTCGGCCTCAACGCGACGCGCGCCTACACGGTGCGTTACGGCGGCGGCAGCGTGCTGTGGACGATCGGCCGCGTGCAGACGCCCGTGCTCGCGATGATCGCTCAACGCGACGACGAGATCCGGGTGTTCGACGCGCGACCGTTCTGGGAGCTGCGCACTACGTATCGCAAGGCGACCTTTCGCCACGCAGGCGAGCGATCGCACGATGAGGTCGCAGGCAAGGCGCTGCTCACGCGCGTCGAGGGCAAGCCGCTGCAGATCGTCGCGATCGAAAAGCGCACCGAGCGAATCCCGCCGCCTCTGCTCTACGACCTCACGCAGTTGCAGCGCGACATGAACCTCCGCTTCGGCTTCTCAGCGAGCCGCACGCTGGAGATCGCACAACAACTCTATGAGAAGAAGCTGCTGACCTATCCGCGAACGGACAGCCGCCACCTGAGCCAAGACATGATCGACCAGGTGCGCACGACGCTCGGCGAGTTGCGCGCATGGAACGCCGACGTGCTACGGGTGCTCTCGACCTACGTTCAAGGAGCCCCCGAGGGCGAACGCGGGCCCAGGTCAAAACCAACGCGCGTGTTCGATGACGAGAAGATCAGCGACCACCATGCCATCATCCCGACCGGCAAGGTCGAGCGCCTCGATCCGGACAGCCAGAAGGTCTTCGACGCGGTGGCAACCCGGCTGGTGCAGGCTTTCTTGCCCGAAAAAGTGCAAGAGCTCACGAGCGTTCGCGCCGCAGTAGAAGACGTGCCGTTTCGCGCCCGCGGAACGTTGGTCGTGGCGCCCGGCTGGAGCGAGCTCGAGCAGGCAGCCGAAGCCATGCCCGACGGCGACGCCGACGCACCCAAGAAGAAGGGCAAGAAGAAGAAGGGCTCCGACGACGACGACGACAACCAGACCTTGCCCGCGTTCACGCAAGGCGAGAGTGGCCCGCACCAGCCATTCCTGCACGAAGGCAAGACCAAGCCGCCTCCCGCCTACACCGAGAACACGCTGCTCGGCGCGATGGAAACCGCGGGGAAGCTGATCGACGACGAGTCATTGCGCCAGGCGATGAAGGGACGCGGACTCGGCACGCCGGCGACGCGTGCGTCGATTCTCGAGACGTTGATCTCGCGCAGCTACGTGCGCCGCGACAAGAAAACGCTGCGCGTAACCGATCTCGGCCGCTACCTGATCGCGATCATCCAAGACCCACAGCTCAAGTCTGCAGAACTCACTGGCGAGTGGGAGTTCCAGCTCGGCGAGGTCGAGCGCGGCAAGCGCACCCGCGACGACTTCATGGCTGGCATCCGTGACTCAGTTCACGACCTGATCGAGAAGAACCTCGCCCCGCGCGCGCTACCTGAAGGGCTCGGCCTTTGCCCGCGCTGCGGCGCAGCCGCGATCGAAGGTCGCGCAGCGTATGGTTGCTCGCGATGGAGCGAAGGCTGCGTGTTTCGCATTCCAAAGGAGTTCGAAGGCCTTGCGATCCGACCGCAGCATGTGCGTGAGCTCGTGACTCGAGGCATCGTCCTTAGCCCGGTGCAACTCGGTGCTCATGGCCTTCGCAACCTCTGCGCGACGAAGCACGGCGAATTGTTTTCGATCGAGCCTCCGAGTGCGAAGGCGCAAGGCCGCGATGACCGCAAGGGCGGCGGCGGGGCTGGCGGCAAGGCCGCACGCAGGACGGACCAGGGACCGGATCGCAGCGGCGGCGGCGCCAAGCACGCAGGCCAAGGCGAGCCAACGGGCAGTGGGACGCGCTCGATCCGTGCGCGCGCCAAAGACGCCGGCGGCCCTGCGCCTCGCCGACCTCGACGACCTGCTGGTTCGGGCGACGACCGCGACGCATCTCCACCAACACCAACCGCGCCGCGGCGCAAGCGAACCGGCGGCACTGAGGATGGCCGCGGAGGCGGCTCGTGACGACCTCGTCGTCATCGCTGCCGCGCATTCTGTGCGCACTGCTCGTCATCGTCGCGGTGTCGCTCTTTGCGTTGCCGCTCGTTGGCATGCTCGCGGCAGCGCCCTGGTCGAGCCTCTACGAGGTCGTCACGTCGAGCGAGGCCTTGGCCGCGCTGCGACTTTCGCTCGTGAGTTCGCTCGGGGCCGCAGCGCTTTCGATCGTGCTCGGCTTGCCGCTCGCTGCATGGCTCGCGCGCGGCGCGTCGCCGCTGCATACCGCCGTGCGGATTGTCGTGACGCTGCCCGTCGTGCTGCCGCCCATCGTCGCCGGCATCGCGCTGCTGCTGGCCTTCGGACGCAACGGCATCGTCGGCGCGTGGCTCGACCACAACTTCGGCGTGTCGTTGCCCTTCACCACCGCGGCCACGGTCGTTGCGGCGGCCTATATGGGCATGCCCTTCTTCGTGCTTACCGCAGAAGCCGGCCTGCGCGCCGCCGACGCGCGATTCGACGAGGCAGCGCGAACCTTGGGAGCCAATCCGACGCAGCGTTTCTTCTGGGTCACGCTGCCGATGGTCTGGCCAGCAGTGCTGACCGGCGCATTGCTCGCTTGGGCGCGCGCGCTCGGCGAGTTCTGCGCGACGCAGATGTTCGCCGGCAACATGCACGGCACGACGCGGACGTTGCCGTTGCAGTGCGCAATCGCGATGGAGTCCGCGCCAGAACTCGCGATCGGGCTCTCGCTCCTCCTCGCCTGCATCTCGGTCTTCGTGCTGTGGCTCGTTCGCAATCGGCTGCTGAGGGCACGATGAGCCTCGAACTCGACTTTCGATTGCGACGCGGCATGTTGCGCATTGACGCGAAGCTCACGACTTCGCGCGATGCCACCCTTGCGCTCGTCGGCCCCAACGGCGCCGGCA
>SXPK01000235.1 GCA_005776365.1 Planctomycetia bacterium
GCTCGTGCGCCGACTGCGCTGCACCGGGCTATTGCTCGGCTACGACAGCGCGATCGGAAAGGACCGCGAAGGCACGCCGCAGCGCTTCGCAGAGTTCGGCCGCGAACTCGGATTCGAAGTCCGCACCGGGCAGCCGGTGACCGTTGATGGCCGCACCGTCTCTTCCACTGCGATCCGGGCCGCGATCGCGCAGGGAGATCTTGAGTTGGCTCGCCGACTGCTCGGTCGCAGGCCCTCGACCTTCGGCGTCGTGCGGCATGGCGATGGCCGCGGCAAAGGCCTGGGCTACCCAACTGCCAACATTGCGCCTGAGTCCCCGGCGTTGCCGCCGGCAGGAGTCTATGCGGTCGAAGCCATCCACGACGGCCGCGTGTATGGCGGCATCGCCAATCTAGGCACGCGGCCGACGTTTGGCGGCGGTGCGGCGGTGCTGGAGACGCACCTATTCGATTTCGACGGCAACCTCTACGACCGCGAACTCGAGATCGCTTTCGTCAGCCGGATCCGCGACGAAAGGAAGTTCGCCGACGTCGCCGCATTGAAGGCGCAGATCGCAAGCGATGTCGCCGCCGCGAGGGATCGTTTGCGCGCCTGAGCCAAGATCGCACGGTCCACTGCGCACGCGATCCCGGCATCCTGCGCACAGGCGCGGATCATCACGTCGAGCGGCGCCGGATAGGGATATCGCCACACGTACGGGACTCGTTGACCCGCGTGCAAGAACCTGATCCATGCACATGCCTCGTTTCGCGGCGTTGTTCTTCCTATCGATCCTCTGTGCAAGCGCGACCGCGCAGACTCCCGAGCTGCTGCAGTGCTCTGAGGCAATGCGCAAGTTCACGTCGCAGTGCGTAGTCACGCTGCCACAACGCACGACTCCCGGCGCGCTGCTCGTCGCGCTGTGCTCGCAGACCTCGGCAAGCACGCCCACCATCACCGGCGGCGGCGTATCGCAATGGACGCTGCAAAGCGCCCAGGCGATGCCAGCCGGCGCGGCGCAGGCGTGGACCGGCATCGTCGACGGGACGCCAACGCAGACGGTGACGTTCACGCATCCAGGCACGCCGACGACCACAAAGGCGAGTGTCGGCGAATGGCGCGGCTTGCTGGGCACATTGCAGGTCACGGTCGCATCCACGACTGGCGATGTGTCCGCGCCGGATCCCACAGCCACGACGGGCTTCGTCCACGTAGAGCGCGGGGATCTGGTCGTCGCACTGCTCGCGGCACCGACTGCGAACGAAAGAATCCCGGCGCCGCGCAGCGGCTGGAAGGCGATCGCCGCCGCTGGATCCGACCGAGGCTACTTCTCGTCGGCTGGATGGACCGTCGCGGACAGCGCCGGCCAACTCGCGTTGCACTGGGACTTCGCGCGGGCGCAGGACCACGCCGCCATCGCCGTCGCGTTTCGCGCCGCTGCGGCGCCCACCTCCGCGCCGCAACTGCGCCAACACAGGAATGAGCAACGCTGGGGCGTCGGATCGATCACCATGCAATTGGAGAAGGCCCCCATACCGGGCAGCTTGCTGGTTGTCTGTCACGAGTCCAACTCGAGCGTCAACTCGCGCATCCAGGGCGGTGGCGTCGCGGCGTGGGCACTCTGCATGTCATCGGCGCCCACGATCGTCAACTCGGAGATCTGGGCTGGCGTGGTGGGTCCGAACCCGAACGACACGATCACGATCACGCTGGGCAGTTCGCCAAACGGGGCGATTGTCTGCGTCACGGAGTGGATCGGGCTGCCTTCTCCGCTGTGCTTTCAGGCGATGCTCGGCTCCAGCCCGGCAGGCAGCACTCTGATCCACACGCCACCCGTGCTCGCAGACGCAAACGAACTCGTCGTCGCACTTGCGGGCCTCCACCAAGGTGGCAACACCATCGGCCCGCCTTCGAACGGCTTCACCGAATTGATGCAGGGCTACCTGACGAGCACGGCGCAGTCGTCGGCCTTTCGCGTCGCGACGCAAGCGGGCGCGATTTCGACAACCTGGCCGCTGCTCTACTCGACGCGCTGGGCCGCGCCCATCGTCGTGTTTGGCGGCAACTGAAACCGCGCCCTCGTCAGCGCTGCTTTCGCGCCTCGTCGCGCCGTTTTTTCTCGGTCTCACGCTGCTGCCGCAACGCCAGCGCGCCTTCGTAGCGACGCAACCGCGCGGCATAGCGGCTGGAACCGCCTTCTGCCTCGACGGCAAGCCGCTGTTCGGCGACCGCCCGCTCCCATTGCCCGGCACAGAACGCCGCGAGTGCAACAGTATCGCGGTAGATCGGATCGAGCGTCTCGCCCGCTTTCTGCTGCAAACCGTCGGCGAGCGCCAATGCGAAGGCCGGATACCGCCCCATCGTCGCGGGATCCGTCATCAGATGCCAGGCGTCGTTGTTCGCTGAACCGCGGTAGTCATCGACCGCCTGAGAGTACGCCTCGCGAATCTTCGCGCACTCTTCCGGCGTCGCGCCGCAGCGAGCGAGAACTTCGTGACGCGCGGCAAACCACTGACGCGCGTCGAGATGGTCCTTCCCTGCCGTTGCCTGCGCGATCGCGGCGTCCGCCATCGCTCGGAACTGCAAAGGCTCACGCGCTTTCGTCAACGTCTCGGCGAGATGCAGATGTGCCATTGGATCGTCGCCTGCGACTCTGGCCGCATGCTCTGCGACGCGCAGCGCCAGGCGGTGCTGGCCAGCGAGCAACAGTGCCCGGAGGTAGACGCGTTGCGTTCTCGCGCCGTCTGGCGCGGCGGCGGCAATCGGCGCAAGTTCGACCGCCAACGTCCGCGCCATGCCGTCGTCCGCTGGATCGCCGCGCAAGACGATGTCCGCGAACTCGACGAGCGCGACACCGTCGCCGTTGATCGCCGGCATCGCCGCGTCGAACGCGGCCTGCGCATTGCCGTGCTCGCCTTTCACCCACCAACCTGCCAGCACCGAGAGTGCGCGCGCCTGACCCGAATGCGGCAGCGAACGCACGCAGTGGAGGACGGCATCCTCGGGCGCCTCGCCGTCGCCAACCGTCGCGAGCAACGAAGCGAGCAGGTCGTCGGCCTCGCCCGGCGCAGTGCGCGTGAGTTCTCCGGCGAGCGCCGCCTCGATGCGGTCTTGCGCGCAGTCGATCTCGCACATCACGGCCTCTGCGGCCCCTTGTTGCTGCAGGCAAAAGCGCGCCGCGCCCGTGCCCGCCACGAGGAACAAGTCCAGCGCCGCGACCGCGAACGCAGGCTTCTCCGCTGCAAGCTCGTGCGCGGCGGCTGCTGACATCGCGACCACGACTTCGAGTCCTTGTTCATGCCGCCGCTTGGCAAGGTCCTCGATCCACGACCGATGATCGCGGAAGTCAAAGCGCGCGTCCCCGTAGCAGAACCACGCCGCCCACTTCGCTTGCGCCGGCGCATCGACAGGCTTCCAGATGCGCGCCGTATCAGTGACCGGCGACGGCACGATACCGGTCACGAACGGGACGGGCGCCTGGCCTCTGACGAGACCAGTCATTGCCAGCGCGACCAACGCCGGGAACATCCGCCGCAGTGCCGTCATGCCGACATCGTCCCGGCGCGCGCGCAGAACCGCCAGTGCCTCAACGCGGAGTGGCTGGCGTCGCCTCAAGCGCAGCCGCCCCCAGGGACTGCAGCGCGATGCGCGTCATCACCTGGTTCACGACCTGCTGCAACGCGATAGATAGAGCCTGCACCGCCGCCGCTGCGCCTTCGCCGACGATCGGCGTCATGCCGCAGAACTCGTCGGCGAACACCAGACCGTCCTTGCCTTCGAGCCAGAACGTGAACTGCGCGATCGCGGCGCGTTTGCCGGTGTCGTCACGATGCTCGCTGAAGTCGAGGATGCGACCGTTGAGCGTGAGGTCTTCGGCGCCACCGTCACCTGCTGCCTTCACCAGCGCAAACGCGCCGGTGCGCGACAGCGACAACAGCAGCGCGTCGGTCGCAAGCCGATCGAGCGGCGCGACCCAGCGATCGAGTTCTCGTGTCGACAGGCGCGAGGGCCCCGACGACACCACGAGGAAATCCCCCGACATCGCATTGCCGAGTTGCAGGTCCTGCACGCGCAGCACACGCGTGGCAGCCGCGTTGGCGGAAGTGCCGAGCTTCGTCTGGTCCCGACCCGCCAGATCGAGGCGCCAATAGCTCTCGCGCGGCACGGACACGCTGCCACAAGAAGCCACTGCTAGTGCAAGGAACGCACAGAGGATTGAGAACTTCATCGGTCGCCTCCTGCCGGCGCTGCCGGACGGTTCACTCCGTAGATCAGACTGTCTGGCGCGAGCCGCAGTTGGCGCATCAGCCCACGCAGTTCGTCGAGCGAACCGCGCGCTGTCGCCAACGCATTCTGCAACGGCGCACGCAAGCCGGCGAGTAGCGCTCGGCCTTCGCCGCCAGCTTCTCGCACCTCGGCCGCGGTTTCTTCGAGCTGTGTCAGCACGGCGTCGGCACGGCGCATCAACTGACGCCCTTCCGCGACGGCGCCGGGCAGTTCCTGCGTCGCTTTGTCCACGTTGGCCAGAATCGATGTCAGGTGCGCGCGGTTCTCGTCGCCGAGCACGCGGCTGCCGTCTTCGACGAGCGCTTCAATCTGGTGCAAGACCTCGCCGATCTGCGGCACGAGTTCAGGAAGCGTCCGAGTCAACTGATTCATCGGATCGGTCTTGGTCTGGATGTAGTCGCCAGGCTGCAGCGGCCTCCCATCGCCATAGCCCTCGAGCTCCACCGTGACTTGTCCGGTGACGAGCAATCGGTCCATGCGCCCACGCGTGACGTCCTGAATCTCGGCGCGCGTCGGGTCGACGCTCAGTTCGACGAGCGTCTTGCCACCTTGGAATCGGATGTCCCGCACCATGCCGATCGGCACGCCTTGAAAGTTGACCTTGCTGCCAATGACCATGCCCTTCACGTTCTCCTCGAACACGATGAAGTAAGGCACGCGAACGTCGCCCAACGCGCCCTGCAGCACGAAGGCCAGCAGCCCGGTGAACGCGCAACCCGCGACCAGCGCAATGATCCCGAGCCGAAATCGTCTGGCGCCATGCATGTTCAGATCTCCATCATCGAAGCCACGCCCATCCCGCGGGCTGACGACTCGTTCATTCGCCGCTCGATGAAATCGCGGATGCGCGGGTCAGGACTGTTCCAGACGTCGTCTCGCGGGCCGAGCGCCGCGACCCGGCCGCCTTGTAGAACGACGATGCGATCGGCGATCTCGTAGGCGGACGGCAGGTCATGCGTCACCACGACCATCGTGATGCCGAAGACCTTGTTGAGCTTGCAGATCAGATTGTCGACCTCGGCGGCCGTGATCGGATCGAGACCAGCGGATGGCTCGTCGAAGAACACGATCTCGGGGTCGAGCGCGATCGCGCGTGCGATCGCCGCGCGCTTCTTCATGCCGCCCGAGAGCGAACTCGGAAGCATGTTTGCCGCGTGCAGCAGGCCGACCATCTCGAGCTTCATCCGCGCGGTCGCCTCGATCACGCGACGCGGCAACTCGGTGTTCTCCACCAGTGGCAGCATCACGTTTTCGAGCACGGTCAGGCTGCCGAGCAGCGCGCCACCCTGAAACGACAGCCCGGTGCGGCGGCGCAGCGCCTGCAACTGGTCTGGCGACGCGCGGTAGATGTCCTGGCCATCCACCGTGACTGCCCCGAGCGTTGGCGGCAGCAGGCCGCACAGGTGCCGCAAC
>SXPK01000236.1 GCA_005776365.1 Planctomycetia bacterium
GCACGGATCGGGACCGATGCGGCGGCCGACGGCGACTTAGCTTGCTGGGTCTGCGGTCAGAATCACGCTGCCATCGTCATGGCCAGTTCATCCTGGGTTTGCTTCGAATGCCGAATCGCCGTGCGACGACCCACGCAGCACACGGGCGAGGTGCCCTGCGCGGCGTGCGGGGCCATGTGCGTGTCGCTTGGCTACAAGACCCCGATTCCGTCAAAGCAGGACCTACGCGCATGGCGCGAACTCCAACAGGCTGAGACCGAGAAGAAGCAACGCCAGGCGGCCGCGGCACAGCGGGCACGCGTGCGGCAGCGGCATGCCTTGGAGCAGGAGATCTCGCGCCTCGAAGCGATGCCGAAAAACGCCGGACGCGCCAGCGCGATCCGCACGCTGCGGCGGCGCCTTGGCGATGTATGAGGCGATAGAAGGCTCTTGCGACGTTGGTCGCGAGTCGACGGCGATGGTGGGGCTTCAACGCGGCCGACGGGTCGATCGTGCTGTGGCGCGACTCGTGCTCGGCTGTGCAAAGCGGGTGCGCTTGCATTGCCATCGCTACAAGTCCCGCTCGATGCGGCCCGCGTGCCCTCGCGCCAGCGCGATGCGATTCAGCAGCAGCGGTGTTGCGTCGGAGTCGATGCCCATAGTCGCGCCGCACGAGAGTCGAAAGCCTCGCTGCCTCAGCAGCAGCCAGGACTGTCAAGCCGCATCGAACCTCACCCTTTCCCGCCCCGCTGCTTCCCCTTCTCCTCGTACTTCCCCACCTCGTCCTCGTAGCAACCTAGTTCCCTCAGGATGCCCGCGCGCAATTGCGGCGATTCGACGCGCAGCGGCGGCGCAACTCTGCCTGCGCCCGTGGTGAGTGTCGCGGTCGCCTCATCGAGCGAGAAAGTCTCCGGCGCGCCGACAGCACTGTCGCACTCTGCACTTTGCGAAGCAGGCGGCGCGATGCGCCGCAGCGCGGCGATCACCGCCGGCTGGTGTGCCTTGCGAACGGTGCCCTTCGAGAAGACTCTTGCCGGCAAGGGTGGGTCGGGCAGGACTGCGGCGGGATCAGGCGCGGTGAGACTCGTGCCCGTCTTCAGATCTCGCGGCAGGAGACGACTGATCCGACCTTCCATCATGTCTGCGCCATCGTTGCCGGTGACATGTGCTCGGCCTTTCGCAAAGGTGCAGGAGATGTCGAACCACTCGCCCTCGTAGCAGCCCATGCCGCTGCACGACAGGCAGCCGCCGCGGCAGACGTGATTCCATTCCCGCTGCGAAAGGTAGATGTGCCCTTCCGTGTCGCCGTTGCCCCAGAGTGCCAAGAGTTTGATGGAACGAAGCGCCATGTCCTTCTCCTTCCTTGTTGTTGCGAATGGGAGGCGCGACGTGGGCTCGCGGCGCGACTTTCCGGCGGCAAGTGGACGATGGGACCGCCCCGAACGCGAGCAGCCGGGCGCTTGCGGCACCCGCTCGATCGAGCGAAGCCGATGCAGGCGCCTTGCCACTCGTTGCGCCGCACTTTGGGGCTGCCCTGACTCTTTATCCCATCCTCAAGCTGCAGCTTCTCCTCCCCTGTGCGATTGGAAGGGCGCGGGCTCCGTAGGCCGGCTCCTAGGTCAGCGCCGCCAACGCCTGGGGCCTGCACGACATGCACGGCAACGTGGGCGAATGGGTGCTCGACAAGTTCTCTGGCCTCAACGGTTACCCACCCGGCCCGAGCACGGATCCCTACCAGCCCTCCGGTTCTCTTGCGATCCTGCGTGGGGGCGCCTTCAGCCAGTCCTTGCTGCAGACGAGCAGTGGTGCGCGCAAATCAACCCGTGGTTGCCCAACGCGGGCAACGGCTTCCGCATCGTGTTGGCCCCGACGTTGCCCATCGTGCCTTGATGCGAGTCGCGCTTCGTTGGGGGAAGAGTTTCCACAACGATGACTCGCATCCGATTGATGCATGGCATGCATCGAATGCATGCCATGCATCGTGATGCGATGCGATGTGCATCAACGATCGATCGATGATGCATTCGATGCATGCATCATCATCATCAACATTGCATGCAAAGAATGACGAAGAGGGGGTCGCATCAACGCGATGACTCGCTAGCCTTTGGCTTCCTCTCTTTCCCATGCCAACAACCAAAGTCCTTTCCTCGACGTCTCCGGTCAGAGTCGAGTCGAACGACGGTGCGTATCGGCTTGTTGCGAGCCGCAAGGTCGCCGCTGGCGCGACCATCCTGCGCATCGATGGAATCGTGCAGTCCTATCCTTCGCGCTATTCAGTGCAGGTGGGCCCTGACGAGCACATCGAACGTCCATCGACAATCACGGCCGAAGAAGAAGAGCGCCTCTACCAGTGGCGGTTCCTCAACCATTCGTGCGCGCCCAATGCGGCGTTGGTCGGCCGTGATCTGCGTGCGCTGCGTCCCATCGGGCGCGGCGAGGAGATCACCTTCGACTACCTGACCAACGAGTTCGACATGGCCTCGCCATTCCGTTGCGGCTGCGGCAGCCCCGAGTGCGTCGGCGAAGTGCGCGGTTTCCGCCACGCGACTCGCTCGTTGCGCCGGATGCTCGCTCCGCGCGCGGCGCCGCACGTGCTCGAGCTCGCAAAACGCCACAGGCTCGCCTGACGCCAGCCGCATGAGCGAAGCGCCGCCGCCACGGCTGCTGCACGAAATCTTCGCGCGCGCAGCGAGGCGGTTTGGCGATCTCGTCGCAGTCGACATTTCGCCTGGGCTCGGGCGCTCGCTGCGTCAGAAGCGGACCTACCGCCAACTCCAGTGTGACGCCGACGCGGTGTCGATCGCGCTTGGCCCCGATCGCGGCGAGCGGACGGCTGCCATCTTGATCGCACGCGACACGCCTTGGCTCTACGCCGCGCAACTCGGCGCGATGCAGAGCGGGCTCGCTTACGTCGCCCTCGAGGCGCGCTTCCCGGACGAGCACTTGCGGTTCGTGCTCGAAGATGCGGGCGCCCATGTCGTGCTTACCGACGCGCAAGGCGCGCAACGATTGCGGGCCATCGTCGGTGCCGGCGTTCGCATCGTCGACGTGACGAAGTTGCCCGATGCGCAGGAAGGCGCGTTCGCGGCGCGGCCATTCGCCGAAGAACGCCTCGCCTACCTGATCTACACGTCTGGCACGACGGGCAAACCCAAGGGCGTCATGATCGAGCATCGCTCGATCGTCAACCTCGTGTTGGGTGACGTGGAGGAGTTTGGGCTCGAGCCTGGTGACCGGGTCGCGCAGGGCTCATCGCCGGCCTACGACTCATCGCTCGAAGAGACCTGGCTCGCGTTCGCGGTAGGCGCCACGGTCGTGCCCATGGACGACGAAGTGGTGCGTCGCGGTCCGGACCTGTTGCCGTGGTTGCAGCAAGAGCGCGTCACTGTGCTCTGTCCGCCGCCGACGCTGCTGCGTGCAACCGGCTGCAGGGACCCGCTTGCTGCATTGCCAGATCTTCGGTTGCTCTACGTCGGCGGTGAGGCGTTGCCGCAAGAACTCGCCGATCGGTGGGCGAGCGGCCGCAGGATGGTGAATGGCTACGGGCCGACCGAGTGCACCGTCACGGTGACTCGCGCCGAAGTGCGGCCAGGCGCGCCGGTCACGATTGGTGACGCCGTCCCGGGCAATCGCGCACTCGTGCTCGACGAAGCGCTCGACCAGGTCCCGCACGGCGCGTGGGGCGAACTCTGCATCGCTGGCATCGGAGTCGCCCGCGGATATCTCGGGCGCGAGGACCTGACGCGCGAGAAGTTCGCATTGCACCCGGTGCATGGCCGCATCTATCGCACTGGAGACCGCGTCCGTCGCAGCGATGCCGGAGCGCTGGTCTACGATGGCCGGCTCGATGCGCAGGTCAAGCTGCGCGGCCACCGCGTCGAACTCGGCGAGATCGAGTCGCGGATCGCGGCGATGCCGGGCGTCCGCGCCGCGGCTTGCGCCGTGCAAGAGGGCGAGACGCTGGTCGCGTTCGTGGTCGCCGAACAGCAGGTGGCATCGCCCGACTTCGACCGGATCCGCGCGCAGCTGCGCCAAGAAGTGCCGTCGCACATGGTGCCGTCATTCTTCGCGCCATTGCAGCGATTGCCGTTCACGGTCGGCGGCAAGCTCGATCGCCGCTCGCTGCCCAAACTCGATGCTGCCGTGGCCGCTCCGTTGCACGGTCGCGAACCACGGGGCGAGATCGAAAGTCTGGTTGCTGCGGCCTGGTGCGCCGCGTTGTCACGATCGCGCGTGCCAGCCGACGCGGACTTCTTTGAGATTGGCGGCAATTCGTTGCGCGCGGCGGTAGTCATCTCGCGGTTGCGCGACGATGAGCGCACGAGCGGGCTGGCGGTGCGCGACGTCTATGAAGCGCGCACCGTTGCCGAACTCGCGGCGCGAGCGAGCTCGGCCAGCGAAGGCTTGCCGCAGCAGCGCGAGCTGCCGGAGATTCGCGGGCAGCGCCCATTGCTCTGCACCGTGCTGCAGACCTCGTGGCTCTTGGCCGAAGCGGTGGTCGCCGCCGCGATTGCTTACGCCAGCGTGTTCGTCGTCGTGCCGTGGCTCGTCGATGCAATGGGGGCCTGGGGCTTTGCCCTGCTCGTTGCGCCGATGTACGCCGCCGCGCGACTGCTGTGGCTGTTGCCGTCGGTCGCATTCGTCGCGCTTGCCAAGCGCGTGTTGATCGGCCGCTACGTCGAGGGCCGGCATCCAGTCTATGGCATGTGGTATCTGCGCCATTGGATCCTGCAGCACTGTGCGCGACTCGTGCCGTGGTCCGCAGTCCAAGGCACCGAGTTGCAGGCCTGGGCCTTGCGCCGTCTCGGCGCACGCATTGGCCATCGTGTGCACTTGCATCGCGGCGTCGACCTGACGATCGGCGGCTGGGACCTCATCGACATCGGCGATGACGCATCTCTGGGTCAGGATGCGTCGCTCGGCATGTGTGAATACGACGATGGCCACGTCGTGCTCGCGCCGGTGCGCATGGGCAAGGGCTCGGTGCTGGAAGTGCGCGCCAGCCTCGACGGCGGCGCGAGCCTCGGCGACGACGCCTGCGTCACCGCGTTGTCGATCGTCACGATGGGTCATCACGTGCCGCAGGGCGAACGATGGGACGGCATTCCAGCCAAGCCAGTCGGCTTTGCTGGTTCGGTGCCCGTCGTCGATTGCGGCGGTGAAGCGTTGTCGGCTCCAGCGCACGCGGCGCTGCTGCTCTCGCTGCGGACCTTGGGTGCATGGACCGGTCTGCTCCCAGCCCTCGCTGCGACCGCGGCATTGCTCGCCGCTGCTGGCGACGCAGAGGGTCTGCGCGGTTGGCTCGCCGATCCGACCTTTGGCGCCGATTCGATCTGGATGCTCGGTCTCTCGCTGGCCCTTGCCGTCGTCGCGGCGCTCTTGCTGCAAGGGCTGACGATGCGCTTTGGGCCGCGGGCTCCTGCGGGAGTGCACCGCACGCGCAGCGTCATGCACGTCATCACGACGCTGCGGACCAACACGGTCGACCTGGCGGGCTTCTGGCTCGCGGGCACGCTGTTCTGGCCTTGGTGGCTTCGGCTCGCGGGCGCTCGCGTCGGGCCCAAGTCCGAGATCAGCACGATCATCGACGTGTTGCCCGAGCACGTGTCGCTCGGCGGACCTTGCTTCCTCGCCGATGGCATCTATCTCGGGGGACCGCGTATCGATCGCGGTACCGTGGAAGTGCGGCCCACGCATCTCGGCGTCGGTTCATTCGTCGGCAACCACTGCGTGATCCCGGCTGGCGTGCAGATGCCAGATGGCGTGCTGATCGGCGTCTCGACCGTCGCCTGTGACAAGCAGATGACCAAGGGCTCCTCGTGGTTCGGGCTGCCGCAGTTCGAATTGCCGCGACGCGAAGTGATCGCGATGGATGACCGGCTGACCTTCAAGCCCAACTTGCTGCGCTGGACCAACCGCCTGTTCTGGGAAGTCATGCGCTTCTCGGTGCCGGTGGTTCCCGCGATCGGGTTCGTCTGGTGGGCCGAGGCGTTGACGCCATTTGCCGTCGATGATCCTGCACTGTGGCTCTGGCACGCGCCGCTCGCGTCGCTGGCATTTGCCTTCGGTTTGGCGGGCTTGGTGCTGGCGCTCAAGTGGCTGCTGCTCGGCCGAGTCAAGCCAGGCCAGCACGCGATGTGGAGTTGCTGGTGCGGTCGATGGGACTTCCACTACGTCGCGTGGGAGATGCTGTCCCGCCACGCGCTGATGCGGCTCTCTGGCACCTTGTGGCTTGCGTGGTATCTGCGCGCGATCGGCGTCAAGGTCGGCAAGCGCGTCGTGCTCGGCAACGGGTTTGCGCAGGTCGTCGACCCCGACATGATCACGATCGGCGACGGCGCGACCGTGGACACGATGTTCCAGGCGCACAGCTTCGAGGACCGTGTGCTCAAGATGGACCTCGTGAACATCGGTGCGCGCGCGACCTTGCGCCGCGGCTCGGTCGTGCTCTACGGCACCACCTTCGGCGAAGGCTGCATCGTCGAAAGCCACAGCGTCGTCATGAAGAACGAACGGCTGTTGCCCCGTCGCGAATACGCGGGCTCACCGACTAGGCCAGCGCGGGGATGACCCGGCGCACGCGTCATCGCGGCGCGATCGGTCGCGCGGTGCGCACTTCGCTCTTGCCTTGCGCCGTCACTGCGTAAGGGAACGGTTCGTCGGTCGTCGCCGCGCCGACACGGCCCTGCTTGTCGAGCGCGAGCAAGCAGAGGTTCAGCCGGTAGCCGCGCGGGTCCTTCTTGGCGATCGCATGCAGCGTCGCCTCGCACGCCTGTTGCGGGTGCATGCCTTGGCGCATGCGCTCGACGACCGCAAAGGTGGCGCAGTGGCGCATCACGTTTTCGCCGACGCCTGTTGCGCCTGCCGCTCCGACCTCGTTGTCGACGAAGAGACCAGCGCCAAGGATCGGCGAGTCGCCGACCCGGCCAGGGAGCTTGCCAGCCATGCCGCTCGTCGAGCAGCCGCCTGCGAGATCGCCATCCTTGCCGAGCACGAGCAGCGTGACCGTGTCGTGACCGGTCGGGGTCGCAGGCTTCTGCGCGGCTACTTGCCAGGACTGCTTCTTGGCCGGCAACTCGCTGACGTCGATGGATTCGAGTCCCTTCGACAATGCAAACCAGCGCGCGCCTTCACCGACGAGCATGACGTGCTTGGTGTCCTCCATCACGCGCCGCGCCGCGCTGATCGGGTGTACGATGCCTTCGAGCCCCGCGACGCTGCCAGCGCCGCAGGTCTTGCCGTCCATGATGCAGGCGTCGAGTTGCACGTAGCCCGCGGCGTTCGGTTGGCCGCCGAGCCCGACGGATCGATCCGGCGAGATCTTCTCCACCGCGCGCACGCCTTGTTCGACGGCGTCGATCGGCGTGCCGCCGCGCTGCAGTTCTTCGATCGCGCGTTCGGTGCCGATCTTGCCGAACGGCCAGGTCGCGATCGCGATCGGGCTCGACTGCTGCTGCGTGGGGATCGCCGCTGGCGACGCGCAAGCTGCGAGCGACATGAAGAGGATGAGCGCGGCGCGGATGCTGTGCATCCAGCGGATGCTAACCCGCCCTTCTCGAGGAGAAGTCTCGCGTCCGACCCGCGGCATGCAGTGACCGTCTCTTGGTGTCGCATTGGTGGCGCCGCAGCCGGCAGCGCTCCGCAGCTCAGATCGGGTCGCCGGGCGCCTGCTCGTCGTCAGCGCACTGCGCCGCGCGTTGACCTCAGCGCAGCCGCACACCAGCCGGCGGCATCCGGCGCAGCAGCGAGCTGCGGGCAACGCGCTCGGCGCCGCTCGTGATCTCGCCGATCGCGAGCTTGCCGCCCACGTCGCTGATTCGGATCTTGCCGAGGACCGTCTCGTCACGGCCGAGCGATGCGCCGGTGACGGGGTGCGTCAGTTCTTCGCCGAGTTCGATTGCTTCAAACAGGTCGCCGACTGAGAAGCGCGAGCCGCCCTGGGTCAGCGTTGCCGAGCGCTTGCCGTCCGTGTCTTTGACCTTGGCGACCATCAGCGGGTCGATTTCGCCGAGGAAGCCGTCGACCAAGAAGGGCACGGTGCGCGAAGCGAGTTCGCCGAATAGCCGTTCGACATCGATGCGCGCCTCGTTCTGCACGGCGGGTTCGTCATTTCGCCATGCGCTCTCGACCGTTCCTGTGCGGAGGATCTTGCCAGTCGGCACCTCGAGCACTGTGTATCGCAGCGAGAACAGATGGCTGCTGTGCGTCGACCATCCGGGCACGCTCATCGACTTGGCTTCGAGCCGAGCTTCCGCGGATGCAATCTCGCCCAGCAGCAGGTAGTCCGCGACGAGGCGCTGGCGCAGGAGTCCGATCGACTTTGGCGACGACTCACCGCCGTGGATGCGCGCAAATTCGACATCGGCGAGCGTCAGGTCCTCGCGATCCAGCACGGTGAAGGCACGGCTCTGCACGAGCGCCGCCTTGGTCGCCTTGCACAACTGCTCGGCGAGCGGCGCGACACTGAGTGGTTCGTCGACGACCGCGCCGTCTCTTTCGATGCGGATGCGACCCGGCGCGCTTCGCATCGGCAACACGACGACTGAGAAGGGCTCGGCGCGATGCGCCAAGGGATCCTGCTTGCTGACCTTCGCGGCGATCCGGACTCGGAACACTTCGCCGTCCTTCTCGCGGCGCAGCACCGAGTAACTCTCGACGAGGCCCTTCGTCGCGGTGGCGATGCCCTCGCGCGTGGCCGACTCGTCGCTGCTCGCAGCGAGCAACCAGTGCACGCTGGCGCTATGGAGCTCAAGTCGCTTCTTCGCGGTGCTGTCCTGGTTGACGACGCCCAAGGTCTGTCGGATCGCCTCGAGCAGCGCGTTCTCGATCGCGGCCTGCTCGGTGGAGCCTGCGCCGTCGAACTCCGGCGTCTGCGCCATTCCGGGCCCTGCTGCGAGCAGCGCGGCAAGCGCGCCAGAGAAGCAGGGATGAGCGAGAGTGGATGGTCGCATGGAGGTCCTATGGGGCCCGGCACGCTACGTCGACCTTGCGCATTGCTCAATGCGTAAGGTCAGGGTCGCCGCGTTCGCGCCAGCGGAGCGACTTGCAGACCGATGCCCAGCAGGATCACCGCGAGCACGAGCGGGGCGCCGACGTAGAACGGAGCCTCGATGCCGAGCGAGTCGAAGGCCCAGCCGTAGAACAGCGGCCCGGCGATCCGCGCGATACCGCCATAAGTCTGTTGCAGCCCCATGTAGAGGCCGCGGTCCTGCGGTTCGATGACGCGCGAGAGCAGCGACGTCACGCACGGAAACGTGAACGCCGTGCCCAGCGGCAGCATCGCGACGGCGAGCGCGAGCGATGGCAGCCCGGTCGCCAGAGGGATCGAGACGATGCCGCAACTCAGCGTGACGAGGCCGATGCGGGAGAGTCGAGCTTCGCCGAGGCGGTCGACCATGCGGCCGAGCAGCAGAGTGCGCGCAAACACCGAGATCGCGCCGATGTACATGTAGAACCACCCGATCGATTCTTCATCGACCGAGAAGCGTCGGCCGAGGAAGAGCGCGAGCACGCCGGTGATGCCTTGGAAGGCTCCGATCGCAATCGCGTAGGTCAGGATCAGGCGCGAGCTGGGCAGCGATGGGCGCAGGATCACTGCAAAGGTCGCGGTTCGCGCATTCACGCGTTGTGCATCGTGCGCGCCTCGGCGTTCGTTGGATTCGGCAAGGCAGCGCCACGAGAACGCCATGTTGGCGATGCACAACAACGCAGCGACCACGCCAGGCGCCGCTTCACCCAGGCGCAATGGCTCCGCAGCGCCAAAGGTCAGGTCCGCCTTGCCGAGCGACATCGACAGCGCGCCGAGCACCGGGCCAAGCGCGACGCCAAGGTTCGTTGCCGCCGAGATCCAGCCGAGCGCACGGGCGCGTTGTTCCGGCGGCACGCTGTCGGCGACGTAGGCTTGGATGACGCCGACCGTGCCGCCGCCCGCGCCTTGGACGAAGCGCGAGAGCACCAGCAACCACAACGAGTCCGCAAAGCCGAACACGAGGTATGCGACCGCCGAGGCGAATAGCGCGACGACGAGCGCGGGCCTGCGGCCGCGACGGTCGGAGAACCGTCCCCACATCGGCGCCGTCAGCAACTGCGCGGCAGTGAACGTGGACACGACGACCCCTGACAAGAACCCTGCGTGCAGGGTCAAACCGAGGACATCGACGCCGTCACCGCAGAACTTCTGCACGTAGAACGGCAGGATCGGCACGATCATCAACAGGCCGACCATGTCGAGGAACGCGCTTGCCATCAATGCGAGCAGCGGTCGCGGCACACGGCGCGTCTCGCGCAACAACACGAGGACGAGCAGCGCGCCGATCGTCCAGAGCACGGCGCGAGCCGTTGGCGCTGCAAGCGCGGCGTCGAGATCGAAAGGTTCCATCGCGCGTCAGCGCAAGGCCTCGAACTCGTCGCCCCTGGTCCAGGTCGGCGCGTCGCCCTGGCTGCATGCGAGCAGGCACTCGAGCACGAACTGCGCGTCCTTCGCTGCCGCTTCGAAGTTCCACCAGTCGGCCACTTCGTCGCTCGGCTGGTGGTAGTGCGTCGCGGTGTAGCTCGCCTTCATGCGCTTGCGATCATCGGGGCGATCTTTGAAGTCGGAGCCGGACTTGAAGTAAGCAGCGGGCACGCCGATGCGCGCGAAGTTGAAATGGTCACTGCGGTAGAAGAGTCCGAGGTCGGGGTTGGAGTCCGGCCGCACGCGCAGTCCCATCGCGAGCCCGATGCGCTCGGCGACTTGCGTGAGGCTGTTCTTGCCGAAGCCGACGATCTCTATGTCGCTCGTCTCGCCCCAGATTCCTAGACCGTCGATGTTGAAGTTGGCGATCGTGGTCTTGCGATCGATCGGCAGGTTGCGAGCGAGCCACTGGCTGCCGAGCAGGCCCGACTCCTCGGCGGTCACCGCCGAAAACAGGATCGACCGGGCGGGCCGAGGGTTCATCTCGGAGCAGATGCGCGCGATCGCGAGCAGCGCCGCGATGCCAGTCGCATTGTCGAGCGCGCCGTTGTAGATCGAGTCGCCGCGCTTCTCGGTGCCGATGCCGAGATGGTCGAAGTGCGCCGTTACGACGATCGTCTCGTGTGCGCGCGATGGATCGCTGCCTTTCAGCATGCCGAGTACGTTGCCTGACCGCAGTTCGCGCGTTTTTGTCGATGCCGCGAGCGACACTTGGACGCCGAGCGGCACGGGTCGGAAGTCGCGCGTCTGTGCAACTGCGCGCAGCGCGTCGAGGTCGAGGCCGCCGAGCGCGCAGAGTTGCCTAGCCTTGTCCTCGGCGATCCACGAGCGGATCGGCAACGTCGGTTCGCCATCGCGGAACGCCAGCCAGAAGTTTTCGCGGCCGTGGCTGGCCTGCTGCACGTGGAACGGATAGCCCGCGGACTGATTGGTGTGGATCAGCAGCACGCCGACGGCGCCGCGGCGCGCCGCTTCTTCAAACTTGTAGGTCCAACGCCCGTAGTAGAGGCGCGTCGTGCCAGCGAACAGCGACGGGTCCGACGACGGGTCGTCGTTCATCACGAGCACGACCTTGCCGCGCACGTCTTGCTCCTTCCAGTCGTCCCACTGCTGGGCCTCGGCCTTGATGCCGTAGCCGCAGAAGACGATCTCGGCGTCCTGCCATCGTGCCTGCGCTGCTGGGCTGCCTGCGACCGCCGTGTAATCGGCTGGCGCCTGCATGCGCGCTTCGCCGGCCTTGCCCGTCGCGACGAGCTGTGACTCGATCGTCGTCGTCAGACCAAGAATGGGCACCGATTGCGTGAAGGAGCCGTCATCGCCCATGACCGACAGGCCCAGGCGTTCGAACTCAGCAGCGATGTAGGCGCGCGTGACTGTGTCGCCACGAGAGCCGACGCCGCGGCCCTCGAAGGCGTCGCTCGACAGCAGTCGGACGGCGCCACGGATCTCGGCAGGTTGGATCGTGCGCGACGCGAGCAGCGCAGGTGGCGCGGTCTGCTGATCGTCGAGTGAGAGGGTGCCACGGACAGGCGCGCCACTGCAGGCTTGGAGTGCCAGCGCGAGCGGTAGCAGAGCTTGCACGGCGCTTTGGCGACTGCGGAAAGCCCAAGAGCTGGATCCACTGGCTGCGCTGCGGACGCGCTCCACGTCCGCGGCCTTGGTTGCTCGGCCTCGCTCGCCGATCGGTTGTGATAGTACTTCGCGCAACGACGGGTGAAACGGAGTTTGCACGATCAGCGGTTCTCCTGCAGCAAGACGGAAAGGTCGGAGCCGGGGGCGAACTCGCGCGGCGACGCGCCGCGAAGGAACAACCGCGCAGCCGTCGAGCCGCACAACTGCATCGACGCGCCGCGCACATCGAGCCAGGACCCTTCGCGCAGACCAAGCACAGGCGTGGTGTGCTCTTCGTGGAACTGGCGCAGGCGTTCTTCGCGCGTCTCGCCCATGTGCGTGCTGGACGGATCCGGGTCCAGGTAATGCGGGTTGATCTGGAAGGGCACGAGTCCGAGCGCGGTGAAGGATGCGGGCTGCACGATCGGCATGTCGTTGGTGGTGCGAATCGAAAGCGTCGCGACGTTGGTGCCGGCGCTGGCGCCGATGTAGGGCATGCCGGCGACTGCGCGCGCAGCGATGGCAGCGGCGACGCCGGTGCGCTGCAACCGGTCCAGCAGTCGGAAGGTGTTGCCGCCGCCGACGAAAACCGCCTCAGCGTCGGCAGTGGCTGCAAGCGCATCGTCGCTGCGGTGAATCGAGGCGAGCCGGATTCCGAAGCTCGCGAACGCAGCCGCCGCCTTGTCGGCGTAGGCATCGTGGTCGGCGAGCGCCCACGGCACGAACAGGAGCGACTTCTTGCCCTGCAGCAGTTGGCCGAGCGCGTCGCGCACGTGCTCGAGGTAGCCGCGGCCGTGCATCGTCGAAGTGGAGATCAGCAGCAGTCGGCGCATCGGGGCAGCCAGAGTAGGCACGTCGACTCGCAGCGTCCATGCGCGGAGCGTCGCGACGGTTGCGGCTCAGTCGAGTCGTTGCGCCAACGCGGTCTTGCCTTGTCCATGCAACTCACGCTGCACGCGCCGCAGGATGGCGAGTGGTTCGCGGCCAAGCCCGTCCTTGTCCGTCATGCTGGCGGGGCGCAGCGTGCGCGCTGCGATGAGGCGATCGACCGCATCATCAGCCTTGCCGTGTTGATGCTGTAGCAACGCCGATCCGGCGAGCGCGAGCACCCGGAAGTGGTTGGCTGAGTCGGCGTAGTTGGCATTCTTCTCGACGCTTTGCGCGAATGCCGCGACGCACTCGTCATAGGCCGACAGTGCCTCCTTGCTGCGCTTGTCCGCGACGAAGACTTCAGCCGCGACGATCGCAGCGTAGCCGGAGAACCACGCGGCCGTCGCCGCGTCGTCGACCGTGCTCTCGTAGCCGCGGTAAGTCAGCAGCAGACCGCTCGGTCCGCGATCGACGAGGAAGCGGCGACGTGCGACATCGTGCAAGTCCGAGGACCACGGGAAGCGCTGCATCGCTTGCCGCAGGATTCGCTGCGCGTCGATGCGCGCGCCGGCGAACGCGAGCAGTTCCGCTGCCTCGCGCGCGTCCTGTTCGGTCGCCAGCGGGCTACAGGCCGCGGCGCAGAGGCCGAATGTCGCCTGTGCGATTTCGGCAGGCATCGGTTCCTTCGCGCTGGCTTCGGGTTTGCCCGCGGGTTGCGCAAAGGTCGCGTAGACCGAGCGCGCTGCGGATCGCCCCGCGACTCGCAGTGCTTCGACGAGCAAAACAAGCGGCATTGCGAGAGCTTCCTCCGAAGTCAACGACAGGCAGAAGTCCTTCGCGGGCTGCGCGGCCTGGTCTGGCAGGTTCAGGTTCCATAGTGCGACGCACTGTGCGGCATGCGCAGTTGCCTTCGACTTGCCGGCGGCCATTTGGTTCGCGCGCTCGGCCGCGCGTCGCGCGTCCTCGAGCAGCAGCGGCGCAGTGCTGCCGCCCTCTGGCAACAGCACGAGCGCGAGCGCGACGTTGGCCTTTGCCAGCGCAAGTTGCGCATCGGCGTCGAGAGGCGCCTGCTTGGCCGCTGCTTCGGCCGCATCGAGATCCCGTTCGAGTTGATCGCGTTCTGCTGGCGCTTTCGCCGTGCCGAAGGCGAGCGCACGGGCCTGCGCGACGGCCTGCTGTGCTGCGATTGCATGCGACCAATGGCGCCGCAGACCCGCGTCGGAGTCAGCGAGCCTTTCCATCGTCCCCATCAAGGAAGCGGCAAGGTCCGCGTCGTCGCAACGCGCCAGCGCGTCTTGCAGGTCGATGCCGCACTCGGCGACGCCGATGGCCGCGAGCGCGTTCGCCGCGGCGCGATAGGTCTCCTCGTCGTCGTCGCGCAGCGCGATGCGCAGCAGGTCGACCGGAAAGTTGCCGGCCTGTGCGCAGCGGGTCAGCAACTGCCGTCTGCCCTTGCCATCCGTTTTGAAGAACAGCTTCTCCAAGGCACGCCGTGCCGCCGCTTCGGGCCGACGGATCATCGCATCAGAATCGACCGGCAACGGCGCTTTCATCGTGTCGCCCTTGTGCGTGGCGATCGCGTCGATCGCGTCCTGCATGCTGCCATCCAAGAACCGGTCGAACAGCACCGCGCCCTTGCCGTCCACCGCGAGGTGGCGCGGCGCGTAGCGCTCGCCCTTGAACCAACGCGCAAACAGCAGCGGCTCGATCTGCTGGTGCTCGCTGCAGGTGCAACCAGGAAACCTCGGACACTCGATGCGGCGGCCGAGACTGTCGTAGTCGCGCTCATTGTGGCGATCGGGAGAAGCGACGACGCAGATGTAGCCCCGGGTCTTGTTGATGAACGATTCGTCGAGGTAGGTCGCGTTCGCGACTCGCTCGCAGAAGGGTTCGCCATCTGCGTTGACGCAGACCAGCAGCGGCTGGCCGGTGGCCTGTTGCAGCAAGAGCGCTTCGCCGAGGGATCGCTGCCACTCGATGCGCAACGGCTCCGGTTCTTGCGGCGACAGCACGAGGCACAGGGACAGCGACAGCAGCGTCATCCGCGCAGCGTAGCGGTCCGTCGCCGCTGTTTGCGCGCCGCGACGTGGGCGCTACAACGGCTCCCTGCCGCGCGTCCGCGGCCCATTCGTCGTGACCACTGATTCGCCGCGCGGTTTCCTTCCCGTCTACGCCGCGTCTGCCGAAGGCGACAGCCTCGCGGACCTCGGCGCGATGCGGCTTGGGGTCGGCAAGGTCGCGGCGGCGGTGGCCTTGTCGGATCGCATCGCGCGGTTGCGACCCAGAGGCGTGCTGTTGTTCGGCGTCGCCGGGGCATATCCGGAACGGCACAAGGCGGGCGCTTCGTTGCGCGTCGGCGACGTCGTCGTCGTCGAGCGGGACTCCTTTGGTGACGAAGGCGTCGTCGTCGCGGACGGGTTCGTGGACGTGAAGTCGCTCGGCATGCCAGCGCACGATTTGCCGGCAGCGGGTCCGTTCGTGCTCGACGCCTTGCGGAGCCGTCTTGCCGCCGATCGGCTCGACGCGCCGCTCGTGACCGCGACAACGGTGAGCGCATGCAGTGGTAGCGAGACTCAGTCGCTGCATCTCGCGCAGCGCACCGGCGCTGACATCGAGACGATGGAGGGCGCTGCGGTGGCATTCGTCTGCGCGCAACTGGGACTGCCGCTGGTCCACGTTCGCGTGGTGTCCAATATGTGCGGCGAGCGATCGCGCGGCGGCTGGGATCTTGGTCGCGCAGTGCGGGTCTTGCACGACGCGGTGACGCAGCTGTTGTCGGAGCAGAAAGCGTGAGCCAAGAGCCGCGTCGGTTGTCGTTTGGCATGTCGCCGTGCCCGAACGACACGCATGCGTTCTGGGCTGCGTTGCACGGCGAGGTCCGGGTCGACGGCTTTGCGCTCGAACTCGCGATGCTCGACGACATCGAGACGCTCAATCGCCGGGCGACCGGTCACGTCGGCGCCCGACTCGACGTGACCAAGCTCAGCGTGCCGGCGCTCGCGCGGGTGGTCGACGACTACGCCGTGCTGGATGCAGGAGCTGCGCTCGGCCTGTCATGCGGTCCGCTCGTGGTGCAACGCGGCGACGAGTCGCGCTTGCGCGCGGACCCGGAGCGGAGCCTCGCCGCGTTGCGCGGCCGTCGCATCGCGATCCCGGGCCAGAACACGACCGCGTATCTGCTGTTCTTGATGTTCGCGGGCGCGGAGTTCGAGTTCGTGCCGATGCGCTTCGAGCAGATCCTGCCGGCGGTCGCGCGGGGCGAGTGCGACGCGGGCCTCGTGATCCACGAGAGCCGATTCACCTACAAGCAACTCGGTCTTGCATGCGCCGCCGACCTCGGCGAACTGTGGGAACGAGCGACCCATGGTCCGCTGCCGCTCGGCCTCATCGCGATCCGTCGCAGCCTCGGCCTTCGCGCCCACGCCGCGGTTTCGCGGTTGCTAAACGCGTCCGTGCTGCGCGCCAGTGCGCGCCCTCTCGATGCGCGTGCGTTCGTGCGTCAGCATTGCCTGGAGATGTCGGACGAAGTCTGCGACCGCTACATCGCGCTCTACGTCAACGAGCGCACTGTCGACCTGGGAACCTCGGGTCGTGCGGCGATCGACGCCATGTTCCAGCGCGGTCGCGCTATGGGATGGCTGCCTGCGGGCCGTTCGCCCTGGATCGACGACGCATGATGTTCCCGCTCGGCTTCGCGCTCGTCGCCCTGGCGCCGACTGTTGTGATCGCCGCGCTGTGGGCGATGCTGTTGCGATTCCGGCAGCAGCCAGTCCGTCCGTTCCTTGCGCGAGCTGCGTGGGCGCATGTCTGGCTGTTTGTGCTCCACGCGATGTTCACCTTTCCGGCACTGCTGGGTTGGTGGGGCTCGCGCGCCCTATCGACGCGCGGCGACGAAGGTTTCTACGAAGGCCCCCGCATCGCGAGTGATGGTGCGTGGACCTTGCAGGACTCGCGGTCCTTGCGCAGAGAGCGCGCCGCGCCGCCGCCAGTCGAGGTCGTCGAGGCGGCGCGCAAGCTGGCCGTGGAGCTGCCTGGAGTCGACGGCGTCTTGCTGCGTGCGTATCGCGTGCCTGCGATACAGCCGCAACCGACGGCGACGGTCGTGCTCGTGCACGGGTTGTTTCGCTCGGCGATGGAGGTCGAAGCTCCTGCGCGCATGTTCCGCTCGCTCGGTTGCGAGTGCTGGCTGGTCGAGCAGAGAACCCATGGGCGCAGCGATCGCGCCCCGGCGACATTCGGTTGGCGCGAGAGCCAAGACCTCGTCGCTGCGGTGCGCGCGATTCGCGACGAGCACGGCGCGAGTGCGCCGCTGGTGCTGTTTGGCGTGAGTCTCGGCACGGTGTCCGTCGCGCTTGCGGCGCCGAGCCTCGCCGGGCTTGCAGGCGTCGTGCTGGATGCGCCCATCGAGGACCCGCTCGCGGCCGCGCATCGCATGCTGTCGTTGGAGCGTGGCGGCGATCGGCGTCGGTTCTTCGCGTTGTGGGAACCCTGGCGATCGCTCGTGCTGGCTTCGATCGAATCGTGGTCGGGATTTCGATTCGCCGATGCGCTGCCATCCCGTTCGCTGGCCGGCATGTCGCTATCGCTGCCGGTGCTGTTGATCGGCGGCGAACTCGACGACAAGGCGCCGCGGGAGGTCGTGCGCGCGCTGCATGACTCGCTGCCGATGGCGCCAGGCACGAAGGTGGCATGGATCGTCGCCGGTGCCGGGCACGGCGACGCATGGAAGGTCGCGCCCGCTGAATACCGCACACAGCTTGCCGCCTTCCTCGCGCGCATCGCGCGCTGAGTCACTGCGGGCCCTCAGCAGATGCCGGATCGACCCCGACGCAGGCAGTCCGAAAACACATCGGGCGACACGTTGGCGCCACACACGATCACGCCGACTCGCAGGCCATCGAGGTCGGCGCGGCGTTGCAGCATTGCCGCGGTGGCAGCCGCGCCTGCCGGCTCGACCGCGAGCTTGGCATCGGAGAATAGCAGCGCCATCGCGCGACACAGCTCATCGTCGTCGACGCGCACCAGGTCGTCGACAAAGCGTCGGCACAGCGCGAACGAGTAGGGCAATGCGTAGGGAGCGCCAAGGCTGTCGGCAATCGTCGCGACGCGCTCGATCGGCTGCGGCGCGCCGGCGGCAAAGCTGCGGTGCATGCTGTCCGCCCCGTTCGGCTCGACGCCGTAGACCTTGCAGCGCGGCTGCAGTTGCTTGACCGCGGCCGCGACGCCGGCACAAAGCCCGCCGCCGCCGATAGGCACGAAGATCGCGTCGAGCTGACCCGTCTGGCGCAAGAACTCGTAGCCGAGCGTCGCCGTCCCGAGTGCCGTGCGCGGCCCTTCGAATGGATGCACGAACGTGCGCCCCTCGTCGCGCGCCATCGCCTCGGCCGCCGCAAACGCGCTCGCGATGTCGTCGCAGGTGACGACTTCGCCGCCAAGTTCGCGGCACGCTTGCGCGCGCAGCGGGTCGGCGGACTTCGGCATCGCGACCTTGGCCGTCGTGCCGAGCGCCTTGGCCGCATGAGCGACCGCCATCGCGTGGTTGCCGGCGCTGACAGCGGTGACGCCAGCCAATAGGGCCTGTGGCGACAGTTCTTGCATCACACACAATGCGCCTCGCGGCTTGAATGAGCCGGTGTGCTGGAAGAGTTCGAGCTTCAGCGTGACCTGGGTCTTGCTAGGCAAGAGCGCGCGCACGCGGTGGCCCTCGAAAGGCCAGGCCGGCGTCTCGCGAATCCAGGGGCGCAACTGGCGGTGGGCGCGCTGGATCGTGGCGACGTCGGGGGCGGCGGTCGCGTCGGGCGGGGGCGCGGTTGGACCTGGCTTCTGCATCGGCCCGATGCTGCACGTGCGGGAGCCGACACGCCAGCCCGGCTCGGGCCGCGCACAGTATTACTGTGTGCAGGACAAGGCTGGGCGGGCTGGCGGCGCGCTTGGATCGCCAGCCGCGTCGATGGGTGGGTTGCAGAAGCCCTTGTCTTGTCTCAGCTTGCGAAGTCCTTGGGGGAAGGTCCGCGAAGCTGCGAGGGGGCTTGTTTGGAGAACGGACAGTGCCGCCGCCCCAAGCCCGGACCTCACCATCCAGACTCAGGCGGAGATAACCGGGGCAAGCCCACGGCGACACTGGCCGAGGACTTCCTTATCGAAAGAAAGTTGGTTGTGCAGCACTTTTTTGTCACGCGGGCGACTCTGTGCACCTTGGCGGCTGGCTAACGGGGGGGCTTCCCTCGTGCCGGACCGAGGTCTTCACCAGCGGTGGAAGGCCGGGTGGCCCTCGCGCACCGCGACAAATAGCCCCTCGCAGGTTGCGCAGATTTTTCCGCCGGCCTCGAGCGTGCCGCTGACCTTGGCCCGGTCGAGGTCCGACTCAGTGACCTTGGCGCGCAGAGTGATTGGGCCGCTGGTCGGAGTTGGGCGTCGCAACTTGACCGCGTATTCGGCGGTGACGGTGCACGGCGGCGTCGCGGCGCCAGCTTTCTGCATCAGGTGGTGTGCGGCGGTCCAGTTGAGGTGGCAGTCGAGGACGGCGCCGACGATGCCGCCGTTCAGCACGCCGGGGAATGCCTCGTGGTGGGCCTCGGCCTGCCAGGTGCAGACGACCTCGTCGCCGACGACGAAGCTCTTGATGCGCAGTCCCTTTGCGTTGGCGGGGCCGCAGCCGAAGCACTCGTTCTTCGGCGCGTAGTGATCCTGCAGGCTCTGCTTCATTGCAGCGAGTATGTCGGTGTCGCGCGCAGGGATCCAGGTGGAGGGCGCGGCCGCGGCCCGCCAAGATGCGCGGCCATGCGTTCTACCCGTCGGTTCTTCCTGCGCACCGCGGCCGCACTGGGGTCGGCGCTCGCGCTGCCATCGTGTGCTTCGCCAGCCCCGCGCCCAAAGAAGCGCCATGACGAGAAGCTCAAGCTGCTCGTGATCGGCGTCGGCGGTCGCGGCGCCGGCAACCTGGATGATGTTCGCAGCGAGAGCATCGTCGGCCTTTGCGACATCGATCGTCAGCAACTGGTGCGCGCGGGCAAGGACTTCAAGGACGCGAAGCAGTTCGTTGATTTCCGGCGCGCGCTCGAGATGTCCTCGCTCGACGGCGTCGTGATCAGCACGCCCGATCACACGCACTTTCCGGCCGCGATGATGGCGCTGTCGCGCGGGCTCGACGTCTACTGCGAGAAGCCGCTGACGCACACGGTGATGCAGTCGCGCTGTTTGCAGGTGAAGGCGCGCGCTGTCGGCGCGGTCACGCAGATGGGGACGCAGATCCACGCCAACGCCAACTACCACCGCGTCGTCGAGGCGATCCGCGCCGGCGTGATCGGCGACGTCGAGCGCGTGCACGTCTTTGTCGGCACGACGGACTGGAGCGGCAAAGGGCTGCCCAAGGTCGAGCCCGTTCCGTCCCACGTCGAATGGGACCTGTGGCTCGGCCCGGCAAGGGCGCGTGACTACAGCTCCGCCTACCACCCCGCGGGTTGGCGTCGCTACTGGGCCTTTGGCGGCGGCACCACGGCGGACATGGCGTGCCACTTCACGGATCTGCCGTTCTGGGCGCTCGAACTCGACGCGCCGATCGAGATTCGTGCCGACGGCCCCGATCCCGACAACGAGGGCGCGCCGCGCGATCTGGCGTGCGAATACGTCTATCCTGCGCGCGGCCAACGCAAGGAAGTGCGCCTGCGTTGGTCGTGCGGTGCCCTGGCGCCGAAGGAAGAGTTGGCGGCGCGCGGCTTGTCGGATTGGCGCAACGCGGTGCTCTTCATCGGCAGCAAGGGTTGGCTGATCAGCGACTACGTCAAACACGAGATCGGGCCCAAGGAGTCCTTCGTCGGCTACACGCCGCCGCCGCAGACGCTCACGCCGTCGCCCGGCCATCACCGCGAGTGGATCCTCGCCTGCAAGGATCGCACGCAACCGAGCTGCGCCTTCGACTATGCGGCGCCGCTGACCGAGGCCGTGCTGCTCGCGAACGTCGCCTTCCGCGGCGCGCGGGGCAAGGCGTTGTGTTGGGACGCGGCGCGGATGTCGCTGTCCGGCGAAGGCAGCGCCATGGCGCAGGACCTGCTCGATGTGCCGATGCGGGATGGGTGGGAATGCTGAACGATCGAATGCCGCGACGTCGCCACTTTGGGCGTTGAGCGAATCGGGCTCAGGCCCTGCTCACGGACGCGACGCAGCTGAGATCGCGGCGACCACGGCGCGCACTTCGTCGGCGTCGGTGTCGCGCAGCATGTTCTCCGCTAGCTGCGGCAAGGTGCCCATCGCGACGCCCGCGACCTGGTGCGCCATCGCGCTTGGCACGAAGCAGCTGGCGGACAGGTGCACTTCGCGCACGCCGGTGTCGCTGACGAGTTGGGCGACATTGTGGGCGCGCACCCCGGCGCCGGCGATCACCGCGATGCGGCCTCGCGACTGTTCGCGCATGCGACGGATCTGGCTTGCGCCAAGTGGCGCGGTCGCGCAAAGGCCCGAGGTCAGCACGCGCGCGACCTTCAGCGCGATCAGCTCTTCGAGCGTCTGCTCCTGGTCGCGGACGAGGTCGAAGGCGCGGTGAAAGGTCACCGGCGCGCGTCCGGCGGCGCGCACGATCGCCTCCATGCGTGTGCAATCGACCGCGCCGTCGGGCAGCAGGCACCCGGTCACGATGCCGTTCGCGCCGTTCTGCAGCAGCAAGTCGAGGTCCTGGCGCATGACGAAGAACTCGTCCTGCGAATACAGGAAGTCGCCGCGTCGAGGCCGCAACATGGCGACCACCGGGATGCGCACCGCGGCACGGACCGAGCGCAATAGGCCGATGCTCGGCGTCAGTCCGCCCTCGCCGACGGCGAGGCACAACTCGATGCGATGCGCGCCAGCTGCCTCGGCGAGAACGGCGCCGTGCGCCGAGTCGGCGACGACTTCGACAAGGACCTCGGGGTCGCGGGTTGAGGCGGGAGCCACTGCGCATATGGTGCCGTGATGCGGCCGCAATTGCTGCACTTGTCGGGTCCGTTGCGCGGCCGGACGGTGACTTACGACGATGATGCGATGGTCGTCGGTTCGGCTCCATCCGCCGAGCTCCGCCTGGAGCACCCGGCGATCGTGCCCTTGCACGCGGTGCTCGAATGGCACGCGGACGACTGCGCGTTCGTGCTTCGCCGCATCGACGGGCGCATTTTCGTCAATCGCCAAGAAGTCGAAGCGATCACGCTGAACGACGACGACTTGATCGAGTGGGGCGTCGACGGTCCGCGGTCCCGCTTCCGCGCCTACGTGCCCGCAGGCGCGGTCTGCAAGCCCGTGCGCAAGATGCTGCGCGACGCGCGCGAGGTTGGGAAGAACAGCGGTGGCGTCGCGGCGGCCAGTGGCCTGACGCGCGACCTGCTGACGCAGGCGACTCTGAAGCTCAAGATCGGCTTCCCGTTGCTGGTGCTCGCTCTGGCATTGCCCTTGGCCTGGATTGCCGGTTGGCTCGGCGCGAAGCCGGCGCGCGACTGGCAGCCTCGCGCCGACGAAGTGACGCTCGCTGAACTCGAACGCATGCGCACGATGTTGATGGAGCAACATCGCGAGATCGAGCAGTTGCAGCGGGCCAGCGCCGTCGTCGCCGACGTGCAGAAGCGATTGTCGCGCGGCGTCGGGCTCGTGCACGGCATTGTCGTCATCGTCGCCGGCAACGGCGAGCCGATGCGGGACCTGCGCGGCCGGCTCTTGCGCCATGAGTACACCGGTTCTGGGTTCATGGCGAATGATCGCGGCCGGGTGCTCACCAATCGCCACGTCGTCACGCCGTGGGAGACCGTCGCGGAAATGGAGGAAGCGATCGCGCGCGGCGGCGAGCCGCGATGGGAGCACCTCTCGATCACGTTCCCCGGCACGCTCTCGCAGAAAGTCGACACGAGCACGATTCGCCGGCGCAACGACCGGCTCGACATCGCGTCATTCCGACTCACTGGCGAGCAGGCAGCAGGCATTCAAGTGTTGCCCCTGCATGAGGGAGCGCTCGAGGACATGTCCGACCCGCGTGCAGTCGTCGTCGGCTACCCGACCGGCATCGTGGCGCTGCTTGCGAAGGCCGACAGCCAAGTCGTATCGAGGCTGCGAGAGCTTGGCGCGACGCTGGTCGATGTCATCGACGAACTCGCGAAGTCCAACCGCATCAGCCCGATGATCACGGCCGGCACGATCGGCAATGTGCAGGAAGAGATGATCGTCTACGACGCGCCGACGACGCACGGTGGCTCGGGCGGGCCGGTCGTGGGCGGCGACGGCACGGTCGTCGCGGTCAACTACGCCGTGATGCGTGACTTCTCGGGCGCGAACTTCGGCGTGCCGATTCGTTTCGCTGGCGACGTGCTGATCGACTGACGCGCAAGAACGCTTAGCATCGCGCGCCGCGGCTTTGGCGCCGCGCACCTGCAATGCACCTTTGCGCCGCAACCATCAGCCTGCTGATCGCCGCCACTTCGATTGCGCAGTCTCCGTCGCGCGCGCCATTGTGGTCGGACCAGCCGTTCCGGAGGCCCGAGCTGCCAGCGGTTCTCGACACTTCTTGGCCAGCGTCGCCGATCGATGCGTTCGTGCTCGCTCGACTCGAGGCGCGAGGCCTGTCGCCAGCGCCTGCCGCGCCGCGGCTGGCGTGGTTGCGTCGAGCTGCGCTCGACCTCACTGGGCTGCCGCCGACACCCGAGGACGCTGCTGCTTTTGAAGTAGACCGCGACGAAGGCGCGTACGTACGGGCGGCGGATCGACTGCTCGCTGGCCTCGCCTACGCGGAACGGCAGGCCCAGCAGTGGCTGGATCTTGCGCGCTATGCCGACTCGCAGGGATACGAGAAGGACGCGCTGCGCCCGTCGATGTGGCGGTGGCGCGATTGGGTGGTCGCTGCATTCTTGCAGGACATGCCCTTGGACCAGTTCACCATCGAGCAACTCGCCGGCGATCTGCTGCCGGGCGCGACCATGGAGCAGCGCGTCGCGACTGCCATGCATCGCAACACGATGACCAACTCCGAAGGCGGAACGGATGACGAGGAGTTTCGATCCGCCGCGGTTGTCGACCGCGTCAATACGACGATGTCGGCGTGGATGGGCGCGACCGCCGGTTGTGCGCAGTGTCACGACCACAAGTACGATGCGATCTCGCAGCGCGAATACTTCGGTCTCTATGCGATCTTCGACCAGACCGCGGATCGGGATCGGGCCGATGAAGCGCCTGTGCTGCGCGCGCCGACCCCCGAGCAGTCGAGCAAGATCCATGGGATCGAGCAGGAGTTGGCACAGGTCCAGCAAGCGACCCTGGCATTGCCGCGCGAGCCGTGGATCGACGCGCAGCGCGCGCGCATCGCAGCGTTTGCAACCAGCAAGCCGACGCTGTCGACCTGGCGCGTTGCGGGGCCGTTCGCGGAAAGGGACTACGACGCTGCCTTCGCTCGCGCGAAGGGCCTCGCTGCGCCGCCTGCGGCCGACGCGGGTTTCATCAGCAACGGCTGGCTCGACCGGAAGGAACTGACGGATGGCGTCGTGCACGCGCTGCCGGGCGAGAGTTCGTCGCACTTCTTGCGGCGGACTGTGGTGTGCAAGGCTCCGTGCAAGGCCGTGCTAGCGCTCGGCAGTGACGATGCGGTCGTCGTGTCCATCGACGGCGTTCTGGTCCACGCCAACAGAGCGAGTCGGCCCGCGCGCCCTGGCGATGACCTGGTCGAAGTGAACCTCGCGGCAGGCGAGCACGACTTGCGGATGTTCGTGCTGAACGGTTCTGGACCGGGGGGCTTTTGCTTTGAGTTGCGCGCGACGCGCCTCGACAGCGCCAGCGAAGGTGCGATCTTGGGGGTCGACGCTGGGCGCGACGCGTTGGTTGTCGATGCCTTTCTTGCCGCGTCGCCAGAAGCCGCGGACCTGCGGCTGCGACGTGAGGCGTTGCGGGCTGAGCTGCTGAGCATCCCGGTCCCGACCCTGCCGGTCTTGGAAGAACTGCCTGCGGACCGCCGCCGCACCACGCGCGTGCACCGGCGCGGCAGCTTCTTGGACCTCGGCGAAGTCGTCGAGCCTTCGACGCCTGCGTGCTGGCCACCGATGGCCGACGGCGGGGTTCGCGATCGACTTGCGTTCGCGCGCTGGCTCTTTTTGCCGCAAAACCCGCGCACCGCCCGTGTGCTCGCCAATCGTGCGTGGGAGTCGCTGTTCGGCACGGGCCTCGTCGTGACGAGCGAGGACTTCGGCGCGCAAGGCGACCAGCCGACGCATCCGCAGCTGCTCGATTGGCTCGCGTGCGAGCTGCGCGATGGCGGTTGGTCGTGGAAGCGGCTCCTGCGAACGCTGGTGCTGTCCGCGACCTATCGGCAGGGAGCAGAGGCATCGGCACAGTCGCGCGCGCTGGATCCGCAGAACAAGTTCTGCTCGCGCAGCCCACGGTTGCGGCTGTGCGCCGAGATGCTGCGCGACCAAGCGCTATTCGTCTCGGGCCTCTTGTCGCGCAAGATCGGCGGACCCAGCGTCATGCCGAATCAGCCGGACGGCGTTTGGGGCCAGATCTACAGCAGCGATCGGTGGGTCACGAGCGCAGGCGAGGACCGCCATCGCCGCTCGCTCTACACCTTGTGGCGCCGCACGAGCCCGCATCCAACGATGACGACCTTTGACGCGCCGAGCCGCGAGTTCTGCGTCGTGCGCCGCACGTCGACCAATACGCCGTTGCAGGCGCTCGCGCTTTGGAACGACCCGCAGTTCGTGGAATGCCAGGATGCGCTCGCGCGGCGTGTGCTACGCGAGCGACCCGCGTCCAACGACCCTGATCGCATCGCGCGCATGGTCGAGTTGTGCCTTGCGCGCGTGCCGCATCCCGACGAGCTGCAGGATCTGGTGGACTTCGTCGCGGGAGAACGGCAGGCGACGGCGCAGTCACGCCAAGGTTCGAGCGATGTCGAGGTTCGAGTGTTTGCTGCGCTCGCTGCCGTGCTGATGATCGCCGAGGAGTTCGTCGTGCGCGGCTGAGTCCGCACCGACTCGGCCCGATAGGCAAGAAGCCGGAGAGTGCGAGGCAGGGTGGGTGTGCCACGCGTCTCGGGACGCGGCCTCGCTTCGCAATCTTTTCTCGTACGCGCCGCACGAGGCGCAGGTGCGAATCGTGAGGGCGTCGCTATCCTGCCGCCCTCATGGCATTTTGGTATTCACGGCGCCGCGCGATGGCACCCGTCTTCATTGCCTTCGTGTTAGCCGGCGTTTGTTTCGTCGCCTGCTCGTCGCCGGAGCAGCCAAGACCGCTGCACCGTTTCTTGCCGGCGGCGGACACGCAGGATGTGAGCCTTGCCTACGCCTGGCTCGACGTCGCCGAAGAAGCGACGGCGCGCAACGTCGACCAGTTTGCTGCGCGACCAACCGTCGTGTCGCGAACGCTGGCGATTTGGGCAACCGCGATGTTCGACGCGTGGGCTGCTTATGACGCGACGGCGGTTGGTTCGCGGCTCGGTGGAGCGCTGCGGCGGCCGGTGCTCGAGCGCACGCTGGAGAACAAGCAGACCGCGATCAGTTTTGCTTCGCTGCATGCATTGCGGTTCTGCTATCCCGAGTCGCGGGCATTCCTCGACGACCGCATGCGAGGCTTTGGCTACGACCCCGATGCCGACAGCGACGATGTCGCAACCCCGGTCGGTATCGGAATCCGCGCGGCCAATGCCGTGATCGCATACCGGCGTCGCGACGGCAGCAACCAGTTTGGCGACGAGCAGGGCGGCAACGGCACGCCCTACGGCGACACCTCGGGTTATGCGCCGGTCAATCCGAAGGATCGCATCGTCGACCCGGATCGTTGGCAGCCGATCGAGTTCACGCTCGCCGACGGCAGCAAGGTCACGCCGGGATTCCTCACGCCGCACTGGGGCAAGGTGAAGACCTTCGCGATCGAGCGCGCGGACCAGTTCCGCCCTGAACCGCCGCCCATGACGACGGGCGACGACACTTTGTTGCGCGCGCAGACGGCGCAGGTGATCGCCTACAACAACTCGCTGACGCACGAGCAGAAAGCGATCGTCGAGTTCATGCGCGATGGACCCCGCTCGACCGGCCAGAGCGGTCACTGGCTGCGCTTTGCGCAGGACGTCTCGCGCCGTGACAAACACGACCTCGACCGCGACGTGAAGCTCTACTTCGCGATCGCCAACGTGGCGATGGACGCGTTCATCTCGTGCTGGGAGACCAAGCGCGTCTACGACAGTTCGCGCCCCTGGACGTTGATCCGCCATTACTACGCGGGCCAGACGATCACCGGCTGGGCCGGCGTCGAAGGCGGCACGAAGCAGATGCCAGCCGAGGACTGGCGGCCGTATTCGCCCGAGTCGTTCATCACGCCGCCCTTCCCTGGCTACACGAGCGGCCACGCGACCGTCAGCGGCGCGTGCAGCAAGATGCTCGAGCTGTTCACCGGCAGCGACGTCTACGGCTACGCAGAACGGCGCCGCCACTGCGAGCTGACCGAGACCGATGCTGGTGACTACGTGATGCTCGACCTGCCGACGTTCTCTGCCACCGCCGAGATGGCGGCCGTGTCTCGCGCGATGGGCGGCTACCACATTCCGATCGACAACGACGTGGGCTTGAAGGTCGGGCGCGAGATCGCGGTTTGGAGCTGGCCCAAGTATCAGCAGCACTTCGACGGCACGGCGACGGTGCGACAATGAACATCTGCCCGTCATGACCATGAGCCACATCGCGCCACCACAGCCCACTGCGCCATCGTCGAGCATGCCGACGCGCGCGTGGCCGGGCTTCGCCTTCGGCGCCGCTTGGGGCTTTGCGATCTTCGCGCTGTCGCTGCCGCTTGGCGGACACGTCGAGCCGTGGGATGGGTTGCCGGGCTACTACCCGATCGCGCTCGTGCTCGGCGGGCTGCTCGCTGGGATCTTCTTGCGCGCGCGCCCCTTGCCGCTGTGGCTCGGTCTGATGGTGGGCAAGGTGTTTTATGTGTGCGTCTGCTCGTCGCGAGGGCCAGGCAACCTGTGGCCCATCGGCCTCGCGTTCGACGCGGTGGCGTCGCTGCTCGCGCTGGTGGGGTTCTGGGTCGGCGTATGGCTCGCGCGCCGCATGGTTGCCTGATCGCGATCGAGCATCAACGCGCAGCGTCGGGCAGCAGCGACGCGGGCAACCTGTCGCCGTCAGTCTCTTCGCTCCAAGCGATCATCACGATGCGCCAGCCGTCCTTGCCCTTCATGAACGTGAAGCAGTTGACGCCCCGGGCAAATGGTTCTGCGGCCTTCGTGTTGCGCGCGGCATAGCTGCTCCACGCGTAGCCGACGCCGGCAAAGGTCTCGACGCGCGTCACCAGCGGTGACTCGAAGAAGGCTTCTCGCTGCGAGTTCTGCGTCGCCATCGCGATGAACTGCTCGACGTCGAACTTCGCTGCGACGGTGGCGTCGCCGCGCCGCATCGAGACGTGCATCGTGCCGCCGTCAGCGAAGAGCTTGCGCAGTCGGTCCCAGTCGCGGGCTTGCCCCTGCTCGCCGGAGACGATCGCGTAGACGTCGAGGACGAGAGCGCGGACCGCGAGTTCGTCGGCGGAAGGTCTGCCGGTGGGCAACGTCGGGGAGGTCGCGCAGGACGCGAACCAGAGGACTGCGGCGGTGCTCAGGACTCGATGGCAATTGCGCATGCGCGGATGCGATCCGTGGCGGCGGATGATGTCCACCTTGGAGTTTGCGCCTTGCCGGTCAGCGACCGTGCAGCGCGCGCCACGCCGTCATCGACGCCCGCAGATTGTCACGGACGCTGCCCGATAGGCCGTAGCCCTGCAGCGCGATCGGGCCGTCGAACGCAACGTCATCGAGCGTTGTGAGCAGCAAGTGCAGGTCGAAGTCGCCTTGGCCGACCGGTTGGATCAACTGGCGCAACTCCGTGCCGCGCGCATCGGCGCCGTTCAACGTGACAGCAAATAGGCGGCTCTTGCAGGCTCGCAACGCAGGCGAAGGGTCCGTCGCGTCGCTCGTGTAGAAGAAGTGGCAGAGGTTGAAGCATACGCCGAGCCGTCGATGCGCGAGTCGTTCGCACAGTCGCAGGGCGTCGTCGTGCGTCTCCAGCCAGTAGTCGAAGTGGGGATACAGCGCGATCTCGACGCCGGTGGCCTCGGCTTCATCGAGCAGCGTGCGTAGGACGCGCTCGGCATCGGGGTCGGCGTTCGAATCGCGCCGTGCGCTCTTGCTGTGCTGCAGCGCGAGCCACAATTGGCCCGGACCGCCCTGCAGAGCGCGCATCGCAGCACGCAGCGGCGCGAGCGCAGCTGCACGCGCGTCGTCGTCGTCGCGAGCGGTCGCGAGGTCGAGGACCGCGTAACCGGAGATTGCGTCCAGACTGCGGCGTTCGCAGGCGGCGCGTGCGGCTGCGAAGTCGTCGATCGAATATGCGAGACCGTCGTAGCCGAGTTCTTGGACGAGGGCGGCCTGCGCATCGGTGGCGCCGCCGCCGGTGCCGGTGTGCATCGCGAAGAACGCGCGCTTGCTGCCGTGCGCCCGCATCGTGTTGAGGTGTGGTGCCAAGGCGACAACCTGCATGCGACCCTGTGCGTCGCGTCGCAGTTGCGCCTCGAACGCGGGCTCGAACTGGCCGTCGATGCGCGCGACGATGCTGCCGTCACCGCCGCCCCGCAGTTCGATGGGCGCGTTCGCTGGCGGGCGTGGGATCGCGGCAGGCTGCAAGCCGTCGACCAGATAGGTGCGCAGATCGCCGCTTGGCCCGATGCTCGCGGCCGGCACGAACGCGCGCGCGAACTCGCGTTCTACAAGGCGCGGATCGAGCGTCGCCGCGCCGTCCGCGGTGCGGGCGGCTGCCGCGAATGCCATCGCGTGCTGCCACGGCAGTTCGTCGTAGTCCTCGACGCGCAAGAAGCCATGTTCTGCCATCTCGCGGACCATCTGCGCCTTGTGCATCGTGTGCTCGGGTTTGATCGGTACGCGTGGATCGTCGGCGCGGAACTCCACCAGCACGCAGCGGCCACCTGGTTGCAGCGCGTCGCGCACGCAACGCATCACCGCGATCGGCTCGCTGAGTTCGTGATACACGTCGACGAGCAACACGAGGTCGCATGAAGCGACGGGCAGCTTTGGGTCGTCCTCGGCTGCTCCGACGAAGCGGACGTTGCCGAGGCCTTCCTTCTCGGTGCGCGTCGCGAGCAACTCGAGCATCTCAGGCTGGATGTCGACCGCGTAGACCGTGCCTTTGTCGCCGACCGCGTGCGCGATCGGGATCGTGTGGTAGCCGTTGCCGCAACCGAGGTCGCATACGGATTGGCCGGGTTGGATCGTGAGCCAGCGTCGCAGCAGTTGCCCGTTCTCCTCGTCCTCGCGCGTCGCGCGCATGAGCCAGTTCGCACCGGTCCAGTGCATCGTGTGCGCGGGTTCGCGGCCGAGGATTGGGCGGGGGGCGTCCTGGGCGAGTGTGGGCGCGGCTAGGGCCAGCGCAAATACAGGCAACCAGTTCAAGTCGGCAGACATCGCGCGGCCCACCTCACCCCTTCGGCATCAATTCCGCCCGCCTTCCCCGCAACGCCTCAACCAGCAACGCATCCATCCCCGCAACCTCGCCGCGTTCCACCTGCGCCAGGATCTCCCTGCGCATGCGCGGCTCCCAGAACCGCTTCAGGTGCATCGCGACGCCATCCACCGCCACCTTGCGATCTGGTTCGGCGGCAAAGAACGCGGCGATCTGGTTGGCCATCGCCACCAACTTCTTGCCGTCCATCAGCGGGTCTCCCCGCGGACCGCGGAGTCCGGCACGGCCTTCTCCTGCGTCTGGGAGAACTGTTCGAACTCGCGCTGCCACTCGGACTTCTTCGCGTGCGCGACGACCTGCACCGCCGTGACC
>SXPK01000237.1 GCA_005776365.1 Planctomycetia bacterium
AACGACCGCGGGCTGCACCCTCGTCGGATGCAGCCCGCGTCGTCGTCAGTCAGCAGGCCTTCGACCTGCCGATCCGCGGATCACAGCACGTTGCCGATCCTCAGCGCCACACCGTTCGAGGTCTGGAAGCCCAACGCATTGAACGCGCTCGCGGAGGCCGACTGCGTGAAGAGGTTGACGCCTGTGAGGATCGGGTCACTCGGGACCGTCACCGTGAACGCCTGTGTGCCGACGCCAAACAACAGCGAATCGAGCGCCGAGGCGCTTGGGTCCATGTAGGCGCCGCAGCCGGGCGCGCCGATGATGACAAGGTCGATTCCAGGGTTGTACTGCACCGTGCTGATCCAGTTGAGGGTCAATCCGGGCGCTGGGATCGAGTTGGTCGTCACCGTGAGCGGCAGGCCAATGACCGGCTTCGTCGAAGCCAAGGACAACGGCAAGTCGTCGATCACGCCGGTCTGGAATGGCATCGTCGCCGACAGGTCGGTCGAGATCGGCGCCGCCGAGCCAACGCCCGGCGTGAAGCCGACGAGCTTGGGCTGCGTCGTGCTGCCGAAGTTCGACATCGTGCCGTAGCGGAACTCGATCGTGCCGTCCTGCCACAGTTCGAGTTGGATGTTGAAGCTCTTGAGACCTGCACCGCTCGTGAAAAGTTCGCCAACGTCGTTCCAAGTGACGATCGCGTGGTTTGTGACCGGGTCAACCTGGAAGTAGACGCCCGCTGCTGGATTGACCGTCAGGTTGCGCGTGGCGTGCAGGTCGTACCAGCACGGGAATAGGCGCGGCAACCCGGAATGGGCCGAAACCGACGTGATCACCATGTCCGGGATCCCTGGGCTGAAGTCACCGCCGGTGGCGGTGGTCGCCACGAGGGAGATGTAGCCATTCGTGTTCGCGTGGATCGTGCTCGTCGAGCCGCCCACGTAGGGGAAGGTCCAAGGCAACACGCAGGCTTGCGACATCGTGTCATCGCCCATCACGGCCGGTGTCGCCGCGTTGCTGAGCAGCGCGACTCCGGCGACCGGCACCAATGGCGATCCGGTGCCGGGAATCAGGGTGTAGGAAGTCGGTGCGCCGGGCACGTCTGGCACCATCATCAGCCCGGTCGGCAGGTCGAGGGTGGCCGTTGCAATCGGGAACAACTCGGCGAAGGAGCGCGGATTGGGGCCGCATCCAGCGCCGTAGTTGTTCGCTACTGAGGCGAAGAGGACTGGGAATCCGCTGCCATTGTCCGGCAAGCCGCCGGTGCCATTGATGTCAAACAACACGACCGGGCAGAAGCCGGCAGACAGCGTTCCCACCGTTCCCGTCGTCGTGGTGTTGGCCACACGGTTGCACCGACTCGCTGCGAGCGACACGCCGGTCGACATGCTCGGCATGCTCCCAATGAAGTCAGGCCCGCTGATCTCGATCAGCAGGTCTTGGCCGAGCGTCGGGTCGTAGATGAAGCCGCCTGGGATGGCGATGTCGATGACGTAGTTGTTGGGTGCCGCCCCGCCGCCCGCTGCGACCACCACGGTGCCGAACGTCATCACGTTCTGCATCACGCCGCGGTTCAGCGCATAGGTTGTGCTGGGGAGCGCGTAGTCCGTCAGACACGTGCCGATGTCGAGCGTCACGCCGGTCGTCAGGCCGTCACCGGGGTAGCTGCCACCGACTAGCGTGGCGCCGTTCGCGGCGCGGAAACGCATGCGGTTGATCACGATTGGACCGTTGCAGCCAAACGTCGCGAAGTGCGAGGTGTCGTAGATCAACTGCGAGCGGAAGCCCGTCGTCGAGTCGCGCCAAGCTAGGGTCGAGGAGGAGGGCTGGGACAGCGCTGCGTTGTCCGGCAAGATCACGTAGGTCTGCGCCTGTGCGAATGCCGCCAGACAGAGGGCCAGTGTGAGAGGGAAGGAGTTCTTGAGCATGGGGAGATGTATGGACTTGGAGACGAATGCGGGACTTCCGCGCGAACAGACAAGGCTAGGCAGCACCTCGCTCTGGACAATCCCATGCGACGACGCAATGCACTGGGCAGCGCGCTGCAGCGAGGCAATCGACGCCGCGGCCCCTTGTGCGATCCACCACGGACTTGAGTCCGAACGAATCACTGTCAGCCCGCTTGTAAGTGTCGATCCGTCAGCGAGGCGGTTGCGGGAGAGAACCGCGTGCTTCTAAGCGCCTTGTTCTCCACCCCCGCGCGGCGGAGGTATTCTCTCAACCGGATTGCTGGCAGTGCCAAGCAATGATCACCGGGGGAAAGGACCGTGCCTGCAGCGGAAGCCGCCGATCCATGGACACAGCCATCGACCTGCGGGGATGGTCGCCGGCGACTGCGGATCTTGGGACAATAAACAGACGGCCACAATCAGGTACGTCCATGCGCACAGTGGTCGCAGCCTATCCCGTCGTCATACCGAAGTTCGAAGCCACACCAACCTGCGACCGCGACCTGCGCACCATCGCTGCGAACAACCGCATCACGGCGTGGTCCGCTTCCAACTCAGGATGGAAGCACGCCGCCAGCACGCTGCCCTGCTGCACGAGCACGGGATCCCGATCGCGGCGCGCGAGCACTTTGCAGTCGGCGCCGATTCGCGTGATGCGCGGCGCTCGGATGAATGTGCCCGTCGTGCCCGCGGGCAGCGTCTCGCTCGCAAGCGCGAACGTGCCGCTGTGGAACTGACGGCCATAGCCATTGCGCACGACGGTGATCGGCAAGAGTCCGTAGCTGCGCTGACTCGGGTTCTCGACGGTCTCTGCGAGCAAGATCATGCCCGCGCACGTCGCCAGCACCGGGATTCCCGATCGCAGCGCAGAACCGAGCGGATCCCACAGCCCTTCGACGTCGAGCAACTTGAGCATCGTCGTGCTCTCGCCGCCAGGCAGCGCGATCGCGGCGATGCCGTCGAGGTCCATGCGCATACGGACCTGCCGCGTTCGCAGACCTTGCAGCCGTAACGCCGCCTCGTGCTCGGCGAAGTCGCCCTGCAGCGCCAGCACGCCGACGATCGCTGCTAGAGGATCCGCGTGAGCTTCCATGTCAGACGCCGCGGCCGGCGTAGCGTTCGTGCGCTGGCATCTCGTGGATGTCGATGCCGACCATCGGTTCGCCAAGACCGCAGCTCACTTCGACGAGGACCTTGGGGTCCATGTAGTGCGTCGTTGCGCGCACGATCGCCTTCGCTCGCTTGACGGGATCGCCAGACTTGAAGATGCCCGAGCCGACGAACACCGCCTCGGCGCCCAGCTGCATCATCAATGCCGCATCCGCTGGTGTCGCGACACCGCCAGCCGAGAAGTTGGGGACCGGGAGTTTCTGGTGCTGCGCAACCCACGAGACGAGTTCGGTCGGAACGCGCAGCTCGACGGCCTTCTTCTCCATGTGCTTGTCGTCGAGACCGCGCAGCTCGCGGATCTGCGCAACGATCGCGCGCATGTGGCGCACGGCTTCAACGACGTTTCCAGTGCCGGCCTCGCCCTTCGTGCGGATCATCGCAGCGCCTTCGTGGATGCGACGCAGCGCCTCACCGAGGTCGCGGCAACCACAGACGAAGGGCGTCTTGAACGATCGCTTGTCGATCTGAAACTGCTCATCGGCCGGCGTCAGCACTTCGCTCTCGTCGATGCAGTCGACTTCCATCGCTTCGAGCATCTGCGCCTCGACGAAGTGGCCAATGCGCACC
>SXPK01000238.1 GCA_005776365.1 Planctomycetia bacterium
ACTCGGCCAAGCAGGAGTCGATCGACACCATCCTGTCGGTCGCGCGACTCAAGGAAGAGGGCTCGTTGAAAGGCGTGATCGCCGTCGGTTGCCTCGCGCAGCGCTACGGCGAAGACCTCAAGAAGAACATTCCCGAGTTGGACGCGGTATTCGGCATCAGTGACTACTCGGGCGTGCCGGCAGTCGTGCGTCGCATCGTCAATGGCAGCGATCGTCGTTGGGTAGCGACGGTCGACGGCGGCAAGCCAAAGGGCCCGAAGAGCGACACGAAGCGCATGCTTCTGACGCCCAAGAGCTTTGCCTACTTGCGCATCAGCGAGGGCTGCGACCACAAGTGCACGTTCTGCGCGATCCCGAGCATGCGAGGTCGCAATCGCAGCAAGCCGATGGACGTGCTCGTCGACGAGACGAAGAGTCTCGCCGCAGCCGGCGTGAAGGAGCTCGTCATCGTCGCCGAGGACACGACTGCATACGGCCTCGACATCGACCGCAAGCGCCACATCCACACGCTGCTCGAGAAGCTCGCCGACGTCGACGGCATCCAGTGGATTCGTTTGATGTATGCCTACCCGCACACCGTGCTGCCGGAGTTGACGACGTTCCTCCGCGAGCACAACAAGGCAGTCAAGTACCTCGACATCCCGATCCAGCACATCAGCTCGCCGATGCTGAAGGCGATGAAGCGCGCGGTCAGCAAAGAGCAGGTCGAGGGCATCCTCTGGCGACTCCGCGACGAGGTGCCCGGCATCGCGGTGCGCAGCACTTTGATCACCGGCTTCCCTGGCGAGACCGAGCAGGACTTCGCTGAGATGCAGGAGTTCTGCGCGCGCTTCCAGTTCGAGCGCCTCGGGGTGTTCCCATACTCGCGCGAAGAGACGACGCCCGCCTACGACATGCCGGACCAGGTGCCCGAGAAGGTCGCCGAAGCGCGGCGCGCGGCGCTGATGAAGCAGCAGAAGGGCATCCTCGACTCGTTCCAGAAGAGCCTCGTCGGCAAGACGCTGCCGGTCATCCTGGACGGCATCGACGCGGATAGCGGGGACCTCGTCGGCCGCGCCTACGCCGACGCGCCGGAGGTCGACTGCCGCGTCCACTTCGCCGCCGACGCAGCGGAACCAGGGCAGATCGTGGACGCGAAGATCACCGCGGCCCAGGATTACGGCCTGCGCGCCGAGCTCGCTCGCGCCCGCCGCAGCAAGTGAACATCCCGAACGCCATCACCCTGTCGCGCCTCGTCGTCACGGCCGCGACCTTCGTGTGCCTCGAACTCGTCGAGGACTGCTCGCGACCTGACCTGACGCTCGTGTGGTGGGCGTTCTCATTGTTCCTCGTCGCCGCGTGCACCGACTTCCTCGACGGCTACTTCGCGCGGAAGTGGAACATGGTCACCGCGTTCGGCCGTGTCGCGGACCCGTTTGCTGACAAGGTGTTGATCGCAGGCGCCTTCGTGTTGTTGCTGAAGTTCCCGGCCGCGACCGCGGTGATGCCTTACTGGTATGTCGTCGTCGTGCTCGCGCGTGAGTTCCTCGTGACCGCGGTGCGCGGCGTCGTCGAGGCATCCGGGCGACCGTTTCCGGCCGACAAACTCGGCAAGTGGAAGATGGTCACGCAGTGTTGGACTGCCGCGTCGCTGATGATGATCGTCGCCGGCTGCGAAGGGTGGATGCCACTCACGGTCGCAGGGCTCTGGTTGAGCTTCGCGCTCACGATCGTCAGCGGCGTCAACTACGTGATCAAAGCGCGCGATGTCTTGTTCAGGGCGTGATGCGCGCATGAGCTTTCCTGATCGCTTGCGCTTTCTGCTGGTGACGAGTTGCGGTCTTGGACTGTCTCCCTTCGCGCCCGGCACGGTCGGCACGCTAGGCGGAGTGATCCTTGCTGTGCTGATTCAGGCGCTCGCTGGCGAAAGCACACTGGCGTGGTGGTGGGGCGCGGCGGTCGTGCTGTTCGTGCTCGGCTGCATGCAGACGAGCTTCGTCAAGCGCACGTTTCCCAACGAGGACCCCGGCGCGTTCGTGCTCGACGAAGTGGTCGGCTATCTCGTGACGATCAGCGTTTACACGGCGATTGCGCAGAAGCTGCCTGACGCGGCGGGGCACACGGCCGCGTTCTTCGCCTTCCGGGTGTTCGACGTGTGGAAGCCCCAGCCCGCACGCAAGCTCGAAGATCTACCTGGTGCGCTCGGCATCATGGCTGACGACCAGATGGCGGGCATCTACGCCGGCGTGTCGTTGTACTTCGTCCTGCCTTGGTTTGGATGGTGATGCATGGCGCGCAGCGGCAACAAGTCGAAAGGAAAGCTCGCACTCACGATCGCATTGACGACCGGTGGGGCAGCGCTGCTCGCGGGATTCGCGGGCTCGCTCGTCGTGCTGCTCAATCTCAAGGGCGCCATACCTGATGCCGATGCGGACGTCCTGCAGAAGGGCAAGCTCGCGGCGCTCACGGTTCCGTTCGTGGTCGGCATCCTGGGCGGCATTGTCGGCTGGATGCTCGGCGGCAGGTTCTCGTCGCGCTTGACCGACGTTGCGCTTGCAGTTTCCAAGCTCGGCCGCGGCAGCGAGGTGAAGGTCCCTGATTCCGGCGACGATGAG
>SXPK01000239.1 GCA_005776365.1 Planctomycetia bacterium
CCTCGACACTCGGGCAATAGCGCGGCCCCTGTCCCCTGATGCGACCTTGCACCATCGGCGATCGATGCGCGTTGTCGCGAATGATCGAGTGCGTCGTGTCAGTCGTACGAGTGATCCAGCACGAAACCTGCGGCAGCGGGATCGACTCCGTGCGGAACGAGAAGGGCTGCGGCGGATCATCGCCCCGTTGCTCTTCGCACTTGGAGAAGTCGATCGAGCCCTTGTGAATGCGCGGCGGCGTCCCGGTCTTGAGCCGCGCAAGCCGCAGACCATGCGCGAGCAGCGAGCGCGACAAGATCGTCGCCGCGGCTTCCTCGTAGCGACCGCCGGTCGCTTCCCAATCGCCAGCAAAGAGTTTGCCGCCGAGAAAGGTGCCAGTGGTCAGCACCACGGTCTTGGCCCGAACCGTGCGCCCGTCGGCGAGCACGACTCCAGCAACCCGTCGATCGGCCGAGTGGCCCTCGACGAGCAAGTCCGCCGCTTCACCAACCACCACATCGAGTCCGGGGGAGGCGCAGACGCGCGCGGCCATCCTTCGGTTGTAGGCGACACGATCACACTGGGCTCGCGGCGACCGAACGGCCGGCCCCTTGCGGGTATTGAGCATGCGGAAGTGGATCCCAGTCTGGTCCGTGCAGAGGCCCATTTCGCCGCCGAGGGCATCGACTTCGCGCACCAGCTGCCCCTTCGCGAGGCCACCGATGGCGGGATTGCACGACATGCGCCCGATTGCTTTGGCGTCGAGGACGACCATCGCGGCGACGCGGCCCATCCGCGCCGCAGCGCAGGCCGCCTCCACGCCTGCGTGGCCGCCGCCAATCACCAACACTTCGTAATCGCGCACAGCCGGAAGCCTAAGAGCGCGCGCGGCCTGGCGGAACCCGCCAGCACGACGCACTCAGCGCGTGCAGGGACGAGAGTTCGCGTAGATGCGGCGCAACTCCTGGTGATGGCGCAAGACGTAGGTCCACATGCACCATGAATCGGCCAGCAGTCCAAGATGCTTGAGGCCTCGCTCCGCGCCACCGACCTCTTAGGATGCGCGGATGCGCAACGTCCGCTTCCTGCAGGTAGCCGCGTGCCTGATCGCAGCCACGACGGTTCCGGGCCAGGTCTCACTCGGGGACCTGCCCGCCCTGGCTCGTTCGCGCGCGGAACGCCTGCGCCCAGCACAGGAGCAGGCCCTGCAGCCCTACTGGCAGGACCTCGCGCTCGAGTATCGCGACAACGCACAATACCTCGACAGCCGCATCGCCCTGGTGGCGGCGCTTGGTGACAGCGCGGTTCCGCTGCTGCTCGAGCGATTGCAACCCGTGGCGGTGACCAGCCAATCACGCAGCCTCGCCGCGAACTGTCGCCGCGTGCTCGAACGCCTCGACCCCGGGAGTTTCCTCGACGCGCTGGTCGAATTGGCGCAGAGCAGCAACGAGGTCGCGCGGGTGGAAGCAATCCAGTTGCTGGGCCGATCTGGCTCGCCACGCGCCGTGCCAGTGCTGCTTTCGAGCTACGAGAGTCCGCAGGCCGGAGAAGCATTGTTGCTGCTGCAGGCCTTTGCTCGCCTTGGCGACCCGGCGCCGGCTGAGAAGGTCGTCGTCGCACTGGCTTCGAGCGACCGCACGCTCCGCACCGCGGCCCTCGACTACTTGCTGGCAGCGAAGCCGGCGAGCGTACTAGGCACCGTGCTGCAGAGCCTTCTGACCGAGAAAGAACGCAATCTGCTGCCCAAGTATGTGGCCTACCTGGCAGCCGTTGCTGGCGAGAATGATGCGGCGGCTCGGGCGGTGCTTCCGCTTCTGGATCGCGAGAAGATGGACTTCCGCGACCTGCTGACGATCGTCGAGAAGCTCGCGGCGATTGCGCCGAAGGACCACGAACCCACGCAGAAGAAACTGCACGAGTGGATCGACGCCGGCGAAACAGGATCCCTCGCGCTTGCCGCGGCCTCGACGCTGCGAACGACCGGCGACAAGTCAGGCATGAAGAAGCTGCTGGCAAACATCAACGAGCAGATGAAGCGGCCGCAGCGACGCCAGGAGCCGCAACTCTACGAGGACCGCGCCAACCTCCATTGCGCGAACGAGGACTGGAAGGACGCCGCCGATGACTACGAAAAGGTGCTGGACCTCGCGCAAAGCGACCTCCTGCGTCGTCGGATCCGCGGCGAACTCATTCGCTGCGAGGCCCACCGCAGCCGTTGGGATCGCATGTTGAAGTGGCTCCGCGACAGCGAGTGGACCCCGGCCGAGATCGAAGCCCTGGCGCAGCGCGACGAAGCCGTCCGCGAAGGTCTCGGGCGACCCGGGATCCGCGCTTGGTTGCTGACGCAGCAACGCGAGGCGACTGGCCGCTGATGCGAGATCGATTGCGCGGCGCACGGCAACTCTGCGCCGCAAGGCACCGTCACGCTTGACCCTGCGCCGCCTGGCGTGGACTATCTTTCGCCCCTTTGTCGAGCCGTCCGGTCGTCGACCAGACCGACGAAGGCGCAAGTCCGAGACCGATGCCCTCCACCATGCAAGTTCAGGTTGCCGAGACCGGCCCCTGCAGCCGCAGCCTCAAGATCCAGGTCCCCGTCGTCGCGATCCGCGAGCACGTGGACGCCATGTACGACTCCGCCAACCAGCAGGTCCGGATGAAGGGATTCCGGCCTGGCAAGGTGCCGCGCAAGCTGCTCGAGAAGCAGTTCTCGCAGAGCATCCTGAAGGAGGCCAAGGAGCAGATCGTGCAGCGCTTCTTCAACGATGCCTGTCGCGACCATCAGATCGCGCCCATCGGCCGCGTCATGATCGAGAAATACGAGGAACTGCAGGTCAGCCTCGACGACGCGCTGGAGTTCACGGTGCAAGTCGACGTGCGCCCCGTGTTCGAACTTGCCGACAGCAAAGGACTCGAGATTCCTTCGTTCACGACGGACGTCACGAACGATGAGATCGACAATGCACTGAAGGAAATCGCCAACCAGAAGCGCGCGATCCAAAAGGTCGACGAGCCGGCGCAGAAGGGCGACTTCGTCAAAGTCGATCTCCGCTTCCTCGACGAGAACGGTGCTGAGGTCCATTCGCGAAAGGGCGTCCAGCTCAACACCAACATCCCGATCGCTGGCGCTGACGTCAGCGCATTCGAGGCCGCAGTCATTGGTTGCAAGCCTGGAGCCCCGGTCGAGATCGCGTTGACGTTCCCGCCGAACTTCGAAAAGGACGCATACCGCGGCAAACCCGGCAAGGCCGTGCTGCACGTTCACGAAGTGCTGCGAGTCAGCGCGCCACCGATCGACGACGCCCTCGCCAAGGGCCTGGACTTCGAATCGCTCGCGGCGCTGCACGACGACCTGCGCGGCCGCATCCGCGACGAAAAGGGACGCCTGGGCAAGATCCAGCAGGAAGACCAGTGCCTCCAGCAACTGCTCGACCGCAACTCCTTCGCCCTGCCCGGATCGCTGGTCGACGAGCAGCACCTGGCCTCACTGCGATCCGTCGCCGCCCGCCTCGAACAATCCGGCATGCAAAAGGAGGACATCGAGAAGAAGCTCGAAGAGTCCAAGGCCGAGGCGCGGCAGGATGCCGAACGCCGCGTGCGCCTTTTCTTCCTGATCGACGGCGTCGCCCGGCAGCAGAAACTGTTCGTGACGGAGAGCGACGTCGAGGGCGAAGTCCGGAAGATCGCCCAGGCCAACAACGTCGGGCCGCAGGCCGTCGTCGAGCACCTGGAAAAGAACAACCAGATGGGCGAACTCAGACTCGCCTTGCTGGAGCGCAAGGTGCGCGATTTCCTCAGAGAGCACGCGCGCGTCGTCGATAAGAAGGCGAGCTGAGAAGGCCCCACCCACCATGACCATCGCCAACCACTACATCCCCTTCGTCATCGAGAAGACCGGCCGCGGTGAGCGTCAATACGACATCTACAGCCGCCTGCTCGAAGACCGGATCGTCTTCATCGGATCGCCGATCGACGACTACGTGGCCAACTCGGTGATCGCGCAGCTCTTGTTCTTGCAGAAAGAGAACAAGACTCAGGACATCAACCTGTTCCTCAACTCGCCTGGCGGCAGCGTC
>SXPK01000240.1 GCA_005776365.1 Planctomycetia bacterium
CACCGAGGCGGTGATCACGTGGTCGAAGGGTCTCAACAAGATCCCCGTCGCGGCCAATGATTACCCAGGCTTCGTCGCCAACCGAATCCTGATGCCGATGATCAACGAGGCAGCGTTCGCGTTGATGGAGGGGGTTGCCACGCGCGAGGCGATCGACGAGATCATGAAGCTCGGCATGAACCACCCGATGGGCCCGCTGACGCTGGCCGACTTCATCGGCCTCGATGTCTGCGTCTCGATCCTCGATGTGTTGAAGGACGGCTTGGGCGACGACAAGTATCGCGCGTGCCCGCTGCTCCGCCGCCTCGTGCACGCCGGGCATCTCGGCCGCAAGACGGGCAAGGGCTACTACGACTACAAGCAGGGGACGTGACATGAGCGCCACGCAGCCTCAAGTCGTCGACTTCGAGCTCTCGCCGGAACTGGCCGCGTTCCGCAGCTCCGTTCGCGACTATGCCAACACGCACCTCGGCAAGGCCGCCGAGTGGGATGCCGAAGTGAAGTTTCCGCGCAGCGCCGTCGAAGCCGCTGCCAAGCTGGGCTTGTTGCGCACGACGGTGAGCAAGGCGCACGGCGGCTCGGAGATGGGCAACCTCGCAAGTTGCATCATGCTCGAAGAGATCAATGCCGTGTGCCCTTCGACGGGCGTCACGATCTCCGTGCACAACTCGCTGGTGAACTCGCTCGTCGGCAAGTGGTGCAGCGAGGAGCAGAAGAAGCGCTACTTCCCCAAGCTCGTCAATGGCGAGTGGCTCGGGGCCTACTGCCTTTCCGAGGCATTCTCCGGCAGCGACGCTGCCGCGCTGCGCTGCGAGGCGAAGCGAGAGGGTGACCACTACGTGATGAACGGCGCCAAGCTGTGGATCACGACCGGCAGCGAGGCCAAGTTGTTCCTCGTCTTCGCTCGCACCGGCTCCGATCGCGTGAAGGGCATCTCCGCCTTCTTGGTCGAGAAGGACTATCCCGGTGTCGGCGTCGGCAAGAAGGAGCGCAAGCTCGGGCTGCGCGGTTCGCCGACCAACGAGATCGTGCTCGAGAACGTGAAGGTGCCGGCGCACAACCGCATCGGTGACGAGGGCGTCGGCTTCACGATCGCGCTCGATACTCTCGATGGCGGCCGCCTTGGCATCGCGTCGCAATCGCTCGGCATCGCGCGCGCGTGCATCGAGCTGATCCGCGACTGTCTCGGTAAGCAGGTCGACGCAAAGGGCCGCCCGACGGCATCGCAGCCTGATCAGTGGACGCTGGCCGATCTCGCGTCGGAACTCGATGCCTACCGCATGCTCACCTGGCGCGCCGCGATCCTCCGCGACCGCGGCCTCCGCTGCGGCGCCGAGGCGGCGATGGCAAAGTCGACGGCTTCGCGCCTTGCCAACCGCGCCGCGCGAGCAGCAGTTGCGATCCTCGGCCAAGAAGGCGCTAGCGGCGCGACCTCTGCGGAGCGTTGGCTTCGCGATGCACGCATCACCGAGATCTACGAAGGTGCCACGGACATCCAGCGCCTCGTGATCGCGCGCAGCCTGCTCGTCCCGTGACGCCAAACTCACTACCCGCATGACCTCGATCCCTCCAAGTCCTCCGCCCGGCGTGCCGCAGCAAGAGCCGCAGTGGCGCGGCGCCGCGCCGCCGCCTCAGCGTGACGGTCGCAGTGTGTCGTTTTTTGTCGCGATCTTCCTCGGGCTCCTGCTGCTCGTGTCGGGTGGCCTCAATCTGCTGCTGCTGCTCTTGAGTCTTGGCAGCGTCGCGAGTGGCGGTCTCCCTGGCATCGACACCGACGTCGCGGGCTATGACGTCGTGCGAGTCGGCGGCGACAAGAACGCGGAATCGCGAGTTCTGCGCATCCCGATCCTCGGCGCCATCGCGGAGACGCAATCGCCGCTGCTCGGCGGCTCGGGCGGCACGGTCACCGAAGTGCGCCGCGCGCTGCGCTACGCCGCCGCGAATGACGACATCGACGGCATCTGGCTCGCGATCGACTCGCCAGGCGGCGGCGTCACCGACAGCGATGAGATCCACCGGCTGCTCAAGCAGTTCAAGGCGGATCATCCCACGGTGCGCATCCTCGCCTCGTTCGGCGATGTGGCCGCCAGCGGCGGTTACTACGTCGCCTGCGCAGCAGACCGCATCGTGGCCCGTCGCTCGACGATCACCGGCAGCATCGGTGTCATCATGAGCGCGTGGAATGTGGCGGAGGCCGCGAAGAAGCTCGGCGTCGAGGAGATCGCGATCAAGTCGGACCACACGCCGTACAAGGACATCCTGTCGATGACGCGGCCGATGTCGAGCTCGGAGAAGTCGATGCTCACCAGCATCGTCGATGAGCTTTACATGCAGTTCGTCGACGTCGTGGACGAAGGCCGGCCCAACCTCGACCGCGATCGGGTGATGCAGCTTGCGAACGGCGCCATCTACTCCGCGGGCCAAGCGCTCGAAAATGGCCTGATCGACGAGATCGGCGACCCTTCGACCTTCGAGGCGTGGTTCGCTGATCTCGGACCGGTCGAGTTTGTCGAACACCGACGTCGTCCGACGTTGCGCGACATGTTGTTTGGCGCCGAGGCGAAGGGGCCAAAGGACCTGTCGGAAGCCGCCGCGCAACTGATGGCCTCTGCGACCGGACCGCGATTCCTCTACTTCTGGCAAGGCGCGCGTTGAGCGTGCCGCCAACCGATCTGCGATGCACAACCTGCAATTCACCGACGACCAGACCCTGATCCTCGACACCGTCGCGAAGTTCGTGGCTGACGCTGTGGCGCCGCACGCGCAGGAGCGCGACGAGCACCGGACCTTTGCGCGCGACGAGTTTGCTGGCCTCGCCGAACTTGGCTTGTTCGCGATGCCGATCGCCGAGGACCGCGGCGGCGCGGGAATGGGGTTGCTGCCGTTCGCCGCTTCGTGTGAAGAAATCGGCGCTCGCAGCGGTTCGCTCGCGCGTCTGCTCGTAGGCCAGGTGCAGTGCGCCACCGCGCTCGCGCATGCGGGCTCGGACGCGATGGGTGATGTCGCCGCCGGCGGCAAGCTCGCCGCGTGGATCGGTCGTGAGCATGGGATTGCGCTGCGTGGCAGCTCGCTGTCTGGCAAGGCGGAGTTGGTGCCTGGCGCGGGCGAAGCGGACCTCCTCGTCGTCGCGGCGAATGACGGAGGCAAGACCGTGCTCGTCATCGTCGAAGCGTCGGCAACCAAGCGCACGGCGCTGCGAGCGCTCGGTTTCCAGAGCGCCGCACCTGCGCGCGTCGAGTTCGGAAGCAGTGCATGCGTGGTCGCGGCCGAGGGCTCCACTGCAGAAGCAGCGGTTCGCGCTGCGGAGACGGTTGCGTTCCTCGGCAGTGCCGCCGCGTGTGTCGGCGCCGGTCGGGCCTCGATCGTCGCCGCCAGAGCGCATGCAAGCGAGCGCATCGCCTTCGGCAAGCCGCTGCTCGGCCAGCAGGCTGTCGTACGGAAACTCGTCGAATGCCAGCGCGCCGTCGACGCCGCTCGCCATCTGGTCTTCCACGCCGCGCGCCTCGCGGACCTCGGCGAACTCGCGGAAGCCGCGTCGATGCAGGCTCGCATCGCCGCGGTCGATGCTGCGGTGCTGGCCGCCGACGAAGCGATCCAGATCCATGGCGGCTTTGGCTACACGGTCGAATACCACGTCGAACGTCACTACCGCGACGCGAAGGCCACCGAAGTCCTCGACGGCGGCAACGAACGCTGCAAGGACCGCCTCGCGGCGCTGCAGTTCGGCGCCTGAGCGCGACGCGTTGCACCAGATGCAACGCGAGCCGCTCGTCCTGACGGCAGGCGACTCGTTGCGAACTCGTACGAGGCGATCGTCGCTTGGGTGACTGCGCGGCCTTTACCAGCAGGAACAAGTGCTTATCGCGGACGCCCTGGAAGGGGACGCCACGAAACCAGATCGCCGCGACTCCCTTCCAGCCCCTTGGCCCTCGTCAATCCGCCAGCACGCGATCGAAACGAGAACCCAACCCTACGCGCCGCCAGTGCGGCCAATGCGAGCGCTCAGGACGCGAACCATGAGCACAGTCGCCGCGCCAAACAGCATCAGCGCGATTGCCGCGCCGGTGCCCTTCCAGAAAGCGCCGTCGACCGCATCGTCGATCGTCTTGCGCAGCTGTGGAATCGCAGCATCGACGGCTGTGACCGCGCCCCGCAGTTCCTTCGCTGCCTCGGCGACTCGAGTCGCTGTCTCGCCATACTCGACGATGTCGAAGGGCTTCTGCGGCTGCGCGGGATCGGGTTCCGGCTCCTTCTTTGCGTTCGGGTCGGGGTCGAATCGCTTCAGCATCGTGTCGACCGCCTGCACAGTCTTGGTCAGTTCCTGCGACAGGGCCTGCCCTGCCGCGATCGTCTCGCGCGTTTCGACGAGGACCCTCTGCGCCGGCGCAGTCGCTTCGTCGAGGTCCGCGATCAAGGCGCGTCGCTGCGCGTCGACTTCTGCCGCGACCTGTCGCACCGCGGCTTCGCGCTCGGTTTGGATCTGCGCCGGCAGCGCTTTTGTCGTCTCGGCAATGGTCTCCGCCGCCTTGGTGGCGCGTTCGAGCGACGCAACTGCGCTCACGACCTCTGGCAGTTCCTGCGCCTCCAGCGTGCCAAGCTCGACCTGCAGGTCGATCAACGATGGCGTGCGCTCCGCCCAGAACAGCATCCGTTCCGTGAACTGGCGCGTCAGCGCGACCTCGCGCGCAACGGGCTCGAGACCCGCCAGTGGATCGATCGACAAGAAGCTCATCAGCGTGCCGCCGCTGCTGGGGTCGGTCTTGCCGAGCGCGTGCGCGAGCTGGCGGAAGTCAGGCAGCTCGTCGAACTCGTCGGCGCTGTCCCCGAGCCTCTTCTCCTGCCATGCATCGAGCGTCGCTCGCAACTCCTGCACCTGCGCGTTGCCGACGTAGTCGCAGACGACTTGCCAGCACGTGGTCTCCATCGCACCGAGGCCGCTTGCGATGTGGCGGGCCGGCGTGCCCCAGATTTCGCCAAACCGCCGCGACTGGAACAGCACAGAACCGGTGCGGACCAGGACCAGCGTGTCGAGCAGCCCGGACAGTGGGGATGGACTCGTCGCCGCCTGATACAGCAGCCGAGAGAACGAGAGCCGCCAACGCACCGACTGCACCAATGCTTCGCGTATCTTGGCTTCTTCGGCGAACATCTCGGTCGCGGAGCCGACGCGTTGCGCGCAGCTGTCGGCGAGCGCAAGCAGTCGCGGATGCAGCGTGTCGATGGGCTGGAGCTTCTCGCCGGGGGCTCCGGGCAAAACTGCGCGGGCCACATTGCCAGGAGCCTCGACGACGGTCTTGAACACGCCGCAGGCTGAAATCGCGAGCAGCGGCGCGAGGGCCAGCGGGCGGCAGGCGTCCAAGAACGCAGAGCGGAGCATGGCGCGGCATCCTACGCCGCGCGCGCGCGGCTTTCGCGCAGCGGCTCCCGCGATGGCCAGTCCGTCGCGTCGCCGCTACCGTGCCGTCGGCCATGAACCCGACCTCCTTGGCGTCCATCCGCGCGATTGCTCTCTGCATCGCTTCTTACCTTTCAGCCCAGAACACGGGCTTCGTTCCTGCACCGATGCCGCAGTCTCCATCGTCCGACGATCCCGCGCTCTGGCTTGAAGACATCGCCGCTGACAAGTCGCTGGCCTGGGTCAAGGAGCAGAACGTCACCAGCACGGCAGAGCTGACTGCCGATCCCCGCTTCGAACCGATTCGCAGCCGGATCCTGTCGATCCTCGATTCGACAGCGCGCATCCCATACGTGCAGAAGCGTGGAGCGCACTACTACAAC
>SXPK01000241.1 GCA_005776365.1 Planctomycetia bacterium
CAACCAACTCGATCGCATCGACAGCCAGTCCACGGAGATCCGTGGTCGGCTCAACAAGGAGATCGAGAAGCGCGGCCCCGAATCCGAGAAGGTCGCGAAGCTCGAAGAGCAGATCGCGAAGCTCGACGACGAGCGCAAGAAGTTCGTCGAGAAGGAGCTGGAGCTGCGCAGGTCGGCGCTGACTTCGTCGAAGGCCGCGGCCGAGGCGAACCAGGGTGAAGAGCCCGCGGGCCAACCAGACGCTGGCACGAAGACGGACGGCGACGCGCCCAAGTGAGGCAGCGCCGTTCGTCCGTTCTGGGCCTGTGCGTCGCGATCGTGTTCTCGATCGCGACGCCCGCCGCGCTGCGCGCGCAAGGCAAGGACAGCGGCGGCAACGCCGAGAAGGACAAGGCCCCGGCCTTGTCCGGCAAGGGCAAAGAAGACGACGAAGTCGCGCGCAGCAGGATCGACCCCTACACCCTTGGTGACGCGGCGGTGCTGCAGCAAGCGGGGCACGTTGGCTATGCGCCCTTGCTCTGGTCGAAGGACACGCGCACCGAGGACATCGACCGCGTGCTCGGCGAGGGTCGCGTGCTCTGGCTCGAGACCGCGCACTTCCGCATCGGCAGCAACCTGCGCACGGTTGCGATCCCGGAGAAGCAGGCGCAACGGAAGGCGATCCACGACGAGGTCGCAGCGCTGCGGAAGAAGCTGCCCAAGATCCCCGACAAGCCCAAGCGCCTCGATCCATGGCTGCGCCTGCATCTCTACGCGGCTCGCGTCGAGAAGCTCTATGTCGAACTCGAGGCCATGCTGCAAGGCGGCGGCGCGAAGTTCGGCACCGCGTCACAGCCGCCAGACGGCGCGTTCCTCGGCTTGCCCGACAAGCATCTGCTGCTGATCTTCCAGAAGAAGTCCGACCTCGCCCGCTACTTCGATCGCTTCTGCGGCATCCAAGCCGACCGCTCGATGAGCTTCTATTTGCCAAACACCCACCAGATGGTGTTCGGCGTCTCGGTGGAGGGCCTCGAGACGGGCGCCGACCCCTCGCTCCACAGCCACGTGCTCTACGGCGTCGCCGGCAACCTGTGCAACGGCCTGCGCGGCTACGGCTATCGCATGCCGCCTTGGCTCGGCGAGGGCTTTGCGCACTTTGCGTCGCGTCAGGTCGAGACCGAGTTCGTCAATGTCTCCATCAAGGACGACGAGGCGGTCAACGAGGAGGAGCAGCACCTCTGGCCCAAGAAGGTCCGCGCCCGCGCGCAGTATGACCGCACGCGCGTGCCCTTTGCGCAGATGACGCTGTGGCAGAAGAGTCAGGACATGGGCTACCACGGCGAACTGCAGGCGTGGTCGCGCGTCGACTTCTTGCACAAGCACGACAAGGACAAGCTCGGCGCGCTGCTGCTGAAGATGAAGAGCCTGCCGATCAGCTACGAAGGCGTGAAGCCGGAGGACTGGGCCGCGATGCAGACGACAGCCGTGCAGGAGATCTTCGGTTGGGACGCGGAGACCTTCGATGCCAAGTGGCGCGAGTTCGTCCTCGAGACCTATCCCAAGAAGTAGCTGCACTTCTGGGGTTGCGCCGCGCCGGCACGAGCCGTTGCATTGCCGCGAACCGATGCGTAACAGGCTTTCTGCAACCGCACTCGCGTTCTTGCAAGCGTCGTAGGCGCGCCATGCATCCTCGACTCAAGGCCCTGTTGCTCTTCCTGCTGTCGGTCGCAGTTGGAGCGTTCTTGCTGCAGGCTTTGCAGCCGGATCGACCCTCGCAGAGGCCCATCGTCGATGCAAGCGCGAGCGAGCCGTCCTTGGTGCCGCAGCGCGGTCATGTCTACACCGGCGTCGCCGAGGAGCCCGACAGCCTCAACCCGCTCACGACGACGAGCGCGGTCGCGCGTCGCTACGTGCTCGCGTTCACGCACGACACGCTGCTCGACGTCGATCCAGAGACGGGAGCGTCGCGACTCGCGCTCGCAGATCGTTGCGACGTCGCTGCGGATGGCATGTCGATGGTGGTGCGCATCCGCGATGGCGTGAAGTTCTCGGACGGCGCGTCGCTGACGGTCGACGATGTGCTGTGGACATGGGAATGCGCGATGGGCCATGGCGTCGTGCTCGGCTCGCTCGCCGATGGCATGCGTCGCGTGAAGTCCGCGAGCTTGGTGGATGGCGATGCGCGTTCGCTTCGCATCTTGTTCGATCAGCCGCACTTTGCCGCGGCGCGCACGGTGGGAGAGAGTTGGGTCGTCGCGCAGAAGGCGTGGATGCAGCGCGCGCTCGCAGAAGTCGCCGCCCGCGACGGCAAGCGGGTGCCCGCGCCGCAAGACGAGGGCTTTGGCGCGATGCTCGCTCGCATCACCCAGTCGCCAGGCCCCGGCACTGGCCCGTATCGGCTCTTGGGCGCGGATGCCGCCGCGCCCGGTTGGCGGCGCGGCGTCGACCTCAGGCTCGTGCGCAATGAGTCGAGCTGGCGGCGCGCAGAACCGGGCCGCTGGAACTTCGAAGCGATCTTGTTGCGCTTCCTGCTCGATCCGGCGGCGCGACACGCTGCGCTCGTGAAACGCGAACTCGATTGGTTCTCGGGCCCAGACCTCGCGGCGACGTTGCGCAACGATGCCGCTCTCGCCGCGGCCTACGCGCGCTTCGTCTACGACATGCCGACCCTCGGGGCCTACGTCGTGCAGTGGAATGCGCGAAGCGGCCCGCTCGCCGACGCGCGCGTGCGGCGGGCGCTGGCGATGCTGTTTGATCGCGAAGGCATTGCGACGCGCATCTTTGGCGACACCGCAAAGCCGAGCGCTGCGTTCTGCAAGCCCGGCGCCACCGAGATGCCAGACGGCCTGCTGCCGCCGCCTCTCGATGTCGCGGCCGCGCGCGCGCAGTTGCGCCTATCGGGCTTCGACGGCGTCGCCGCGCGCTTGTCGCTGCGTCTGCTCGTGCCCGTCGAGGCACCGTGGTTTCGCCGCATGGGCGAACTGTTCGTGAGCGCGGCCGCCGAGGCGGGCGTCGACGTGCGCCTCGACGCGCTCGCGTTCCGCGAACTCGTGCAACGCCGCGACGCCGCTGACTTCGACGGCGCGATGTTGCTGGTGTCGATGCCATCGTTTGGCGACGTCTTCGAGCTATTCCACTCCAAGGGCGCCCGCAACGCCGGCGGCTTTGCCGACGCCGAGGTCGATGCCTTGCTCGAACAGCAGCGCCAGCAGCGCGATCCTGCCGCTCGCAGTGACTCGCTGCGCCGCGTCCATGAGCGGCTCGCAGAACTGCAACCCTGCGCGTTGCTGGTCAGCCCGCTCGCCGAAGTGCTGGTCGACGCGCGGCTGCAGGGGGTCAAGCCGGGGCCGCTCGGTTTGTGGCCGGAGCGGATGTGGATGCCGGCGGCTAGTCAGCGGCGGTAGGGGTCAACTCCCGACGACCCCGCGCCCGCCGTTGCTCAGTGTCACGCCAAAGGGGTTGGCGGGCGGGTCGAAGACGATGGTCTGGGAGAAGAAGATGCCGCCTGGGATGTTGGGGATCGGGAAGGTCCAGGCCGCGGCGCCGAGCACGTTGCTCGTCGAGAACAGGTTGTCGATGCCGACCAGGAGATTGCACTGCGGCGCGCCGAGCGGGCCGAGGTTGAGCGGCAGCGGCGTCGGGCCGTAGAGAGTGTCGGACGCGCCGATCGCGAGGAATACCGGGCCGGCGAGCGGCAGGTTGAGGGCCTGCAACGTGAAGTTCGTGCCGATGCGCGGCAGGCTGCCTTGCTGCGGCGCGAGGGTTGGCGTGCTGCGCGAGCCGAGGCAGCCGGCACCGAAGGTGGAGAACTGGGCGGAGGCGCCGAGGTTCAGTTCCCAGATGGAGCCGTCTGCTACGAATGCGACGAAGACGCCCCGGACCGAGTCATACACCTTGATGGTCCCTGTTGCCGGTGGATACGAGGTGAGGAAGATCTCGTTAAGGTTGCCGTTTGCATACAACAGGCTCCGGGGTCGGAGATTCTGGTTCGCATCCACCGTATAGAAATAGGCTAGAGATCCTAGGTTTGATGGGCCGGGGGTGAACCATGAGCATGCACCATTCGATGACCCAATTTGAAACGGATTGAACGGAATCAGGCTAAATGGGGCTACTGGGAACTCCTGCAACCAGCTGTTGCCCGACAATCGGAAAAAGCGTGGCCCGCCATAGGAGCCGCTGGTGACCAATCTGATTTTATTATCTGACGGGTCTACAAAAGCGCAGTGCGTTCCTGCACTGCTAGATGAACTAGTCCATGCGGAGTATAAGGTTGGAAGGGTGAAGGTGGTTAGGCTGCCGCCCGATATGGCCCCTTGCCAGCCAAATGCTCCCCCCATGTACATCCAAGGCTGAAGCCCTCCTCCGGAAACTGGCGGAAGGAAGTATGATGTTACCGCGTCCTGCGTGCTGATGAGTCGATAGCCACCAAGAGAACCTATTGAGGCGAGTGGTGAGGGTGTGCCGCCATTTGTTGGAAGGCTCCACAGGTCCGTGTTGACGGGGTTTGCGAACCACAGGCCCAGTGTCCCGCTGGTGGTCAAGTAACTAAGGAATTGCGGCGAACCAATTCCACTGAGCTGTCCTGCCGCGCTAATCGTAACGACCGAGTTGCCGTCCCACCGGAGGATGCTTCCGTCAGAGGCGAGGCAGAATGTTCCTCCAGAAATGGGGTCACTCGTCACGCTCGACACATACACGTTGGGGTTGAAGCTTGGCTGCCAATTGCCGCTCGTGCGCTCCCAACCCTGCGCCGATGCATTGCATCCGATCGCTGCCACAACAACTGTGCAAAACAACCTAGCCATCTTGACTCTCATGACGTGTCCTCACCAGTGACAGAACGCACGGGCCTACAACCCCTGCAAGTGCGCGCACCCTACTTCACTCCGCGCAGAATGGGAATCCGGGCCATCAACCAACCCAGTTTCCCTTCATCCGTCCCGACGCATCGCGCCACCTTCCTGCCCCGTCGAACAACCAGTCGGAAAAACTGGTGGAGAGTAGGGGAGTCGAACCCCTGACCTCGACAATGCCATTGTCGCGCTCTACCAACTGAGCTAACTCCCCACCCGCCAACCATCTGTGCTGCCGTACGGTAGAAGGGGCACCGGCAGCCCGACAGTGAGTCTGGCCGCTTGCGCGCCCAGCCTCCGGAAGGGGACGGAGACCGTAGCGAAGGCCCCGCGGTATTCAAGCGTGGGCTCGACAACGATCCGGGGCCGCAGCCGCGCCGGATCTTGGCACACCACCGCAGCACCACATCCCTGCATCGATTCACCGCCACACCGCCACACCGCCGCACCGCCGCATCCTTGCAACTCAGCCTCGCCGCATCCGGCCTCCGCGGATCCCTTCCTCGACGGGCCACGACACGGAGCGCGTCTGCCTTCATGCAACGCTTGCTTGCGGGCGCGGTCCCTTTGGCTAGCGTGCCTTCACTGCGCCGGGCGGTCCGTCGCCATGCGTCGACGCGGGTCGGCGCGCGGTGACTCCGGCGCGGTGGATTGGCGGGCGGCCCAAGGCCGCGCGAGGCAGGAATATGGTCAAGAGGGCATCGTTCTTCGGTCGTTTGGCAGATCGGTTCCGCACGGGCACGGTCCGTGTCGAGGACGCGCAACCAGAAGTCGACGGTGGCGAAGTCGCGCGCGTCGAGCCGATGCCGATGGCGGCAGCCCAGAGCCGGCCGGTGCGCAAGCTCACCGAGCGCGAAGAGGCGTTGCTCGCGCTCAACGAGAACTTCTCCGAGCTGACGACGACGCTGCGCGCGATGCACGCGGGCATGGACTCGCAGCTCAGCAAGCTCGTCGACAACTCCTCGGCGATGCAGCAACTGCCGGCGCTGTCGCAGGAGCAGATCGACATGCTGCGCACGATGGAGACGCAGCTCGCGCGCCAGAACGAACTCGGCTCCCAGATCGCGGGCACGCTCGTGGTGCTGCCGCCGCTGCTGCAGAGCGTCGAGGCCGCGCTGCAACGCGCCGCGCAGAGCGACGAGCGGGCGATGCTGGCGATGCGCGAGTTCCAGCACACGATGGATCGCGTGCAGAACGCGATGGGCGAGATGGTGCGGCATAGCGAAGAGCAGGCCGTCGCGACCAAGGAGCTTGCCGCGCGCCGCGACGAGAACCTCGGCGAACTCAAGGCCAGCATCGAAGGCGTGCAGCGCGAGGCCGCCGAGTCGATGCGTTCTTCGACGCAATCGGCGATGCAGTCCCTGCGCGAGAGCAACGAAGACCAATCGACGCGGCTGCAGCGTTCGATCGAGACGAACACGGCTTGGAACAAGGCGGTGATGACGTCCTTCTTCGTCGTCGTGCTGGGCGCGATCGCCACGGCGGTCGTCCTGTCGCTGAAGTGAAGGCCACGCGCCGCATCTGGCTGGTGCGGCACGGCGAGACCGAGGGCCAGTCCTCGATCCGCTACCACGGGCAAAACGACGTGCCGCTGTCCGACCTCGGCCGGCAGCAGATCCGCGCGTTGATTCCGTTGCTGTCGGGACTGTCGCCGAGCAAGGTCGTGCACTCGCCGCTGTCGCGCGCCAGCGAGTCGGCGCGCATCCTGCAACAGGCGCACGGCTGGGACGAGTCCTTGCTCCAGTCCGACGCACGGCTGCGCGAGATCTCGTTCGGCGCTTGCGAAGGCATGACCGCACAGGAGATCGCGGCCTCGCATCAAGAGTTCTGGGCGCGACATCAGCGGGGCGAGGCGGACGCGTTTCCGGGCGGCGAGAGCAGGGTCGCATTCGCGGCGCGGGTGCACCTCGCGATCTGCGAACACGCGCGGCCAGATGCGCACGGGGATCTCGTCGTCGTCGCGCATCGCGGCACGGTGCGGCAGGCGCTGCGTTCGTTGCTGATGCTGCCCAAAGCGGCGGAGCCAGCGCACAAGTTCTCGGTGCGCCTTGGCAGCATGTCTGTCCTTCTGGGCGACCCGAACTGGCGGTTGGAGTTGTTCGACTTCGTGCCCTGACCAAGAGCCCTAGCCGCGGGCCTCCGCCGCTGCCGCTGCTTTGCAAAACGGGAGTCGCTGCGCGATGGTGGACGCGATGATCCATCCGACGCCGCGTCTGCGCTTTGCGCCTTCGCCCACCGGCCCGCTGCACCTCGGCGGCGCGCGCACCGCGATGTACAACTGGGCCGCGGCGCGCGCGCTGGGCGGCGCGTTCTTGTTGCGCATCGAGGACACGGATCAGGCGCGCTCGACCGATGCGTCGCTGCAGATCATTCTCGCGGGCCTGCGCTGGCTCGGCATCGACTGGGACGAAGGCCCCGAGAAGGGCGGCGACTTCGGGCCTTACTTTCAGATGCAGCGCCTGCATCTGTATCGCGCGACGGCGGATCGCCTGCTGGCGCAAGGCAACGCATATCCGTGCTACTGCACGCCCGAGGAGATCGAGGCGGGGCGCGAGGCCATGAAGGCGCAGAACGCTGGCTTCATCGGCTACAACGGCCGCTGCCGCAACCTGACCGCCCAAGAGCGCGCCGCTTTGGAGCAGCAGGGCCGCAAGCCCAACCTCCGGTTCAGGATGCCCGAAGCGCGCGTGATGAGGGTCCATGACCTGATCCGCGGCGAAGTCGAGGTCAACACCAAGGAACTCGACGATTGGGTCATGCTGCGGCCCGATGGCGTGCCGCTCTACAACTTCGCGTGCGTCGTCGACGACATCGGGATGAAGATCACGCACGTCGTGCGCGGCGAGGAGCACTTCTTGAACGGCGTCAAGCAGCAGCTGCTGTTCGAGGCGCTTGCTGCCGAGGCGCCGAAGTACGCGCACATCCCACTGATCCTCAACAAGGAAGGCAAGAAGCTCAGCAAGCGCGACGCCGACACCAACATGCTCGACTACCGCGACCGGGGCTTCCCGCCCGAGGCGGTGTTCAACTACATCGCGCTGCTGGGCTGGGGCTTCTCCGGCGATCGCGACGTGTTCTCGCGGCAGGAG
>SXPK01000242.1 GCA_005776365.1 Planctomycetia bacterium
GGCCGCGACGATGATCAGTTCGCCCTGCTGCAGGCCCCCCATCAAGTCGTCGAGGTCCAAGAAGTCCGTGCCGAGCCCGGTGAGACGCGAGCCGCGCTCGCGCAGCTTGTCGATCTTCTCGAATGTCTGCTGCAGGATGTCGGTGATGCTCGAAGCCTCGCCCGACTTGTCCATGCGCGCGATGTCGAAGATCTGACGCTCGGCATCGTCGAGCAGGTCCTTCGCCGGCGCGTCGTTTTCGTAGCAACGCCGCGCGACGTCGAGGCAGGTCTCGAGCAGCCGACGCTGCACAGCCTTCTCGCGCACGATCTCGGCGTGGTAGACGATGCCTGCCGCCGAAACGACACTCTCCAGCAGGTCGAGCAACTGCTCGCGGCCACCGACCTCCTGCACCACGCCAAGGCGGTGCAGTTCTTCCTCAACGATGATCGGATCCGTCGCGTTGCGCGTGTTGAAGGTCGCAAGGATCGCCGCAAAGACGTGCTGATGCTTGGGGAGGTAGAAGTCCTCGGGCTTCAAGAAGCCGACATCGCACACGGCGTCGGCATGAAGCATCAAGGCGCCCAGCACCGAGCGCTCTGCTTCGAGGTTCTGCGGCACGCCGCGCCCCTCCAGTGTGGTTCCGAGGTCGACCATGATGCTGATCTGCTGCGCGTCTGGACGTCAGTTGGAAGCCCGAACGCGGCGCAAGGACTTACCGGCTACTTGGCGAGGAGCAAGGACCGAGGCTGTGGACAGAATGTGAGGAGGAGTGCAAAGAAGACCCAGGCAGCGCAAAGCCACTGTCAATCGAGCACACGGCCCTGCGTGCCGTCCGCCTGCAGACTCAACACGCCCTGCTCGGCAAGCTGTGCCAAGACGACACGAGCCTGCTCGTAATCGATGCGCAGTCGGCGCTGCAGCAGCACGACGCTGGCACGACCCGCCGATTCGCAAATCTCCCGCGCCTCGCGAAGGAGGGCCTCGTCGACCCCACCGCCGAACAAAGACATCTGCCGACGAGAATCGGTCGGCCGCGGGATGGAAACGACGGGCTCCGGTGCAGCAGCCTCATCCGCATCCCGGTTGTCTTCGGCCGCAGCAGCAGCCGGCTCCAGCGAAGCCGCTGGCGACACGGGTTCGGGGAGGGGAGCCAACTCCTGAGCTTCTTCGGCAGCATTCACGGGGTCTTCGCGCAGAGGCGCCAAGAACCCACGCGGCCGCTGGAAGGAAAGATCGGCGGCTTCGGCTGCGGCTTCTGCCTCGAACTCGTCTTCTGGATTGGGCCCACAAGCCGGGGAGGCTGCGTGGGCTTGCACGGCTTCGTCCGTCGACTCATCCGACGCTTCGGGAACGGGGTTCGCGGCAGGATCCGCATCGTTGGATGCAAGTTCGACGGCGTCCTGTAGCTGGTCAGGCACCAAGTCCTCTGAGTCGACCGACGCGACGTCGACGTCCACCGCGACAGTGAAGTCGATCGTGACGACCGACGCAGCTTCGATCCCAGGTTGCTCAGTTGCCTCTTTTTCGCAGGCTTCGACCTCGGCACCAGTCTCCGCGGGCGAAGCATCCGCTGCCGCATCCTGCGAGCCTCGCTCGCTCGCCGCCATCTCCTCCGCGACCGGTGCTTCCCACGCCGCGGTCGCCGCCGATGCGTCGCCGATCGCTGGCTCGGATGCACGGACCGTCTCGTCGGGGGATGCGTTTAGGTTCTCACCCTCGCCAACGAACTGGCCATCACGCTCCACAGATTCGGACCCTTCGTCCTCGTCGTCCGCCGATTGGTTGTCGCGCGTGGCGTGAACCAGCGGCGAATCAAACAAGGGTTGGAAACGCACTTCGTAGGTGGCGCCTGAATGCGTCTCCGCATCCGCGTTGATCGAGTCCACGGACTCAACCGCGACCTCAGTTGCTTCGTCTCCCTTGGCCTCGTTCGCAGCCGCGACGACCTCGTCGGCGGCCGAGGCTGCAACCTGGATCGATTCCATCGACTCGGTTCGGGACGCAACCTCGTCCTCCGCATCTTCGACCGGAGCCTTGGGGATCTCCTCGCCGAGGCCTTCGAACTGCAGATCCTCCGCGCCATCGAGCGACTCGGTTTCGCCGAATCCAGCGCCAGCAGACGCAGTCGCATCCGAGTCGCGCTGCAGGTTCTCCTCTTCGCGCAAGCGTCGCCGCTCGAAGTAGGAGAGGCGCACAGAGACCGCCTCCGCTTCGCGTGCCGGGGCCAGATCCGCTTGCGCCTCAACTGCTTCATCAACCGATGGCGCACTCTCGGCCCTCGCTTGCCCGGGCAAGGCGCGATCCAGCCGGTCGAAGTAGGCGTCGAGATCGACGTCCGCGTCAGCATCCGCAGCGACTTCTGCGGCCTCGGGCGGCAGCGTGCGCGCAAGCTGCTTGAACTCCTCCGGCACTCCAGGCTCGACGCCCGAATCCGAGGCGGCACCCACCGCGGCAGCCTGCAGTTCGGCGCGCGTGCGGTCGAGCACGCGACGCTCGAAGTAGCTCATCCAAAACGAGTCCGTCGCGAACAACAGCGCGAGGAAGGTGACCGGAGCCATCAGCAGATGACCCAAGAAGGAGCCCAGCAGACTCGTCAAGCCGGCACCGAGCCAAGCACCGAGAGCGCCCGTGTGCGGCGCCGATGCGTCGAGGTTGCCGAACACCGCGAGCGCGATCGTCAGTCCCAGCACTCGTAGCAGCTTTCGCACCGGTTGATCGACCGAGCCGACCACGAACCAGATCGAACTCCATGCGAAGACGAGGCCGAAGAACATGCACGCCGGCACCCAACCCAAGAACTCGTAGACGCCGATGACGACGCTCTGTGGCACCGTTCGAGGTGTGATCGAACTCGCGCGAAGGTGGTAGGACACCAATGCCGAGATGGCAAAAATCGAGATGGCGATCGGAACCAGCGGCCAAAGCCACGCACCGCCGCGCGACTTGCCGCCGGCGTACGAAACGCCGAGCGTGTTGACGGTCATCAGGCCCTCCCTGAGCCCATGGGGCTTCAGCGGCGTGGGACTCTACGCAACGCACACTGTGCGCTCAAGCTACTGTCGGGCGGGGTTTTCCGCCCCGAGCGCCTGCGACCCTGTCGGGGAGAACTCTCCACCGCCGGCTAGGATCCGTCCGCGTTCGCTGACTCCGGTGCATGCTCTCGATCACTCGGGTCCGCTGCGAGTGACGCCACGGCGTCGGCTCCATTCGACTCGTCGGAGTCCGATGTTTCCGCAGCCTCGAGTTCGGCCTGCAGAGCAGCCTCGCGCGCCCGATACTCCTCGTGCGTCATCAAGACTTCGCGCGACTTGGCCCCGTTGAATGCGCCAACGAGGCCATCTTCCTCCATCATCTCGAGCAGGCGTGTGCCTCTTGTGTAGCCAACTCCAAGCTTCCGCTGCAGCAGGGTCGCCGAGCCGCGCTGGTTTTCGAGTATCACCTCGACGGCCTTCACATACAGCTCATCGCGGTCGGCCGGGCTCTTCCGCGTCGCCGTCTCGGTTTGCAGCAGCTCGGGCAAATAGGTCGGCTTCTGGCCCTTCTCTTCGAGGAACCGGACCACTGCCTGCATCTCGTCGTCGCTGACGAAGGCACCCTGGGCGCGAGTCAGGCCGCCGCCGCCCGGGGGCATGTAGAGCATGTCGCCGTGGCCGAGCAGCTTCTCGGCGCCATTGGTGTCGAGAATGACCCGCGAGTCGATCTTGCGGTTCACCTTGAAGGCGATCTGGCACGGCAGATTGGCCTTGATGATGCCAGTGATGACTTCGCTGGACGGACGCTGCGTCGCGAGGATGACGTGCATGCCGACTGCGCGCGACTTCTGCGCGAGACGCTGGATCGACTCTTCGACCTCCGCCTGCGCGACGTTCATCAAGTCGGCAAACTCGTCGATGACGATGACGACATAGGGCAACTGCACGCGGTCGGGTTCAATCTGGCGATGGAAGCGCTTCTCCAGCTCCTGCTGGCCGAGCCGGTTGTAGCTCTTGATGTGGTTGACGCCCGCCTGGCTGAGCAAGGTGTAGCGGTTCTCCATCTCGTCGACCGCCCACTGCAGCACCGAGGGCGCCTTGCGCATGTTGCTGACCACGTCGCAGCACAGATGCGGGACCTTCTTGTAGGCCTGCAACTCAACCTGCTTGGGGTCGACGAGGATCAACTTCACCTGCGCCGGGGTCCGCGTCATGAGGATCGACAGCAGGATCGCATTGATGCAGACCGACTTGCCCGAACCCGTCGTTCCGGCGATCAACAAGTGCGGCATGCGCGCAAGGTCTTCGACGATGGGCGTGCCACTGACGTCCTTGCCGAGGTAGAGCGGGATCGCCAACTCGTCCGACCTCCCAAACTGATCGAGCAGATCGCGCATCAGCACCTTCTGGCGCTGCGGGTTGGGCACTTCGATGCCGATCGTGTCCTTGCCCGGAATCGGCGCGACGACGCGAACACTCAACGCCTTCAGGGCCGCGGCGAGGTCGTCGGCGTAGTCGATGACCTTCTTGACGCGAATGCCCTCCGCGAGCCGGAGCTCGTATTGCGTCACGGCAGGGCCGATCGATGCCACCACGACTTCGGCGCTGATGCCAAAGCTCTGGAGCTTCGAGATGATGGCGGTGCCGTTGCGATCCAAGTGCTCCTGCGTGACCGAGCCTTCGTTGGACTCGGATTCTCGGAACAGCTCCACCGGCGGATATGGATAGGCCTCGTCGTAGGGAAGGTCCGCTTGCTTCGGCTTTGGCTTGACGATCTTGGCTTTGGGCTTCACCGGCTTGGGCGGCACGACCACGACGGGTTGCGGCACGATGACGGCAGCCGGCTCTGATTCTGCCGCGCCGGCCGCCTCCACCTCGGTCCCCGACTTGGGTTGGTCCTTGCCCTTCTGGTTCGCGCCGCGTGGTCGCGCTGTCGGCCGTGAGTCCGCAGCGTCGTCGATCGCATCCGTGGCGACATCGTCGTCGTCATCGAAGTCCTCATCCAAAGGCGAAACCGCGCCGTTCCGCTTCTGCCCACCTGCCTTGGTCAGCCGTTCGCTGGGTTGGTCCTCGTCCTCGTCACCGTCGACCTGCGTCGCCTGGCGTTGGCCCACGGGCTTTTGCTGCCGCAAAGGGCGCCGTGCTGCTCCTGTCGCTGCGTCCGCGTCGGCCTCTGCGATCCGGACCTCGACCCCGCCAGCCAGCGCCGCACGGCCGCTGCGAATCCGCAGCAAGGCAGCGCGAGCAAGCGTGACGCCGCGCTGCAGTGCGTGCGAGAACATCCAGTCCGTGGCAACGACCAACGAGACGATCGCGCCGAACAACAGCAACAGCATGCGACCTGGGCCGCCGAAAACTTCGTAGAGCCGTGGCGACAGGTTGGACCCAAACGCGCCACCTGGCCCATGCGGCGTCATTGCGGACCATCCCGACGCGACGCCGCCGTGCGGGTCCGCGAGCAGCAACGCGACCATCGCCGTGAACATCCAGACGCCGATCGCCTTCAGCAGCGCGCGCTCGATGCGGCGGTGCAGGAACAGCGTGACTGCGCATCCCAGAAGGCCGAGGAACGGAAGGGCAGCGGCATAGCCGAGCACGTAGGTGAACCCGCTCGCGAGGTAGTAGCCAAATGTGCCGCCCAGGTTCCGGCCACCACCGATCGGGATCGGCTGGTCGAGTTCTGCAATATGGAAGGTGAGCAGGCTGAGCAGCGCGTAGAGCGCGAATCCAGACAGCACGAGCGCGAGCATCTCGCGGGCCCCGTCCGACATCTCCCGATTCGTTGCGGGCGCGCCTGCTACAGACTTCTGAGACTTCGACTTCGCCATGGCCATCCGTTTGGTTCGCCGTCCGCGCGCGAGCCCCCCGAGGTGCCGAAGCTCCACGGCGGGCGGATTCGCGCAAGGGAACGATGGGTGCAAGGACGGACTGCCTGCCCCGCTTGCCGCCAGGATCCCGTCTCCGCAGCGAGTCGGCATGGACACGGGCACCTGTGCGCCGCAAACCCGCCGAACTCGGATGGAGACCGGGCCCCCGGAAGAACCGGACCAGTATCAGAACCGCCCAACAGGTCGCGGATGCTAGCGGTCGGTACGCAGTTGTGGAGAAAAAAGGCTTGGCCTAGCGCGGGTGAGCCGTCGTAAATGCTCTTCGCCCAGATCCATGCGCTTGCCACGCCTCTCCGCATGAAACACCGTGCCCTTCTTTCCACAACTGTTTGCGGTGCCCTGTTCAGCGCCTGCTGGTCAGCTCAGGGCAGCAAGGAAGAAGTGGACGAGCGTGTCTACCCCATCCTGGAGGCCGCCTCAGAACAAGTCACCGGGGTGAACAAGGCCATCCCGATCGTCCGCCCGGTGGACACCTTGCGGCAGCGGTTGCTCGACTCCCCCACGGCGGTCCGGCTGTCGCTGGTCGAAGCCCTCGACGTCGCAGCCGAGAACAGCCGCGACTTCCAGCGTCAGAAGGAACAGCTGTATCTGGCGGCGCTCGACCTGACGCGGGCGATGCGGCAGTTCGACGTCGTCTACTCCGGCGACGCGTCGAGCGGCATCAACGGCGAGGGTCGCGAGACCGCCTCCGACGTGGACGTAGGCGCGGGACTTGGCGCCTCGACGCAGACCGAGTCCGGCGGCCGCATCGTCGCCGACTTCGCGACGACGTTTCTGCGGTCGGTGCTGAGTGGCGGCGACTTCGACGGCAGCTCGATCCTGAGCCTCTCGATCACCCAGCCGTTGATGCGAGGCTACGGCCGCCGCATCGCGCGCGAGCCATTGACGCAGGCCGAGCGCAACGTGATCTACCAGATGCGGGCGTTCGAGCGCTTCCGTGCGACGTTTGCGACGCAGGTAGTCAGTGACTACTACGGCGTGATCCAGCAGGCGCAGAATCTGAAAAACGTCGAAGCCAACTACGAGTCCGTCCGGCAATCGCGACTGCGCACCGAAGAAGAGTTCAATGCATCGCGGAAGACGATCAGCGACCTCGGCCGCGAGCGCCAGAGCGAGTTGTCGGCGAGCAACAACCGCGTTCGCGCGCAGAACCAACTCGAAACTTCGTTGGACCGCTTCAAGATCACGCTGGGATTGCCGGTCACCACGAAGGCCGACCTCGACGTCACGGAAATCGACCGTCTCGTCGAGCGCGGCGTGACGCAGTTCTCCGTGCAAGAACCTGCAGCCGTGTCGATCGCCCTCGATCGGCGCTACGACCACCGGACCGTGCTCGATCAAGTCGCCGACGCCGCCCGAAAGATCGCGGTCGCCGAGGACGCGCTGCGCATGGGGCTGGCGTTCACGTCCGCCGTCTCGGTGCCGTCCACGACCGGCCCGGGGCTCGAACCTGACTGGTCGAAAGTGGACTGGTCGGCAGGCTTCGACCTCGACCTCGCGCTCAATCGCTTCGACGAACGCAACTCCTACCGTTCGAGCCTCATCACGCTCGAAGTGAACATCCGCGCGCGTGAACAGAGCCAGGACAACATCGCGAGTCAGATCCGCGCGGCGCTTCGCAACATCCAGACTGCCTTCGATAGCTACGCGATCCAGGTCGAGGCTGAAAAGGTCGCCCGCCTGCGCGTCGAGAGCACGACGGAGCTGTATGCCGCAGGCCGGACCAACGCGCTCGACGTGCTCGACGCCAAGGATTCGCTGCTGGCATCGCAACTGAGTCTCACCCAGGCAATCGTTGACTACGCGATCGCCCGCATTCAACTCCTGCGCGACCTCGAAGGCCTGTGCCTCGAACCGCAGGGCCTCCGCTTCGACCCGGCGCTCGAAGTGCCGGTCATGGCAACCGCCGGAGAACGCCCATGAAAGCCCGCCATTACGCGCTGCTGCTCCCTTCTCTGCTGGTCCCCGGCTGCGGCGGCGACGACACAGAGGCGCAAGACCTCAGCCTGCTGAAAGTCGAAGCGCGCGATCTGCAGATCACGGTCAAGGAGAACGCGGAGCTGCAAGCGCAGCGCGAGACCGTCGTCCGCTCGGAGGTCGAAGGCCAGGCGACGATCATCTTCCTCATCGAAGAAGGCAAGGTCGTCCAGCAAGGCGAAAAGCTCGCTGAACTCGACGCGAGTGAACTCGTCGACAAGCGTGCCAATCAGGGCATCACCGTTGCGAAGGCCGAGGCCGGACTGGCGCAAGCGCAGAAGGCGCTCGAGATCCTGCACAAAGAACTGACGGCCAAGCGGCGGACGGCAGAGAGCAACCTTCGCATCGCGGAACTCGAGCTCGAGAAGTTCCTCGGTCGAGACTCATCGGCCAGCCCCGACGTCGCGCGCGGGCGGAACTCCGACATGGTCAAGAAGCTGAAGGAGCTCGTCGAGACTCCCGTCGAATCCGCGGCCAAGGACTCGGCAGCCGACACCCAGACCGCGTCGGTGGTCGCAAGCCGCATCGACCCACGGCGCTACGCGCCGCTCGTCGCCAAGATCGGCGACCTGCTCGTCGACGCCGACGGCAAGCCCGCCGTCGACCGCGACATGGGCGACCTCGCCAACAAGGTCCTTCAGCAGGTCGACAAGATCCGCCTTGCGATGGCAGACCTGAAGTTTCAGGAGGCCTACTTCGGCCACAGTCAGCGCCTTGCAGAGAAGCAGTTCATCACGCCGAACGAACTCGAGAAGGACAAGATCGAGTTCCAGCGCCGCCTGTCGCAGGTCGGCCTTGCCTGGAACGATCTCGACTTGCTGGTCAGCTACGAGCTGTTCAAGAACAAGGAGAAGCTCACGCAGGACGTCGACAACGCTCGCCTCGAACTAGCCCGCGTGCTCGCCACCAACGAGGCCGAGGTGACGAAAGCCGACAGCTCGCTGAAGAGCGCCGAAGCGGAATACAAGCTCGCGAAGGACCGCCTCGACAATCTGGAGCGGCAGATCAAGAACGCGGTCGTCTACGCCCCGACGCCGGGCCTCGTGATCTACGCGCGCCAAGAACGCGGCCGCATGGGCTCGGAAGCGATCCGCGAAGGCATCCAGGTTCGCGACCGCCAAGACCTCATCGTGCTGCCCGACACCTCGCGCATGCAAACGATCGTGAAGGTGCAGGAGGCGGTGGTCAGCCAAGTCCGCGTTGGCCAGGCCGCGCACCTCACCGTGGAGGCCTTCCCCGAACGGATCTTCCCCGGCCGCGTCGTGCGCGTCGCACAGCAAGCCGACAGCAGCAGCGGCTGGATGAACACGGATCGCAAGGTCTACGCGACCATCGTCGAGTTGGATGGCGACAACACCGACGGCCTACTGCGTTCGCGCATGGCAGGCGCAGTGACGATCCTCGTCGACCACCTGAAGGACGTGTTGGCTGTGCCCTTGCAGGCAGTGCGTCGTGACCGTTCGGCGAACTACGTGTGGAAGGAGTCCGAAAGCGGCCCAGTCGCAGTGCCGGTGGAGATCGGCGCGCACAACGCCGAACACGTCGTCATCACGAAGGGGATCGTCGCCGGCGACGTGATCCACCTGACGACTCCGCCCGAAGTGCAACCGCCTTCGTTGGAGCAACCGCCGGTGCCGATGCCGACGGTGCAGAAGAAGGACGAGGCGAAGCCGACGGAGCCGAAGGCCGCGGAGCCGCAGCAATCGTCGGCGGACGCGCCACAGCCGGATGGGCGTCGCGGCAGCCGCAACAACGGCCAAGGCGGCGGCGGCCAAAACAGCGGCATGGGCGGAATGGCGAATCTGACGGAAGAGCAACGCGCCCAGTTCACCGAGATGCGCCGGCTCGGCTCCGAGGTGCAGGCCTTCTTGAAGACCAAGTTCGCTGACCGCATCGAGGAGATCGACGACCGCCGCGCGATGAGCGAAATGCTTGACGAACCCGCAGTGCAGTCCGCGCTCAAGGAACTCGGTGAGACGTGGACCAAGTACGATGCGATGCGGCAGCAGATGCGCACGATGATGGGCGGCCGCGGCGAACGCGGCGGCGGCGCAGTGCCCGATGGAGGCCAAGGCGGCGGCAGGAATCGTTGAGCATGACGCAGCAGCCACTGAGCAACCCAATAGGCGCGTCGGCAGCGGACGCCCAGCGCATCATCGCTGAGTTTCGCGACGTGCATCGTCACTACGTGATGGGTGACAACGTCGTGAAGGCCCTCAATGGAGTCTCCGTCCAGGTCCGGGAGGGCGACTACCTGGCGATCATGGGCAGATCCGGCTCCGGCAAGAGCACGATGCTCAATCTGCTCGGCTGCCTCGACCGCCCGACCAGCGGCCAATACCTCGTCGGCGGGCGCGACGTATCTCAGCTCGACGACGACGCGCTTTCTGACGTCCGCGGCCGCGAACTCGGATTCATCTTCCAGTCGTTCAACC
>SXPK01000243.1 GCA_005776365.1 Planctomycetia bacterium
GATCCGCAATGCGCAAGATGGCATCTCGCTGACGCAAACTGGCGAAGGCGCGCTCAACGAGGTCAGCAACATCCTGATCCGCATGCGCGAACTCGCGATTCAAGCGAGCAACGGCACGGTGAGCGGCCAGGACCGCGACACGCTCAACCAAGAGTTCGCCGACCTGATCGACGAAATCAACCGCATCGCCGAGTCGACGACGTTCAACGGCGTCCGACTGCTGGACGGCACGGGCTCGACGCTGACGTTCCAAGTCGGCACGGGCACGGCGGCGGGCATCGACACGATCCAACTCAGCACCTCGGACACGCTGTCCTCGACGCTGGGCCTGTCGTCGCTCGACATCGGCAGCATCGGCGCGCCGTCCTTGGCACTCGACCTCGTCGACCAAGCGATCAACTCGGTCAGCCGCGTGCGCGGCCAGTTCGGCGCAGTGCAAAACCGCCTGACGGCCACGATCGCGAACCTGCAGATTCAGGTCGAGAACACGACCGCGGCGGAGAGCCGCATCCGCGACGTCGATGTCGCGATCGAAACCGCAGCGCTGACGCGAAACTCGATCCTGCAACAGTCGGCAATCGCGATTCTGTCGCAGGCGAATACGCAGCCCCAGGCCGCGCTGCAGTTGCTGCAAGGCTGAGCCTTCAGGCACACGCGCGCCGCATACCGGCGCGCGGCATGAACCGGCGTCCGACCTGACCGCACGCAGCCCCATCGGGCGCGTGCGAGGGCGCATCAGCTGGGGGCCGCGGTCACTTCTTCTTCATCGCGCCGACCGCACGCATGACCTGGCTCTTGTGCCTGGCCGCCTTGTTCGGATGGATGGTCCGCGCCTTCGCGGCCTTGTCCATGATCTGGAAGGCCTGGAGCGCGAGCGCATCAGCCTGCTGCGAGTCGCCCGTCTTCACCACCGCTTGCAGCGCCTTGATGACGGTCTTGAGGGAAGAGATCTTGGCCTTGTTGAGGATGCGGGCCTTCTCGGACTGACGGGCGCGCTTCAGCGCCTGCTTACTATGAGCCATGTGCGATTGGTTGGGTAACGGACAGTTGGAGTCAGGAGGTCAGGAATGCGACGGGTGCGGATTGCCGCTCACGACGCCTTGAGTTTGTCGATGCGTTGCGCGACGTCGCGGTAGCCGATGTCTTGTTCGAGGATCCGGCCGTAGTGAGCGAGAGCAGCATCACGCTTGCCCTGCTCCTCGCACAGCCCCCCCATCTCATACAGCGCGTCTTTGGCAAGCGCAGCCTGCCCGGATGCCGCCAGCGCCTTTTCGTACTGGCCGAGCGCAAGATCCGGCAAGCCCTTGGCGCGGAAGGCGCGGCCCAGCAGGAACTGCGCCTCCGCCTTCTTGCGCGGGTCCTTCACTGCTTGTTGCAACTCGGCAATCGCAGCGTCGAAGTCGTGCAGCTCGCAGAGCGCGGCGCCGAGCAGATAGCGCAAGGCGAGGTCGGCCGGGTTCTTGTCGATGCGGCGGCGGTATTCGGTAGCGCGGGCTTCATGGAGCGCGCGTTCGGCACGTTCGCCGGCGCTGGTGTCGCCGCGCGCGATTGCCTTCTGCACGAATGACTCCTGCAGCCGCAAGCGAAGGTCCCCGACCTGATCCTGCAAGTCGGCATCATCGGGCAGCTTCTGCGCCGCCGATTCGAGGCATTCGAGCGCGCCCCGGAGGTCCTTCTTCTGCTCCAGCAGCTTGCCCATCTTGCGCAGCAGCACAGCGTCCGCGGGCTTCTGCTGCAGCTCGCCGTCGGTCGCTGCGATCTGGTGCTCGAGTTCTTCGGGCGTGAGTTGGATGCGTCCTTGCTGCTCGAGCTTCTGCGCCAGTGCCTTGTCCTTGATCAACTCGCGCGAACTCTGGGCCGTCTCGATGCCGGTGCTCTTGAGCGCGCCTTCTGCTGCGAGATCCTTGCGCGCCTTCAACGCTTCCTGGTCGCGCGGATCGACCCTTAGCGCCATCTCGTAGAACGACAGTGCGTCCTGCAGTTTGCCCTGTTCGTAGAGCAGCGCACCGGCCGAACGGGCGGCTTCGATGCAGCGAGGTTGGTGTTGAGCGTAGGCGGCATAAACCGCCAGCGCCGAACGCCGATGCCCGGCGCGGCGCAGTGCCATGGCGAGCGCGAGGTTCATGCCTTCGCTGGTCGGATCCATCCCGAGGTAGCGCTCGAAGGCATTGGCAGCAGCGTTGTTCTGGCCGCACACTCGCAGCACCTGCCCCACCAACGCGTGCACGCCGCCGAATAGCACGGCCACCAGCTTGCTCGGCTTCTTCAGCGCGGCCTTGGCAAACAGCGCCTTGCGCAACCCGTCGCGCGCCTCGCCGTAGTCCGGTTGGATCGCGAGCACCTGCGAGTAGATCTTGATCGCCAGCGGATGGTTGCGCCGCTTGACGGCTTCTGCCGCGTTCTCGAGGTGTTTGCTGAGGTCAACCATGCGAAGGGCCTGCCCGCACAGCTTGACGCAGCGGAAAGGGGCGAAGAATCTACCGCGCCCCGCCAACCCTGGCAACGCTCCTCACGGGCGCAGCAAGAAGGCGCGGCATCCCTCGCCCTTGGCGAACTGCCGGTGGGCCCTAAGCAGTCTCATGCAACCCCTCGAAGTCCTCGTCTACCCCCACCCCGCGCTGCGCCGCGGCGGCCAGCCCGTGACCGTATTCGACCAGGCGCTCCGCGACCTCGCCGCCAGGATGCTCGGGTCGATGTATGAGGAGGTCGGCTGCGGCCTCGCTGCGCCGCAAGTGGGGATCGACCAGAAGCTGCTGGTGCTCAACCCGAGCGGCGACGAGTCGAAGCCCGAGGAGGAACTCACGCTCGTGAACCCCAAGATCACCAAGAAGAAGGGTCGCGAGTGGGACGAAGAAGGATGCCTGTCGTTCCCCGGCGTCCGCGCCGAAGTCGAACGCCACATCGACATCACGATCAGCTACCAGGACTTGACCGGCGCTGCGCAGACGCTGAAAGCCAACGGGTGGCTCGCGCGTGTGATCCAGCACGAGATGGACCACCTCGAGGGCGTGCTGATGGTCGATCGGCTGTCGACCGCCGACAAGCTGCGCGTGCGCCCGGAACTCGAGAAGATGGAGCAGCGCTTCGCGCGCAGCTAGCGGCTCTTCGCATGCGGCAAATCGAGGGCATCGACGCACTGCTCGCGCTCGACCTGCCGGCGCTGGTCGGCGACGGGCCGCAGAGCCGCTCGGTCGTCGCAGTAGGCGTGTTCGACGGCGTGCATCTCGGCCACCAGCGGCTCTTGCACGAGTTGGTCGAAATGACGTCGCGGTTGCCTGGCGTGCCGACTGTGGTGACGTTCAAGAACCACCCCGACGAAGTGCTGCATGGGAACGCGCCGCCTCTCTTGGTCTCCGTTCCCCATCGTCTGCGATTGCTGCGCCGCGCCGGAGTGCAGCGACTCGTATTGCTCGACTTCGAGCCAAGATTGCGGCAAATGACCGCGAGGCACTTCGCCGAGGACCTGCTCGTGCGCCGACTGCGCTGCACCGGGCTATTGCTCGGCTAC
>SXPK01000244.1 GCA_005776365.1 Planctomycetia bacterium
CCGTCTGCCGGTCACGGTGGCGATGCGTTCGCTATCCCTCGACGAGATCTTGATGGTGATGACCGAGCCCAAGAACGCGCTCATCCGCCAGTACAAGGCGATGTTCGCGATGGACGGTGTCACGCTCGACTTCACCGATGACGCACTGCGCGTCATCGCCGGCATGGCAATGGAGCGCGAAACCGGCGTCCGCTCGCTGCGCGCGATGTTCGAGGAGTTGCTGCTCGACCTTCGCTTCACGCTCGCATCGCGCAAGGGCGAGAGGGTCGTGATCACCAAGGACTTCGTCACCGAAAAACTCACGCGCCGTGGCCGCGACGACGGCGAGCCCAAGCAGCAGAAGTCGGCTTGAGCGAGCTCCATCCGCAGACGGGAATGACGTCGCCTACAGCCCTGACAGAACTCGATGACGCAGCGCTGCGGCAGCGCGTCATCGACTGCGGCGGACAGCCGTTCCAGGCACGCCAGATTGCGCAATGGGTCTATCGTCACGGCGTGACGGACTACGACGGCATGAAGAACGTGCCCGGCGCGCTGAAGAACCGCCTCGCCGCCGAACTGTCGCTTCGCAGTTCCCAAGTCGAGAACGCAGACCTCGCCGCCGACGGCACCGAGAAACTGCTCGTCCGCCTTCGCGACGGTCAATCGGTCGAGTGCGTGATCATTCCGGACGACGCACGCACGACGCTGTGTGTGTCATCGCAAGTTGGTTGCCCGGTCGGGTGCGTCTTCTGCGCGTCAGGGATGTTCGGCGTCATTCGCAACTTGACCGTCGGCGAAATCGTCGAGCAGGTCCTGCATGCGAAGGCTCGGCTCAAAGGCGACCGCAGGATCACGAACCTCGTCGTCATGGGCATGGGAGAGCCGATGCTCAATCTGCCATCGTTGCTGCCAGCGCTGCGGCGACTGCATGACAAGGACGGCATCGACATGGGTGCGCGACGGATCACCGTCAGCACCTCCGGCTACCCGCGCCAGATGGCAGAGTTCGCTGAGGCGGACCCGTCCTACAACCTCGCGGTGTCGCTGCACGCAGCAGATGACGAACTGCGCAGGAAGCTCGTGCCGACCGCAAAACACCCGGTCAAGGACATCGTTGCCGCCGCCTCCTCCTACTTCGCGCACAAAGGCCGCGAAGTGACCTTCGAGGTCGTGCTGCTTGCGCAGGTCAACGATCGGCCACAAGACGCCGAAGCGCTGGTCTTTGCCCTCGGCGCCATACCCTGCACGGTCAACCTGATCCCATGGAACCCGGTTGAAGAACTTGCTTCGACCGGCCTTCGGCGTCCGCATGTCGCGGCCGTCGATGCCTTCGCCGAAAGCCTGCGCGCGGGGGGACTCAAGGTCACGGTGCGTCGCCAGCGCGGCGCCGATCAGTCGGCTGCGTGCGGCCAGTTGCGCCTGCGCGACTTGCGCGAGCGAGGCGACACCGCGGCCCGCTGCTGACCGAAGATCAGCGCTTGCCTTCGTCGCTCGGCTCAATCTTGCCGGCTCGGTCGCGATCCTGCAGCGGCGCTGCGCCCGCGGCCGGTTTCGGTTCGGGCTTGGTGGCGCGCAAGGTCAGCGCAACTCCCTTGCGGTAGACGAGGACCACGACTTCCTGCCCGGCATCGATCGTGCCGAGGGCGCGTTGCACGTCCTGCGTGTTGGCGATCGCTTGGTCACCGATCCGCACGATGAGATCGCCAGCCTGGATGTCGAGGCTCTCCGCGAGCGTGCCTTGCTGCACCGCCTGAACGCCCAACGCGCCATCCAAAGCCAGGTGACGGAGCAAGTCATCGGAAACGCTCTCGCGCACCGTCACCCCCAGTCGCTTGTGGGCGGGCGGCACCGCGTCGAACGGAGCCGCAGGCTGCGCCGGCTGTGCCTGAAAGCGCGGCGCAAGACCGCGAACCTGCGGCATCCCTTGCACGAAGCCGCGGAATCCACCGTTCGGCATCGTGAACGTGAAACCGCCGCCAATGCCCGAGCCATCGAGCACGCCAGGATACTTCTCGTGGAAGGCTTCCAGGTCAGGAGCCTCGTAGACCTTTGTCTCCTCCTCGCCCGTGTCGTTCTTGGTCTTCACCTCGACGCGAACGCCGTCCGGCCCCGCATGCATTGAGACTTTCTTGCCTTCGCCGAACGGCTCCTTGTGCAAGCGCTGCTGCATGTCCTCGAGCTGACCCTGCAAATCACGAAAGAACGAGTCGTCGAAGAAGCGCGCGCGCGGGATGTCCATTCCGAAGTCCGACTCGAGACTCTGGAACAGTTCGTCAAAGCGCTGCTGCACGTCGTCAGGCACGCCAGGGAATGCCCGCGTGCGGCGACGCATCGGCCGATCGCTTTCGGCCTGCGGCGCGTCCTGCTGGCGCGGAGCCAGCACGGCTCCCTCGCCTTCGATCTGTCGTATCAAACGCCGCGCGCGCCACTGCGCCTCGGGGATGCCCTGGCCTTCTGCCGCCTTCCGCAGCGCGGGCAGCGCGTCCTTGCCCAGCGCGCGCAATGCGCGCTCCGCCTTCTGCCGCTCACGAAACGCCTCATTCCCCAGTTGCTCCACCAGTTGCTCGGCTTGCGGCTCGGTTGGTTGCTCGATCGCCGGTTGCGGAGCTTGCGCTCGCGGCTCCTGCGGCGGCGGGGTCGGCTCCTGCGCAAGAACTGCTTCTGCCGCACCAGCGGCCAGGGTCATTGCAGCGAGCCAAGCTCGGAACGAAGAACGACGCATCGGGAGGGTCATGCTGGCCACCACCTTTTGATTTGGACCGCGCCTACGTAGCTCCGCCGGGATTACTCCCAAAGGGGGCCTGAGGACCCAAGTGGATCAGCGCGGGCGAACCGAAGCCGCAGCGCCCGAGGTCGGCAGCAAGATCTCGTCCTCGAGCGTGCGCAGCGTCAATCGGCCGCCTTGCGCGGGTGAAGCAAGCGCCCGACGCCACTCGAGGCCGCCGGCTGTCCGCGCCGGCATGCTGGCTCGGAGCCCACGTTCTTGCCCGAGCGGTTGCAAGAACGCACCGGCATGCCCAGAACTCGGCATCGCGACGATCGCACCACGCGACAGCAATCCACCCTCCGCGCGTGCTCCGAGCAAGGCCCCAAAGAGCAATGCCGCGGCGGCGATCACCGCACCAGCTGTGGAAGGTGCGGCCATCCTGGGCAAACGTCGCGCGACGACTCGGTCCGGCGACCGCGGCTCCGAGGCCACCGCCGCGAGGATTCGAGCATGCAGTTCTGCCCACTCATCCTCAGAGACGCATTCTCGCGCGTCCACGGCAGCGGATGCTTGGCACAGTGCCTTGCGGGCCTGCAGCCATTCTGAGCCGACTCGACGACAGGCCGCGCAACCGCGCAGATGCTCGCGGATGCCGACGCGTTGCGACCTGTCGAGGCCTTGGGCAAGGAACTCTGGCAGTCGGGCCTGCACCAGAAGGCAACGCAGCACACTCACGGCTGCCTCCTCACGATGCGTTCCCACCTTTCCTTGAACAGCATCCGCGCGCGATGCACCCGCCAACGCGCAGTCGAGTGCGTGATACGGAGCATGGGCGCGATCTCGCGCGACGACAGGCCGTGGATGTCACGGAGAACGAGCACCGACTTGAACTTTGGCTCGAGCTGATCGAGCACCCGCCAGACCAACTCGTTCTGCTCCTGCAGCTCGACCGCGGCCTCGCCCCCGGATGCTTCGCGCTCGTCGGGCAGCAATTGCGGCAACTCATCGAGACTCTGGGGAACGGTGCCTCGTTGCTTGCGCAGTTGGTCGATCGCGAGGTTCATCACGATCCGATAGAACCAGGTGTAGAAGCTGCGCGCCGGGTCATAGCCATCGAGGGATCGGTGCAGCCGCACGAATGCCTCCTGGGTGACATCCCGCGCTTCTTCGACCCGGCCGAAGACGTGGAAGGCGATCCAGTAGGCTCGCTTCTGGTAGCGCGCAACGAGTGCGGCGAACGCGTCCTGGACACCAGCGGCCGCCTGCCGGACCAGCATCGCATCGCCGACTTCGCCAGCTGCGGCCAGCCGCTCGATCTCGGCAGCCAGGCCACCAGGCAGTCGGACTTCGTCAGGATGTCGTCGATGGCTGGTCATCGAGAAGGGCCGCAGAGCCTAGCGCACAAGAAGGCGGAGTGCACAGGGGCCTCTACGCGCGCAAGCAGTGCCGTGTTGGCGCACGGTCGAAATCTCGAATGGTGCCACCCAGTCCGCTGCAGGAAAGGCCGCGGTCGAAGCCAGAAGCTCTGGCTCGCCGTGCGGCTCAGGCCCCGACCGGCGTGCCCATACGGCGGAACTTCTCGTAGCGCTGCTGCAGCAGGGTTTCGACCGGGATCTGCATCAGCTCTTGCAGCCACTCCACGATCTGCGCCTTGACCATGTCCACCGTGCCCTTCGGGTCGCGGTGTGCGCCGCCGAGCGGCTCGTCGATCATCTTGTCGATCAGCCCAAGACGCAGGAGGTCCTTGCCGGTCAGCTTCAGCGCCTCGGCTGCCTCCGCCGCCTTGTCGCCGCTCTTCCACAGAATGGCAGCGCAGCCCTCGGGCGAAATCACCGAGTAGTAAGCATTCTCCAAGACGCCAACGCGGTCGCCGACGCCGATGCCAAGCGCACCACCTGAGCCGCCTTCGCCGATCACGATGGTGACGATCGGAACTTTCAGGTCGAACATCTCCAGGATGTTCTGGGCGATCGCGGCGGCCTGGCCCCGCTCTTCGGCGCCAATGCCCGGATAGGCTCCCGGCGTGTTGATGAAGGTCACGATCGGCAGCTTCAGCTTCTCGGCAAGCCGCATCTTCTGCAGTGCCTTGCGGTAACCCTCGGGGTGAGCGCAGCCGAAATTGCAGGCCAGGCGGTCCTTCACCGTCTTGCCCTTGCGGTGTCCGACCAGCAAGAACCGGAGCCCCCCCATGGTCGCGAGCCCGGTCACGATCGCCCGGTCGTCGCCGAAGACTCGATCCCCATGCAGTTCCACGAAGTCGTCCAGCATCATCTGGATGTAATCCGAGGTCAGCGGCCGTTCGGCATGGCGCGCGACGTTGACGCGTTCCCAAGCTGACAGCTGCGCATAGGTCTCGGAAGTCTGCTTTCTGAGCCGTTCCTCCAGGCTCTCGATCTCACCAGCAAGTTCGAAGTGGGTGCCCGCGGACAGGGCACGCAACTCCTTGATCTTGTGCTCGAGTTCCAGCAGCGGCCGTTCGAAGGCCAACGCGTCAGGAACTGGGGAACGCGGTGCGGATTCGGACATCGGGGCGCAGAGCCTACCGCCAAGGCTCCGGGGGCCGCCAGAGCGACGTTGCTGGCGACGAAGGACACCGTGCCGGGAACCGCCGCGAACCCTTGCGCCACCCGCGACCCTTGGGCATCGTCCTTCCCCCATGCAGGCTTGGCGTATCGAGGTGCAAGTTCGTGATTCGGAGCCCGATCCGGCGGGCCGTTTTGGTCAAAAGGCCCTCGAACGTACGGGACTGAACCCGACGTCCGTGCGCAGCCGCCGCGGCTTTCTCCTCGGCCCAGAACTGAGCGATTCCCAGGTCCGCCAGTTTGCGCGTGCGGTCCTCGCCGACCCGGTGCTGGAAACCTTCACGGTGCATGCGCCCGGCGCCGAGAACCCGCGCCCGACTCCAGGCGTGCACCGCGTCAGCATCCTGTTGCGGGCGGGCGTGACGGACCCGGCTGCGCACTCGGTGCAGAAAGCTCTCGCCGACCTTGGCCTTCGTGTCGTCGATGCCGCGACCTATCGCGTCTACGACGTCGCCGGCGTCGAGAAGCAGGACCTGCTCGCCGGCTCGCGGCGCGCACTTGCGAACGCGGTCGTCAACGACGTGCTCGCCGACGCATTGCCCGAGCAATTGCCAAAGAGCAGCCAGAAGGCCGACCTGTCGCCGCACCCGATCCCGCTCGCCCACCTCGACGCACAAGGTCTCGAGCAACTGAGCAAGGACGGCGGCCTCGCGCTCGACGCCAACGAGATGCTCGCAGTGCAGCGCCACTTCGCGCAACTCGGCCGCGCGCCCAAGCGCATGGAGCTCGAGACGATCGCGCAGACTTGGTCCGAGCACTGCAAGCACAAGACGCTGACGGGCCGCGTGCGGTTCGAAGGCAAGGTCATCGAGAACTTGCTCAAGTCGACGATCGCGCATGTGACCAACACGCTGAAGCGCGACTTCTGCGTCTCGGTCTTCGTCGACAACGCCGGCATCATCAAGTTCGACGACGAGGACTCGGTGTGCATCAAGGTCGAGAC
>SXPK01000245.1 GCA_005776365.1 Planctomycetia bacterium
CGAAGACCCGCTCTTGCCGGCGAGCACGCGCAGGCCAAACGGCGCCTCGTAGATCGCTTCGTGCGGCGCGCACATTCCGGTCGCGACGTCGTCGAGCGAACGCGCGCGCGCGATGCGCAGGTGCACGTCGACGTTGCCGCATGAGGGGTCGAGGTCGACGAGCAGCGTCTTGTAGCCCTGCTGCGCGAGCAGCAGCGCGAGGTTGGTCGCGATGACGGTCTTGCCTACGCCGCCTTTGGCGCCGGTGATCGCGACGAAGGGGATCTTGGGCGCGCGGCGCGGCGTGTTGCTATTCGCGGCAGCAGATTTCGCAGCATGCGCGAGGCGCGACAGTGGCGCTTCCGTCCTTGCGTTGCCCGCAGCAACCGAGGCAAGAGTAGCCGCAGCGTCGGGGATCGACTTCGAGAGCCCGGAAGCGATTCCCGCTCCCGCTCCCGCGCCCGCATCGGCGCCCGCCGCGCCATTCGCAACAGCAGACGCCGCACCCGCCTTTGCCTGCGCAGCCATTGCGCGCAAGCCATCCAACTGACCCGCCGTCCGTGCGTTCATCGTCGCGTCTCCGCACCGAGGTCGAAGGCCGCGCGCGCCAGTTCCATCGCATCGGCCTCGGCGATGTCCGACGGCACTTCCTGCCCGATCGTGACGTGCGACAGCTTCAAGCCGCGCTCAACGACCGCGGACAGCGACTCGCCTGGCATCTTGGTCTCGTCCCACTTCGTGATGCACACGCCGTGAATGCCGGCGCGATCGTGCGCGTCGATCACCGCGTCCGCATCCTTGCGGCGCGAAGCAGCGGGGAGACACAGCAACCGCGCGATGTCCGTGCCCGGCAGCGCGGCGTGGGCTTGCGCAAGCGCGTCGCGGTCGAGCGGGCTGCGGCCCGTCGTGTCGATGTAGACGCGGTCCTTGTCGGCAAACTTCTGCAGCGTGCGGCGAAGGTCCTGCGGCGTGAATGCGACTTCCATCGGCACCGCGAGCAGGTCCGCGAAGGCGCGCAGTTGTTCGACGGCGGCGACGCGATACGTGTCGACGGTGACGATCGCGATGTCCTGGCCCTGCTTGACGGCGCGCGCGGCGAGCTTGCCGAGCGTCGTCGTCTTGCCGACGCCGGTTGGGCCGACGAACGCGATCGTGCGGAAGTCGGGATGAACGTCGCGGCCTTCGAAGCGCGACTCGATGGGCAGCAATGCCGCGAGCACGCGTGCCGACAGATTTGGCAACGCGGGGTCGCCGCTGCGCGACATCTCGACCTTGGTTCCGAGCAGCGCGTTTTCGACGGCCTTGAGGATGCGCGGCGAGATGCCGAAGTCCTCGGCCTTCTGCGCGAGTGGCGCGAAGCCCGGCGTCCAACGCGATGCGGTCACTTGCACGCGGCCCGCTTGGTCGCGCCCGTCGAGTTCGGTCTGCGGCTTTGCAGCGACGACAAGAAAACCCTTGTTGGTGGGCCGCGTCTCGACGACCAGCGCGTCGTCGCCGCACTCCTCGCGGACGCGGTCGAGCGCTTTCTGCAGTGTTTGGGCTTCGATTCGCTTGAGCAACATGGGGGATCTCTGGAGTGGCTTCTACGTGGTGCGGATCAGGCGCTCGCCGCGACGGCGATGCGCTGCGTGGTCTCGATGCGCTTGGCGGGCGCGGTCTCCTGGTAGCTGAGGACCGCGGCGTTGGGGATCACGCCGGCGATCGCTTCGGCCAAGAACGGCCGCAGCGTCGCGCGCGTGACCAAGACCGGATCGCGGCCCTTCTTCGCCATGTCGGCGAGCGCGTTCGCGGTGCTGTCGACGAAGCGGCCGAGGAAGCCGTTGGGCAGGTTGCCGATTCCCTCTTGGCCTGACAGCGCTTCGGCGAGCGTGCGCTCGAGGTCCGGGTCCAAGAACGCGGCGTGCAGCGTGCCCTGCGGGTCGAGATGCGGCTCGACGATCGTGCGCGCGATGCGTGAGCGAACGTGTTCGACCAGCTTGCTCGGATCCTTGCTGTCGACGCACGCATCGGCAAGCGATTCTAGAATCGTCTGCAGGTTGCGGATCGGCACGCCTTCCTTGAGCAGGCTCGACAGGATGCGCTGTACTTGTCCGACCGAGAGTTGGCTCGGGATCAGCTCTTCGATGACCGCGGGCGAAGTCTTCTTGAGGTTTTCGAGCAAGGACTTCACGTCGTCGCGCGACAGCAGCTCGCCGGCGATCTTCTTGAGCGCTTCGGTGAGGTGAGTGACGAGCACCGATGGCGCGTCGATGACCGTGTAGCCGCGGATCTCGGCGCGGTCCTTCTCGCTCTCGGGGATCCAACGCGCGGGCAGGCCGAACGCGGGTTCGATCGTCTCGACTCCGGGGATCGCCGGCAGCGAACCGCTTGGGTCCATCGCGAGGTAGTGGCCGGCGCGCAGATCGCCGCGCGCGACTTCTTGGCCGCCGAGCACGATGCGATAGGCGTTGGGGTCGAGCTGCACGTTGTCGCGCACGCGGATCGGCGGCACGACCAGCCCGAGGTTTTGCGCAAACTGGCGGCGCACCGAGCGGATGTGATCGAGCAAGCCGCCGTGGCGACCGGGCTCGACGAGGCCGATGAGGCGATAGCCGATCTCGATGCCGAGACGGTCGACGGTCAGCAGGTCTTCGATCGGCGCTTGCGCTGCTTCGCCGGTTGTCGGCTGCGCTTCTGCGGCCTCGGCAGCGGCCTTCTCGGCCTTTACCTTGGTCTCCACGGATTGAGCGCAGAACAGCAGCCACGCCGCGGCGAGGAAGAACAGCAGCGAAGGCATGCCAGGCAAGAAGGCCATGATGCCGAGCACCGCGGCGACGCTGCGCAGCGAGCGACCGCTCTTGAACATCTGCTGGCCCATTTCGTGCCCGATGCCATCTTCGCTGGCGCCCTTCGTCACGAGGATGCCTGAAGCGGTGGACACCATCAGGCCCGGGATCTGCGACACGAGGCCGTCGCCGATCGACAGGATCGAGTAGGTGCGGACCGCCTGGTCGACGTCCCAGCCGCGCATCAGGCCGACGCAGATGCCGCCGATCAGGTTGACCGCGGTGATGATCAGGCCGGCCACGGC
>SXPK01000246.1 GCA_005776365.1 Planctomycetia bacterium
GACCTTTGGACGCTTGGGATTCGGAACGGCTGTGGTCATCGCAAGAGGGCCTTCAGTTGATCGGTGCGCGGCGAGATGTCTCGGCTCCTGCTGATCGCGATCGCGCACCACACGCGCGCGGCCTCGTAGTCGGCAGTTGCGTATGCCGCGAAGCCAAGCTCGGTGGCCTCGTCGGCGCGCACCGAATCGGGTTCGAGTCGATGCATGGGAAACTTTGGGAACGTCACGCCGAGGGGGCCGGCAAGGCGCAAGGTCGCGTCAGCGCCGCTTTGCGCAAGCACTCGCGCCGCGACAGCGTCCTTCGACGTCCGGACGAGTCGTCCCTGCAACGAGAGCGTGGTCGGCTCGAATGGCGCTGGATCGCGCACGCCGCCCGATAGAAGAGGCCAACCGGCGGCGAGGGCGATGCCACGCAGTGCAGCAGCCGGTTCGGGCCGCGACTCCGGCTCGAGTTCACGGATCGCGTCGCATGCTGCATGGAAGGCACCGCGCCGCACCAGCGCCGCGACTGCCTCGACCCGCGCCAGCAGACCGGCGTCCAGCGCGAGGATCGCGCCAGCTCGATCGGCTGCGGCGGCCGCGGCCGCCGCGGCCGCCGCAGCGCGATCTTGGGCCGCTGGGTCGGTCGCAGTCGCCGCGTCGGACCGCGGCGATGCCTCGGCCCGCGGCATGACGTCTTTCACTCCAGACGCAGATGCACTGTCCCGATCCGGCGTCGCATTGGGTCTGGTCGCGGCGTCCGTTGTCGCGCCCTGATCGTTTGGGCTCGCGCCGGTCCACCAACCCGCGCCCTGACCGCAAAACGCGAGCGCCACCCCGGCCAGCAGCACGAACAACAGCCGGAGCGGGATCAGACGCAGAAGGGGCATCCTCCGATTGTCGCACCGATGCCGTAGCCGCCGCTACAGGCGACACGCCGCGATCGCGCGGGCGCCGTCATTCGCCTCCCAAATCGCGGCCGTCCGTTCCAGGCGCAGCACGCTCTCTTCAGCAACGAAGTCGGCCAGGTCCCTTCGACGCACCCACCGCAAGGCCTTGGACTCCGACGACAGCACGAGTTCCTGGCCCGGAGCGCAGCAGAACAAAAAGCGCACATCCCAGTGCAGGTGCTCAGGCTCGTCCTTGCGCGCCGGGATCGTGTGCACATCGAGGTCGAGCGGGGCGATCTCAGCGGCGGGGGCAAGCAAGTCGAAGCGGTGCATGCCCGACTCCTCCTGCGCCTCGCGCAAGGCCGCGAAGTGCACCCGAGCCTCGCCGTCGACATGGCCACCAAGCTGGAGCCAGCGATCGAGCTTTCTGTGGTGCGTGAGCAGGCACGATTGCCGGTCCGCGGACCAGATCCACGCCGATGCGGTGATGTGGCCCGGAGCGCAGCTGCGCAGGAGGCAGTCGTCGCGCGAAGCCACGAAGGCAACAAAGCGCTCGGCGATGGCCAAGGAGGCGGCGTCACGCTGGCCGTAGCGGCGCAACAACGCAGTCAGTTCGTGTCGGTGCACTCGAGGTCTCGTTGAAGGCGCGGCAGGTCGATCTTGCCGTTCTGCGTGTGTGGCAATTCGTCGAGCACCTTGACCGCGGTGGGAACCATGTAGGCAGGCAGCCTGGCGCGGCACTGGCGCAGCACGCGCTGCGGCAAGTCGGTGTCGAAAGGGTCGCCGCTGACGACGACCACGATGCGGTGCCCCAGCGCGCCGCCGGCAAGCCCGAGCGTCGCCACTTCACCGACGCCAATGCAGCCGTGAACGCCTTGCGCGACCTCGTCGGGCGAGACGCGGTGACCCTGCACCTTCAGCATGCGGTCGTTGCGCGCGACGAAGTAGTGCAGCCCTTCTTGGTCGCGGCGCACGAGATCGCCGCTGTAGACGACGGTCGCGCCAGTGCCGCGCGGGTCAGGACGAAAGCGCTGCGCCGTGGCGTCGGGGCAGTTCCAGTAGCCGGAGGCAACCAACTCGCCAGCGTGCACCAGTTCGCCGGTGCCTGCGCCTTCCACCAACGCGCCCGTCGACGGATCCACGAGCAGCAGTTCGACGCCAGGCAGTGCGCGACCAAAGCTGTCTGGCCGCTCGTCGATGCGAGATGGATCGAGGAACGCGCTGCGGAAGGCCTCCGTGAGACCATACATCGCGAACACGTCGACGTGCGGCCAGCATGCGCGCAACGCAAGCAGGTCGGGCAACGCGAGGCGGCCACCGCTGTTCGTCACGTAGCGGAGACTCGCGCCGTCGGCAGCCGAAAGCGCACCGCTCGCAAGACCGCGCGCGCAGTCGTGCCACAGGGACGGCACGCCCGCGAGCCCCGTCGGTCGCACGTTGCGCAGCAGAAGGGCGAGTTCGCCAAGACCCAAGAAGTCCGCAGCAGTCACGCGGCAACCTCCCCACAGCGATGCAAGCAACTGATTGAGCCCGTAGTCAAACGAGAACGGCAGCACCGCAAGCACGTGGTCCTCACTGGTGATGCCCAAGTAGCCCGCGACGATGCGCGCGCCGCGCACGAGGTTCTGGTGGCTCTGCAGCACTCCCTTTGCGAGGCCCGTGCTGCCGCTCGTGTAGAGCAAGATCGCAGGCGCCGTCGGCACGGGTGATGGCAGCGGCCCGCTCGCAACGGCGAGCGCCGACAGCGGCTCCCATCGGCCATCCTGGACGGCGCCGTCGACGACGAACACGCGCCGTCCAAAGAGCAGTCGGGCTTGATCGAGGAGCAGCGTGCCTTTGGTGGCGCTCGTCACCACGCCCCACGGCGAACAATCCAACAGAACGTGCTCGACCTGCGCGTCCTTGAGCTTCTGGTGGATCGGCACGGCGATGCCGCCGGCGACCGCTGCGGCCAGCAGCGCAACCGCCTCATCGATGCAGCGGTGCAAGTGAATCGCAAGACGATCGCCAGGGGCAAATCCGCGCGCCAGCAGTCCGCGCGCCAAGGCCTCGACGCGTTGCAGCAGTTCGCGCGCCGATACCGTCTCACCCGACGCCGCGAAGAACGGGGCATCGCCGCGCAGCGCTGCCGCGCGAACGAGCAAGTGCAGCAGGTCCTCGCCGCCCTTCGTCAAAGCCGCACGTTGGTGGAGTCGCGCGGTGCATCGGACGCCGCCGCGCAAAAAAAGACCGGACCCGTCGGCGTCTGCCGACGGGCCCGTTTGGTATCCCGGACGGGATTTGAACCCGTGTTACTGGAATGAAAATCCAGTGTCCTGGGCCGGACTAGACGACCGGGACCGATGTCAGGGCCGAGGACGATAGCGGGCACGTTGCCGCCCGCAAGAGTTCGCAACGGCCTTGGTGCAGGTCAGGGCTGGTTCGCGTTGACGTAGGCGCCGGTTGCCAAGGTCCGCCGTTCTAGAAACCCGAGGGCGATGCGTGCGCCAGACTGACGCATTCGCAATCCGCCTTGGTTGTCGGCGCCGTCGCCGCCGCCCTGTTCGGGTCGCCAGGCCCCGCCGCGATCGGCAGAAGTCGCAACTGCTGCGCGCACCGCCGATGCCGACGCGTCGCCTGACAGCCACGCTGCCGTGACGTAGTCGCCCGCGCCGTCGAGTTCGAGGCCGGAGACCGGCGCGAGTGCCGAGTCGAGTCGCGTTCGCGCAGGAAAGGTCGCTCCACCATCGCTGCTGCGCGCAAGCCGCACGGCAAGACCGTCCGTGATCCAGGCAACGTAGACGCGATCGCCGTGCGCATGCACGCGCGGCGTCGTTGGCACACCGTCCTCCATGCCGCGCACCTGCGTTTCGGGCAGCCGCCAGGTGAGTCCCATGTCGACGGAACGGTTGTGCCAGACGCCGTAAAGAAGGGTCACGAACGCGACATCCGCGACGGCTCCATGGGTCGCAAAGCCAAGTTCCGTGGCGCGATCGTTCTGCACGCTGAGTCGCTGGGCCGCAGAGAATGCCACGCCGCCATCCGCCGAGCGCGCCGCGTAGACGCCGCGAAACGCAGAGCCTTGCCGGTCATCGAGCCATGCCACGCAAAGCAGCGCGCCACGACAGCCAACCTCGACTGCATGCTGATTCTGCGTGCCCGATGAGACGCCAAGCGGGACTGCAAACGTGGCGCCGCCGTCCGCCGAGGATGCGAGCACGACGCGCGACTGGTTCAGCCCCACGCTGCCCGAGAGCCACGCGAGGTGCACGCGCTGGCCATCGGCGCAAAGCCGCAGGCCCGAGACGGGCTGGCCGCCTGCGTCCACGCGCGTCGCTGGCAGAAACGTGGTACCGCCATCGCTCGAGCGAGCGACCCACGACTGCTGCGTGTCGCCGATCCAAGCAACCCGAACCAGACTGCCTTGGGCGACGACGCAAATCCCGCTCACCGCCTCGCCCGACGACAGCAAGGTGGGCACTGAGTACGTCGCGCCGCCGTCCGCGGACCGGCAGTGGTAGGCCCCGCCGGCGACGAAAGCGACATCGATGAAGTCGTCTTCGGAAGCGAGTTCGATCTGCGTTGCAAGCCCGACTGCACCCGCATCGACGCGAAGGTCGGTCGCGGCGAGTTGCGGCGGGTAGGGCATCATCAAAAACGCGGACGACGGCAGTTGGCTACTGCCTTCCGCGTTGCTGACGGCCACGACACTCGGACCGGCAGCGCCAATCGACGGCGTTCGGCATGCCAACGAGCCGTCTTGTTGCGCGACGATGTTGGTCGCGAGCGCCCCGCCAAAACGCACCTCGGCCTGAGCGCTGCCAGCGAGCGTGAGGTTGGAGCCCGTTACGCTCACATCCGTCGGCTGACCCGAGAACGCAGATGAGGGCGAGACGCCCAGAATCGTCGGCGCAGCGGCACGCTGCACCGTGACTTCAAGGCTTGCGGTTGCAACGCCGTCTTGCACCAAGACGTCGAAGGTCACCGCCGCGGCGGCCCCGACCACGAGCAGATCGATGTCGATCGAGGGTCCAGCGGCAGAACTCGGGGCCAGGACACCAGCGGCGGCCATCTCTGCTCCTGAGCCCGCAACCTGCCAGAACAAGGGGTCGCCATCGGCATCGGTCGCAGTGAACGTCGCGGTCGCCGTTCCTGTCGCCGGCAGCACCCAAGTCAACCGCGGCGCGATGCCGGAGAGACCTTGCGGCACTTGGATCTGCGGCGCCGTGTTCTGGGGCTGTGGATCCGTGCCGCCACCATCACCGCCGCCACCGCCGCCGCACGCCGCGGTGAACAGCAAGATCCCGACCAGGGCATGACGCGTCGGCGAGGACGTGGGATGGCGCGAGTTCATGGCCTTCAAAAGAAAGACGCCGGCGGCCTTCGGCGCAACCGGCGTCTTTCGCTCAGCGACCCTCACTGCTGCGGAGGCGTCGCGATCAGCTGATCTGTTTCCACTCTTTTACGCTCGGCAACTCCTGCAACGACGAGAGACCGAAGCGTTCCAAGAACTGCTCGGTGGTGCCGTACTGGAGCGGCCGACCCGGCACGTCGGCGCGGCCGGTGACGCGCACGAGCTTGTGTTGCAGCAGCGTGCGCAGCATGGGTCCTGCCTTCACGCCGCGAATGGCCTCGATCTCACCGCGCATCACCGGCTGGCGATAGGCGATCACCGCCAACGTCTCGAGCGCAGCGGGAGACAGTTTCTCCATCCGCTTGACGCCGCGAAGTCGCTGCAAGAACGGGAACACATCTGGCCGCGACAGCAACTTGACTGACTCACCGGCGCGCGCGACTTCGACCGGCAACTGCGCTTGGTCGAGCCACTGCTGCAGCGGGCAAAGCGCGGCTTCGACGAGCTTCTGCGTCACGTTGCAGGCCTGCGCGATGCGGAACACCGAGAGGCCATCGCGCTGCGACAGCAGCAGCACGAACATCATGCGCGCGACCGCTTCGGCGTCCGCCAATGCGGGCACCGGCGGCAAGCCGTCTTCGCCTTCGACCGCCAGCGACTCGTCGAGTTCGAGTTGGTCTTCTTCGGCCGCAACCGCAGCAGCCGCCGCTTCGGCGGAGATTCCTTCCGTGGGAATGGGCACGACCTCGGGCTCGATCGGCAACTCGGGCTCGATCGGCACCTCGGGCTCGATCGGCAACTCGGGCAGCAGCCGATCCTTCGGCGCCTCGGGCTGGCGCGGATCCGCGTCAGGCTCGCCATCGCCGCCTTGCAGCGATGTCATGTCGTTGGTCCCGCGCGAAAGCAGCATCGCCGCAAGCTCTCGCGCATTGCGAGGGCCATCGTCGCCGTCCGTGCCCGCGTCTGCGACCACGTCGACGCGGCTGCCGTCAGCGCCGAGGAGGGTCCGCGATCGATCCGATGCCGGCTGAACCCCGGCTTCTGCGGATGCATCCCGCATGATGTCGTCCATGGACGAAGCCTTCTATCGCGGAGCATCCTGCTTTTCATCGGTGCTCTTCGCTTCGAGTGCGCCACGCCAGCGCAGCGTGTAGGCGTTGGTCTCGATCGGCGACAGCGGCCGCTTCTCGAGGTCCTGGTCGATCTCCAACTGGACGTCGGCAAAGGCGATGTCCCGACCCGGCAAGCGATCCAGGCAATAGACCAGATAGAACCGCCGCTCGTCGCCAACGGTGTGTTCGAACACATCCGACAAGGCCCCAGGTTGCATGCTGATGCCAACCTTGGTGACCGGGTGCGGGAACTGCGCCGAGAACGCTGGCAGCAGACCACCTTCGCGGCGCAGCGGGTCCTCGGACAGGCGCAGCGCCAGGGTTGCGAAGTCCGCGCCCTGGCGGACCTTCTCCGCGGCGTCGAACAGCGCCTTCTCGTCCTTGTTGGCGATGTAGCGAACCACGACCCGATCCTCGCGCAGGGCAAGGTAACGGATCACGTAGCCCTGGTAGAGACGCTGCGCGGTGCGCAACTCGGCGGTCCTGCGCCAGTCCTCGAGCCGCATGCCGAAGATCCGCCAGACGTAGTCCTGGAAGGAAACTTTGGCCCCGAGTTCGAGGTCGACCTGCTCGCGCAGCTTGCGCTCCTCCTCTTCGGCGAGCGCGCGCACGCGCTCGTTCGGCGCCCGGATCTCGAACTCGCGGGCATGCCGGGCGATCAGCACGTCGAAGACCAATAGGTCGACGGCCGACAGCGCGAGCTTGGGGTCCGCGGACAGCAGGCGCGCAAATGCCTGGCTCTGGCGAAGCGAGGTGTCGCCGATGCGCGCGACCTCGGCGTCGGGGGCGGAGTCGGCTGGCAGCAGGATGTCGGGCCCGTAGTCAGAAACCGACGGCGGCCGCTGCGGCGGCTGCACCACCTGCGTGACGTCAGGAAGCGGCTTGGCTCGCGGCGTCACCGGCTGTCGCTTGGGGCCGCCGCAAGCAGCAACGAGCGCGACGAACGCGACGAGCCGGAGCGCTTCGGCTCGGCGGCTCAGTATGCCTTGAAGGTGCGGGTCCACTTCGTTCCGTGGCAGAGATAGCACTTCGCCTTCACGACCTTGTTGGTCTGCGGCTCGAACTCGGTCTGCGTGCCGAGCGCCGAGCAGGCAAAACAAGGCTGCGTGTAGGCCGAAACCAGCGTCAGCTTGCCGCCGAACTCCGCGTAGTAGGCGCGCAACCAACCGACGCGGTCGCTGCGATCCTGGGAGGCCCACCATTCTTCGTCAGTCTGCTCGCGCTGCTGCGACTGCTGGCCGCCGCCGGCGGCGCTGCGGCGTTGCTCCATCATCTTGCTGATCGCTCGTTGAATGCGATCCAACTCGCGAGCCTGCGCCGGGTCCTTCTCGGTCTGGTCGTTCGCCGCGCCTTGCTTGGTCGACTTCAGGATCGCCACTTCGCCCATCACCCACGAACCGATGCCATAGGAGAAGTGGTCGGTGCGCCGACCGAGCGCATACTTGTCGCGGAGCGTGAACAGCGAGTTGACCTCTTCGACCTCGAGCTCGAACCGTTTGGCGACGTAGGCCGCGATGTCGTCCGTCATCTTGCTCTCGGCATACTCGCGGGCGGCGGACAGCGTGACGTCGGTCTCCTGCAGCTTCTTGTCTGCGACCGTCTGGATCGAATCGCGCCAGCGGTCCGCAACCTGCTGACTGAAGTATCGAGTGCGCGCCTCTTCGAAACGCCGCGTCTCAGCGTCGAGATCGGCTTTGAGCCTCGACTGCGGAAACTCCTTGGCGAATCGCACGATCAGCTCGCGGCCTAGCTTGAAGTCGCGTGGCGTTCCGCGGGTCCGCGAAACCTGGATCGAGTCCAGCAGATCACGCTCCTTCTTGGCGCCGACATAGAGCTTGGCGCGTTCCAACTGCGGCGCGATCCGTTCTGGTGCGCGCGAGTTGCCAAGGTCCTTGGCCTTCTGCAAGTGCTCGACCGCGCGCGCGTAGTCGCGGACGCGAATCAACTCGTCGGCCAACTGCGCGTGCAGGTCAGCGTTCTCTGCCGGCGCGATCTCCACGAGACGTTTGCCATAGAACTCGTCCGGCGTCAGCGCCTGCGAGACCGGGACCTCGATCTGCCGAATGCCGGTGATCTCGGTGCGTGGGATGCGGAACTGCACGCCCTTCTGCTGCACCACCATCGTCGAGGTGTTCTGCGCGTCGACGAGCACACCGATCACAGTCTGTGGCGAGCCATTCAGCAGGTAGCGCACTTCGTGCACCTGCACCGTGATCTCACCCTGGTCGTCGGCAACGAGCGCGTAGGCCTGCTGAATGCGTCGCGAACAATTGGGCGACAGCTGGTCCCAGCGCAACTCCAACGTGCCACCATTGTCGAGGCGCTTGATGCGCAGGCCTTCGCCGTAGGCCTCTTCCACTTGCGCGAGCAGCACCTGACCATCGGCCATCTGCAGCGCCTGCGCGGTGGCCTCTGCGCACAGCGCCGCGAGCGTGGACAGGAACACAACTAGAGGAGCAATTCGCATCGGATCACCTCGGACGGACGTGTTCTGAGCGGAACGCGCGGATGCGCGCCGAAAGCGGCAGTTGCCGCGGTAGCACGCGCAAGAACTCTTCGGCGACGGTCTCGCCGCCTTCGAGCCACGTGATGCGCACCCTAGCAAGCGCGACGTCTGGACGGTTTTCGTCGAACTCAAGCGTGCAAGCAGCAGACATGCCAGGAGCGCCATCGAGCGGCTGCGGCGCCGGCGCGGCGAGTTCGACGTCGAAGGGCGAGTCAGCGCCGTCACGAAGCTTCAGCCCGCCTTGCGCCAGCCGGTGCAAGAAGTCGTCTACAGCCTCCTGTGCAACCAGTCGCGCATCGGTCGTCCGCCGCAGCGACAGACTGTCGGAGAGCGCCGCGAGCAAGGTCGTCACGCCGATAGCGAGGATCGACAACGCAACGAGCATCTCGGCGAGCGTGAAGCCCGCGTCGCGTCGGTTGCGGCGAGTCGTGCGCTCAACCATTCCAATCGTCCTTCGCGTGCGGGAACGCGACGGTGAACTGCACCGTCCGCCCGACGCGCACGACGCTCGACGAGCCGTGCGGCTTCGACTTCGTGCCGCGCTGTCCGCGCCGGCAACCGCGAAGTTCGTCGCCGCGACGCTCCGCGTAACGAATCCACTCGCCCTCGATCTTGCACCAGCCGCCGGTCAACGCGCCTGGGAAGCGCTCACCGTTGACGAGTTCGACCACCGTCGAATCGGCCTCGATCGGTTCTGCAAGGATGCCTTCCTTGGGCCGCCCTTCTTCTGCCGCGACGACCAGCGTCACGCGCACGGCTCTGGGGTGGATGTCGTCGGTCGGGCTGTCGAGGCTCGTTTCGTCGCGGTCGAACCGCCACGGCTCGCCGAACGCGGGATCGGACAACCAACCGGCGCGCGCCGAGTCCCAGACCGTCTCCGGCCCGGCGGTGCCCGACGCAGTCCAAGTCTCAGTCGACTGCGACCACATCTCCAGATCCGCATAGAGCAGACCGCCGACCAGCAACTCGGTGTTCGCGTGCACGGCAAGCGTCGGCAACTCCGCGCTGCCGGGCACGACGACCAAGAACGGGTCGACGACGCGCTCCGGATCGAGCGAGATCGTCTGGTCGAGCAAGAACCGCCCGATGCGCAGTTCTACGAGCGCGCCGTCGGAGGTCTGCGGCCACTGCGCGATCAGCACACGCCCGCGCCCGCGCAGGCCCGCCGTCGCCTTCAGCTGGCTGGCGCGCTCCTTCACCGAAGCGGGCTCAGCATCCTTGCCGAGTTCCACGGCGGCCTGCACGAACAACGCGTCTTCCTGCAATCGCTCCTCGACCGCCGGCGCGAATGCGACGCCCGCGCGCAACACAAAGGCCTTGTCGTCCGTCGACGACAGCCGCCCCGGCAGGCCGATCGCGAGCCGTTGCACGAGGAACCGATCGTCCGGGACGCCGCCGTCGAGCTTGCGGGCATCGGCGGTCACCGCACGGATCTCGCGCTCGACCGCGACCCGCGCCGCCTCGGCTCGATCCGCGAGCGCCTGCCCGGACTCGCCTTCGTCGAACAACCGGATGCCGGAGTCGACGAACTGCACGAGCATCGCCAGAAATCCGGTCAGGATCCCGAGCACGACGAGCAACTCAATGAGCGTGAAGCCCGCCTCGCGGCGCTCGCGTCGATCGACACCTGGCGCCTTCATCGCCAACTCCCTGTCTCGCGAACGATGCGCGACTCGCCTTCGTATTCGAGTTCGACGCTGCGGACTTTCGGCGCGGTCTTCCATCCGTGCGCGCGGTAGGTCTGCAGATCGAGGCAGCCGGGTGAGTAGATGGTGACGAAGCGCAACTCGAGTTGCGTCGCCTGCAGGTCGAGGACCTTCGCGTCGCTGTCGCCAGTCGAACGCTCGAGTTCGCGCAGCCACGGCGAGAGCTTGGGATCGTCACGCCACTGCTGTCTCGCATCGGCCCGCATGAAGAGGCGGACGTCGACGGTCGGGTCCGTCGTTTCTTCTTCCCAACGCACGCTGCGGAAGTAGCTCGGCGCCTCGCGCATCGTCAACTGGAAGTAGGACTGCTCCGGGTCGTCACTTCGCTCTACGTGCCGGTCCCAATAGCGCACCGGCATGAAGATGACTGGTTCGCTGGCGCCGACGCTCGTGGGCGCGGTGCCAAAGCGCCCGCGGAACAGGCCACGCGCCGCCATCGTGTCGCCATCCTCGCCGGGCGGAAAGTGACGCGGCATCTCGAGCGCGATGCCCGTACCGAGCGTGCGCGACCACGTGTAGTGCGCGATCTCGGTGCGGTTCAGCAACACGCTGCCAAATTGCCGCGGCATCGCGCCAGCGGCTTGCAGTTGGATCTTCTCGCTGCGCGGCGACACCTGCGCCGTCGTGATGCCCGCCGGCCGATGCGTCAAGAAGCGCATGCGCGCACCGCGATCATGGCCGCTCGGTTTGGTGCCCAAGAGGCCGCGTCCGTTGCGCGCGACCTGGAAGGAACCATTGGCATGACCCTGGTAAGCGAGGATCTCGTCGTCGATCTGCACCAGCCCGCCCGATGCCGGGTAGTCCGTGGTCAAGTCGGCATTGACGTAGACGAGGCCATGCGCCGCCGCGTAGGCCGAGGGCCGAACGAGGAACTGCTGCGCTTGGTCCGCAAACTCCTCGTCGACGACGAGGTCCGCCGCGCAATGGTCTGCGACGCTGATCTCGTCGACTGCGCCCGCGACGGTCTCGCCGCCGCTGCTGTTGCCGCCGCACACGACGGCATCGGCCGCGGCCGCCGGCAACTCTCCGCTCGGGAACTTCACGAGGCGGTCGACGACGCGCACGTCGGTGATCGGTTGCCCGCGCTGCTGGCCGCGGATCAGGATCTGGACCGGGCCTTGGAATGCGAACAACTGGAATGGGTCCGGGCTCGTGCGTTCGGCCGGTGGGTTCTGCAGCTGCAGGTCGCCGGTGTAATCGCGCACCGACCAGTTGACGGTGTGCCACTCGACCGGCGGCCTTTGCGTGCCGCTCGCCGCCGAGCCCTGCACGAGCGCGACTCGATCGTGTCGGCCTGGCCGGCCGGTCATCGCGCCAAAGTTGCCCCACCACAGATCGAGGCGATGGCACGGCATCGCAATGCTGTTTGGATGCGCATGCGAAGACGTGCGGGTGAACGGGTCACCGCGGAACCCGAGCGCCTGCCGCGCAAAGAGGATCTGCGGGTAGTCGCTCTCGAGCTTGGGGATGTAGCCGATGTAACCGCTGGTCGAGACGACCGCGGGCCACGGGGTCTGCGCGCTCGGCGCGCTGCCGCCGACCGGGCCCAGCGGTCCAACCTGCACATCGTCGAGCGCGAACTGATTGGTCAACGCCACCCTCGTGCTCTCCCAGGCGCCGCGGAACGCGCGCACGATGTGCGTGCGCTCGACCACCGCGTCGTAGCGAACCCACTCCGTGTCGTTCGGCAGCGACCGCGGGAACAACTGCACCCATTCCGTCGTGCCGGTCGCGATCGGATCAGCGATGTTCGCGGCGTTCTGCAGCGGGATCGAGATCGGCACGACGTTGAGCATCCGCATCGGGTCCAGATCCCACCGAAGCGGCGGCTGCACGCGCGGGTCCATGAAGTTGTCGTCCCAGTCCGTGACGAACTGGCTCGGCTGGCCGTCGAAGTACTGCTGGCCGATCTGGCTGTTGTTGCCGGGCAGGATCACCGCGCGCTGGATGCCGGTGAGCTTGTTGCCGTTGCGGCTGGTGTAGCGAATCACCTCGACGCCGCCCGCGAGCACTTGCGCCGCGACTTGGCCGAGTGGCGGGCTGAACCGGAAGCGACGCTGCACCAGCAGCGCAAAGCCGCCGCGCGTCGGGAATGCGTCACTGATCGCAGTGCTCGCGATCGCCGGGTTGCCCGAGGCCACGACCTTCGGGTCGGCCAGTTCCAGTTCTCCGGTCCACGTCAGGTCGATGCCCATGCCGATGCGGATCGGCGGGATACCCTGTGCGCTGAGCACGATCGGCCGCGGGCTCGTCAAGAACCCGCGCGCGACCGCGAAGCCGCCGATCGGATCGACCGGCGAACTGCCCGTGAACAGCAAGGTGTTCGACGACGGCACTCCCGAGTAACCGTAGAGCTCGACCTCAGAGCCGCTCGGGTGATTGGGGAACTGGTCGACGTTGACGCCCTGAGCAATCGTGGTGAGGTCGATCGTCGGGCGTCCGTTCGCATCCACAGGAATGTCCGGCCGGTGCTCGCGCGCGATCTGGCGCGCGGCGCGACCGCCGGTCGAGTCGAGGGGTTGGCAGACGAAGCTATTGCCTTGGATGCTGGTGTATTCGAAGAGTTCGGTGCCGACGCGCAGCACGCCTTGTTGTGGGAATCCAAGGGTGCTCTCGACCTGGAGCGTGACGTAGCGCGGATCGCTGGTCGCCTGGCCCGGCGGCAACTGCGGGCTCTGCTGCGGGTCATAGCCGGGGAGCGCCGCCGTGAGCCGCGTGCGGAACGGCTTCTGGCCGCGGGCAAAACCGTCGATCGAGACGGACAGATCCGTTGGCCGCGACGAATAGGCAGTCGCCGACACGTGGACCGCAGTGCGCTGCGGCAAAGACAGCTCGGCGAGCGGCAACTCCCAGCGCGACGAGGTGCGCAGGACGCCAGCTGGCGACTGGCCCGGATCGGGATCGAGTCCCGCCTCGTCGAGCACTTCGTAGATGAGCTTGTTGTCGCGCACGAGCAGCGCCATTCGGTTGCGCTGGCTGACGCCGGTGCCGTAGTCCAACAACACCCCGGTCCCGAGCGATTGCGGCTCGAACCACGCCGACATCGCGAAGCGGCCCGCGCCGCCCTTCGACTCGGCGCGCGTGAATGCGTGCGTCAACTCGTGGGTGCGCGGCGGCTGCGGCGCACCGTTCTGATCGCGCGGGCCGGTATTGCGGACCCGGAACGGTCCTTGGCGCGCGATGTCGTGGCCGCGCGGGTCGATCGAAGTCGAGAACGCGTCGTGGCCATAGCGGGCGACGCTCGACACGGGACCGTTGCGCGGCCACTCGCCGGGCCGGACCGACACCGGACCGGGGAAGATCGAAGCGTCGGTCTCGTTGCGCGAGGGATAGCGGCTCGTGCCGAGCCCTGCATCAGGGAAGGCCATCGCGACGACGTGCGGCACGTAGCGCGAAGTCGGGTCATTGCCCACTTCGCCGCCGCCAGTGGCGCCGACGTTCTCGGGGCCGGTCAGCCAGAAGGGCGCACGCTGGTCGAGGCGGAAGGCTTCTTCGAGCCGTTCCTGCGTTTGCCACGACGACGCGAGCAAGAATCCTGGTTGCGCGACCGCGACGCCGATGCGTTCGTGACGCGCAGCGATGCTCGGGGCAACGATGCTGCGCTGCAGCGCCGCCGCGGCGCGATAGCCGACGAGCGGGCCCGAGCGGAAGGTGATCGGCACCGCGCCCATCTCCACAACGCTGTCGCGGCCGGTCAGCAGCATCCGATAGAGGTAGAGCAAGCGGAGCTTCTGTTCTTGACTCGCGTCAGCGAGCCGCGGACCCCACACCTTCTGCGCCAGTTCCTCGAAACCGCGAATCGGCTCCACCTCGCGCAGCGCAATGATCTGATCCGCGATGTCGCGCGCCTCGGCGCTCGACAGCGGCACCATCGGCGCCACGCGGCGCGCGCCGGATGCGTCGTGCACGCGCACGTCGAGCGCGCGGCGACAGCCAGTGAAGACCGCGGTGAGCAACTCCGGCGACGCGGTGTTGCAGTTGATCGGCGCGGGCACGAGGGGCTCCACGACGGTGTCGATGCCCTTCCATTCCTGCGCGACCGGAAACAGCAGGTTCAGCTCGAAGACCGACGGCAGCTGCAGTTCTTGCGCGCTCTGCGGCGTCAACGCCGTCATCACCAGCCCGTATTCGATGGCGCCCGTCTCGACACTGCGCAGACGCACGGTGCTGCCAGCGCCGAGGTGCAGCGCCGACTTGACGACGAGGCGTCGCGATCCAACCGGCACATCGTAGAACACGCGCTCGGGCCTGCCCCATTGCGGCGCGGTCGCGATGTCGGCGGCGTCGGTGAAGGCATTCTGCAGCGCATCGAGCTCGGCGGGCTGAAAGCCGCCTTGGCCGGCGCGCTCGATCTCGGCGAGTTCGCTGACTGTCGCGAAGGGTTCGCGGCGCGAATGGTCGCCGCCGGTGCGGCCATGCGAGGGCCACGCGCAAGCGAGCACGCAGCGCCAGTCGAGCGCCAGCGCGGTCTCCGCGACTTGGTGCTCGTCGGCTTTCACGAAGCCCAGTTCTCGCAACTGCGAACGCTCGCAACCGAGCAGCGTGTTGGACTTCTTGCTCTCGTAGCGGATCACCTCGTGGTCGATCCACACCATGCCGCTCTCTGGCAGCCGGCTCGCATCGTCCAGCGTGATCTCGGTCGCGTCGGGCAACAACTCCGCAACAGTGCGCGCCGTGGTGCCGATCACGTTGCTCAGCAACATCGGCGTCGCCGACTCGATCGCGGCCTTGCGCTGGATGTCCCACGCCTGGCCACCAAAACGCACGAGCCCGTCCTGGCGCATCGCGGCAAACGCTTCAGGCACCGAACTCGGAACCTCATCGAGGCCATCGCTGTCCGGAGTCTGGTCGTAGGTGGCGTGACCCAAGGCCGCTTCACCAAGCATCAGGTCGCGCGCGCTCGCCGACAGCAATTCAGCCTTGCGCGCTTCCACCGAACGCGCGGCGACGTCGGCGCCGCGGCTCATCGACACCGAGAATGGCAAGGCGAGCAGCAGCAACAGCGTCAACGCCATCAGCACCGCAAGCAGGGCGATGCCGCGCTCGGCAACGATCGCTGCACTACGCGCTGCTCCACCGTGATTCATTGCAACACCCCTCCCGGACCGACGCGCAGAGTTTCGACGCGGCCGTCGGAGACCATCTTCAACTCGATCGCGGGCGGCGCGACCGGTTCGCCCTGCGTGTCGAACGCAATGCGAGTGACTTGCTGCAAGAGAGCGCCTTCGGGCAAGCGCTGCGTCTCTGCGAATGAGTAGGCGAACAACTGCAATTCGTCGACCTCGCAGGCAAATCCCTCGCCGCCCGGCGCGAGTTCGAGTTGATCGCCCTTCTGTTGGCGCAGGCGCTCGTGCTGCGGCTTCTCGGCGACGACACGGCCGTCGATCGACATCCACGCGCGCGAGCCATCGGCTGCGATCTCGAAGGTGCACCAACGACCGGACGCCAGGCCTTGCGCCGACTCCAGCGTGATCGTCGCGCCGCCGCGGCCTTCTTCGCCCACAGTCGTAATGCGCGCGTGTGGTCGCCCGGTCTCATCGAGCCGCACCATCATGGCCGAGCCGATCCGCAGCAATGTGCCCGAGCCACGACTCAGCAGCCGCGCGTCGAAGCGCAGCGCGAAGCCATCGGACAAGTCCACCGCCTCTGGCGGCACCTGCATGGCAACAGCGGGCGACGAGTCACCTGCTTTCGGTTGCCGCGCATGGCCGATGCGCCCTTGCGGCACGTCTTCGCCGCCGAGCGTCGGCA
>SXPK01000247.1 GCA_005776365.1 Planctomycetia bacterium
CGACAGGCCGACCGGCGAAATGCACAGCTCGCCCGTCGTGTGCAACAGGTAGCAGACAACGAGGATCAGAAGCGGCACGAGGCCGGACTCTCTGGCAGCGGGGGCGGCCAGCACGAGGACGCCGAAACCCGCGCCGAGCTGCACCAGTGCCAAGCCGAACTTGGTGGGGATCGACGGGTCCCTGCCGACCTTGCCCAGCCGCATCCACAACAGCGTGAACAACGAGCCGAAGACCAAGATGAAGAGCGGGTTGAAGAACTGCCCCCACGCGCTCGGGAACTCATAGGAGCCGAGCATGCGGTCGATGTTGCGGTCGGTGAACAGCGTCAGCGAGGTGCCGGCCTGCTCGAAGAAGGTCCAGAACATCATGTGGAAGAACCACAGCACGAGCAGCACGAACATCTTCTCGCGCTGCTGCTTTTCTTCTCGCAACGCCGTCACGAACAAGCTGCCGAGCACGACGACGATCGCGCCGATCAGCAAGGTCTTGACCGCCTTGTCCTCGCTCAACAGCAAGAAGACTCCCGGCACGCACAGCAGCGCGCCGATCGCAACCTTCATCAGGTTGCCCGAGATCGCCGCTGGCTTAGGCGGCTCGCCGTGGCCGCCGAGACGGGCGCGGCCGAGGCCAAACGTCACGAGCCCGAGCAGCATGCCGACACCAGCGATGCCAAATCCCGTGGTCCAGTCCTTCGTTTGCGCAAAGTAGCCGCAGATCATCGTCGACAGGAACGCACCGACGTTGATGCCGATGTAGAAGATCGTGAAACCAGCGTCGCGGCGCGAGTCGCCTGGCGCATAGAGGCGGCCGACGAGCGTCGAGATGTTCGGTTTGAACAAACCGTTGCCGACGACCATGAATGCCATGCCGGCGTAGAAGAAGAACTCCTGCTGCACGACGAGCGTGAACTGCCCGATCGCCATCAGCAGTCCGCCCAGCAGGATCGCCCAGCGGTAACCGAGCAAACGATCCGCGATCAGGCCGCCGAAGATCGGCGTCAGATAGATCAGCGCGTTGTAGCTGCCGTAGACCGAGGTTGCCTTCTCGTCTGAATACTTGAAGACCTCACTGACCATGTAGAGGGTCAGCAGCGAGCGCATGCCGTAGAAGCAGAACCGCTCCCACATCTCGGCAAAGAACAGCATGAAGAGACCGGGCGGATGGCCCGCGTCCGAACGCGGAGAGGCGACGTCGTTCAAGCGAAGCTCCTGCAAGGGAACGAGGGGAGAGAGCCACAGGGTAGCGACCGATGCGGCCATGGCTCCACCGCAAAGACCGGCGATCGCCCGACTTCCTGATGCAGTGGCAACCACCGCGTCGGCGCTGCCGGTGACCTGGCTCGTTCAGGCTTCGACCACCACCATCGGCACGCGCCGATGGGTCGCGTCCTCGACCGCAATCGACAGCGTCGCGTAGCCGCGTTGCGCGGACTGCAGCAACGGCCCGCCGAAGGGCGCGTCAACCGCGGCCCAGGTCGCGATCTGTTCCTCGTCAGCCTGAAAGGTGCGGGCGTTGAGCCAACGCAACTGGTCGCGCAGGATGGCCAGCGATCCCAGTTCGGTCGCCTCGCCATCGGGCAGCGCGATGCGCGCCGTGAACGCGAAGTCCTGCGGAAACCACATGCGCGCCGCCAGCAGGTGCGCGTACTTGCTGCGCGCAAACTTCTGGTCCGCGGCCTCGCGCCATTGCCGGTCGAGTTCCAACAGCGAAGGCGCGGTGTCGGGCAACTCGAGGTCGCTCTTCTCGGCATACAACGCAAACAATCGCAGCGCGATCCAGCCCGAATCGCCCATCTCGAACCACGACGCCTTGGCTCTTGGGTCCTCCTGCCAAGCGAACTGCGGCACGCGGTCCTTGGCGAATGCGGATTGCAGGTCCTGGCGCCACTCCTCGACGCCTTGCACGAATGCAATCGGTTCGCCGCCGTCACCGGCAAACCACCTGCACAGAGGCCCCGAAAACACGCGCGCCATGCCAGGACTCAGGCCTCGGCCTTGGGGTCGCGCTCCATGAGCGCCTTCACCGCTTGCTGCGGCGGCAGGCCGAACCACAGCACTCGGCTCACCGCGTCGGCGATCGGCATCTCGACCTGCATCGCATGCGCGCGTTCGGCGACGACGCGCGAGGTCCAGACGCCTTCGGCAACCTTCGGCGACGCGGCGAGCGCCTGCTGCACCGTCTCGCCCTTGCCGATGCGTTCGCCAAATGCCCGATTGCGGCCGTGGCGGCTGAACGCGGTCACTGCGAGGTCGCCAACGCCGGCAAGGCCGAAGAACGTGCGCTCGTCGGCGCCGCAGGCCTTGCCAAAGCGCGTCATCTCGACGATGCCGCGCGACAGGATTGCGGCCTTGGTGTTGTCGCCGCAGCCGAGCCCGTCGGCGATGCCAGCAGCGAGCGCCATCACATTCTTGAGCGCGCCGCACAACTCGACGCCGACCACGTCAGCGTTGCGGTAGATGCGGAAGGTCGGCGTCGACAGCAGACCTTGCAGGTCGTGCAGTTCGCGCTGGTCGTGACCCGCGATCACCACGGTCGTCGGTATCGAGCGCGCAACCTCTTCGGCGTGGCTCGGGCCGCTCAACACGTAGACGCATTCGCCGGGCGCGGCAACCTGCGCGATCACTTCGCTCGGCCGCAGGCCCGTGCTCTGCTCCATTCCCTTTGCAAGCGAAACGAGCGGCAAGCCGCGCCGCAGCTGGCCTTGCTGCGCCATCGGCGACAACGCTGCCCGGATGTGCTGCGTTGGCACCGCGACGAGGGCGCAGGCTGCGCCACGCAGCGCCGCTTGGGAGTCCGTCGTCACCAGCACGGAGTCCGGCAATCGCACGCCTTCGAGGTAGCGCTCGTTGTGGCGCTTGGCCTCGAGCGCCTTCGTGTTCTCCGGATCGTGCCCCCACATCGCGACGTCGCGTCCCGCGCGCGCAAGCGTGACGGCAAGGGCGGTGCCAAAACCGCCGCAACCAAGAACCGCGACCTTCATGGCGCAACCTCCGCCGCCTTCTGCTTGTGCGCCCTGTGCTTGCTGAGGTTGCTGCGGTGCGTGAAGCACAAGAACGCTGCGATCGCGCAGCAAAGCACAGTCACCGGCAATCGCGTGCCGAATGCCACCTCCGGCGACAACACAACCGAACCGACGGCGAGCGCCAGTCCAAGCGCGAGGCTGCCGAAGAAGACCTGGCCCGTCAGCAGACGCACCACGAAGAACACGCCGATCGACAGCAGCGCGAGCTTCCAGTCGAGCGCGAGCAGCACGCCGGTCGCAGTGGCGACGCCTTTGCCGCCTTTCCAACGAAGGAAGGGACAGAAGACGTGACCGAGGATCGCGCTGGCGCCAAGCAATACGCCCGCCTTGACCGCGTCGCCGCCAAGGATCGACGGGCCAAGGCCCGCCGAGACGAAACCCTTGCCAGCGTCGAGCAGGTAGATGGCGAGGAAGGCGATCAGTCTGCCGGCCTTGGTCGTGAACGCGCGACTGGCGTTGGTCGCGCCGACGTTGCCAGAGCCGATCGTGCGAAGGTCGACGCCCTTGCACACTCGGACGACGAGCAAGGCCCACGGCACTGCGCCGAGCAGGAATGCACCAAAGCAACAGGCCACGAGCGGCATCGGAGGAAGAGGCTATGCCGACGACGCGGCCCAACCAACTCTCGACTTCGGTCGTCGCGTTCCTACCGTGCCTTTACCATGACGGTCCGGATCGGCATCGACACAGGCGGCACGTTCACCGACGTCGTGCGTTGGGACCGTGGGAGGCTGACGGTGCACAAGCTGCCGTCGACCCCCGATGACCCAGGCCAGGCTGTGCTGCAAGGAGTGGCGGCCGTCCGCAGATCCGCCGACGAAGCCGTGGATGTCGTGCATGGCACCACGGTTGGCCTCAACGCCGTGCTGCAAGGCAAGCTGCCGCGCACGGCATTCGTCACCAACAAGGGCTTCCTCGACTTGATCGAGATCGGCCGGCAGGAGCGCACCGACCTTTACGCGCTCGAGCCCGATCGACCCGTGCCGCCCGTTCCGCGCGAACTACGAGTCGAGGTTGCATGCCGCCGAGGCCCCGATGGCCGCGCGATCCAGCCGCTCACGACACGAGAAATCGAACGCACCGTCGCCGCGTTGGTGAGGTTGCGCCCAGCGGCGATCGCGATCGGACTGCTGCACTCGCCCACCGAACCAGCGGACGAACGCGCACTCGCAAAAGCGGTGCGCACCGCGCTGCCCCACGTCCGAGTCACCTGCAGTGCAGACCTCTACCCCGCGCTCGGCGAATACGAACGGTTCAGCGCGGCGATTCTCAATGCCGCGACCGCGCCGCTCGTCGCTGCCTACGTCGAGACGCTCGATGCAGGTCTCGGCAACGGTTCGCTTCGCTTGCTTCGTTCGAGCACCGGCATCCTGCCGCGGAAGGAGGCGCTCGAGTTTCCGGCGCGCGCGATGTTCTCCGGGCCCGCAGGCGGCGTGCTCGCGACCCAGCGCCTTTGCGCAGCGCTGCGATTGCCGCGCGCCGCTGCCTTCGACATGGGCGGCACTTCGACCGACGTATGCCTGGTCGAAGCGGGCCGCATCCACACCGACCAGGGCCAGATCGCCGGGCTGCCCTTGCCTTTGCCCACCGTCGACGTTCACACCGTGGGCTGCGGCGGCGGCAGCATCGCATACCGCGACCGTGGCGGCGCATTGCGCGTCGGTCCCGAGAGCGCTGGCGCCGATCCGGGGCCCGCGTGCTATGGCAAGGGCAACCAACCGACGGTCACTGACGCGCACGTGGCACTCGGCCATCTCGGCGCAACGACGCTGCTCGGCGGTGGATTTGTGATCGACCCGGACCGGAGCGCGCGCGCAATCGAAGGGCTTGCGAAGAAGCTCGGACTCACGCCGCGACGTGCCGCAATAGGCGTGCTCGCCGTGGCCGACACCGCGATGTCACGCGCCTTGCTGCGCATCACCGGCGAGCGTGCCGTCGATCCCGCAAGCGCGCCACTCGTCGCCTACGGCGGGGCAGGCGGCCTTCACGCCGCGAGCCTCGCGGCGCAACTCGGGATGCCGGAAGCGATCCTGCCGATGCACCCGGGCGCGTTCTCGGCCCTTGGCCTCGCGCTCGCTGGCGACTCCGCCGAACTCGTCGAACCGGCGCTGGAAGCTTGGACCGAGGCAGCCGAACGCCGCTGGCGCACGCGCGCCGCTGCGCTCGCGAAGGCCGCCGCAGCGCGACTTGGAGCCAGTCGCGGACGCGCGCAGGCGCAGTTCGTGGTGCGGTATCGGGGGCAGGGCGCGGGCCTATCGCTGACGCCATCGCGGACTTCCGTGCCACGCGCATTCGCGGCCGCGCACGAGCGCCGGTTCGGCTTCTGCCAGGCGGGCGCGCCGATCGAACTCGTGCAGATCACGGCTCGTGCCGAGTCACCGGGCAAGTCGCTGCCATCTTCGGCGATCGATCTGGCGTCGGGCGGCTTTGCACCAAAGCCGCGGTCTCGCAGGGCCCCGCTCGGCGGCGGCGCGGTCCGGTGGATCCCCCGCGCCGAACTCAGGCCGGGCACCCGGATCGAAGGGCCGATTCTGATCGAAGAGCCGACCGCGGCAACCCTCGTTCCCAAGGGTTGGACCGCGTTGGTGACCCCAATTGCCCTTCGCCTTCGTAAGAACACGCGTTGACTAGCCGCAAAACACGGGCTAGTGTTCCCCGTGCTTGATGCCGGGGGCTGAGAAGGCCCCCACGAAGAATGAATCACGCTGACCCACGCGCAAGCGCGGGCGGCACTCGTACCCTGCCGGGGGTTGTCCGCCACGGACGTAAAAACTTGACTCTCCTTCTTCCCCTTTTCCCGAAGTTTCACCCCCGGTTTTCTTTCGCGCGCGCGGCCTGAGTTATGGGGCTCGCCGCAGCACCTGCGAACGCAACGGTTCGCAGCTACCGACGATCAGCGCGGCGCCTCGACGATCTCTCGCGATGCCGCGTCGATGAGTTGTGCGAGGCCCTGCAACTGCGCATCGAGTTTCCTGGCGCGTCGCCAATCCTCCAGCGCAGGCGCAACCGCGCCTCGCCCGTAGTGCACGAGCCCCCGCTGCATCAGCAAGCGGGCAAGTCGCGAGCAGACGCGGACGTCGCTTGGCCAACGCCGATGCAGCGTGAACATCTCCGCCAGCACTGAGTCGAGTTGGCCACGTTGCAGCCGCGCCTCGAGTCTTGCCAACTGCGCGCCAACCGTATCGATCGTCCGCGTCGAACTCGCGGCGGACTCATCCAAGGGGGCTGCGAACATCGGCTCCGAAGCTGACTCGGCGGCACCTTCTGCACCTTCGACGACTTGCGCAGCCTTGGCCGATTCTCCGTCAGTTCCGGCCGTGACCGGCGCCGCGACTGCGACTCGACGCAAGTGCGTCGCGGCGAGCAAGTGCGCAGTGCGCTCGTCCTCAGGCCAAGCCGCCAGCGCTTCGCCGAACGCGGCAATCGCCTCATCGCTGCGCCATTCCCCGCGAAACCGCAGGCCCTGCAGCAGCAACTCGTGGTGCAGGCGCAGGCGCTGCTCCAAGGCCGCGGCCTGCAGGCGCGCCGCCGCGTAGCGCGAATCCTCGGGCTTCACCTGGTCGAATGCGCACAGAGCCTCGGTCAACTCGCCACGCACACGCGCGGCCTCGGCTCGCACGAACGGATCCGCATCGTGCTGAGTCCGAAAGAACTGCAGGTTGCAGGCGCAAAGGCAGCACATCGACGCCACCAACGCAGCGCGCAGCATCCGCCTCACTTCTTGTCCTCCGGCGGCAATTCGTCGAGCATCACGTCGAGTTCTGCGCCGAGCGCGTAGTCGAGGCCGTCTTCGCGCTCCTTTGGCGCCGGCAACCCGCCCGCGGGCAGGATCATCACGGCCTTGTCTTCGTCGCTCGCAACTGGCGGATCTTTCGGCTCCATCCGCACCGCGTCAGCGAACAGATCGAACAACCAAGGATCGAATGCCTCGCCGCGGTCCTCTGCCATGCGGCGCAACGCGGCATCGGGCCCGAGCGGCGTCGGGTCGCCGCAGGTGGTCCAAAGGTCGAAGGCGCCGGCAATCGCGAGGATGCGCGCCGCGATCGGAATGCGTTCACCGCGCAAGCCCGCGGGCCCGCCACCGTCATATCGTTCGGCCTGGCAACCGACGATTTGCGCAACGTCGCGCAGGCCCGGCAGGCAGTCGAGCCGCTCGGCCGCGAGCGTCGGGTGCGTGCGAACCAGCTGCTGTTCGTCGGCGGACATCGACTGCTTCTGCAGCAGCGACGGTCGGATCCAAGCGCGTCCGAACTCAGCAAGGCGGCATGCGAGGTCGAGATCGCGGCGGTCGAGGGGCTGCAGATCCAGCCGATTCGCGAGCAGCAGCGCATAGCGCGACGTGCGCAGGCCACGACCTTCCGGCACGAGGCCTCGACGCTCGAGGCCTTCGACGACTTGCATCGCCACATCGAGGAAGGGCTCGACGACGCGATGCAGACCGTCATGCACGCCGCGTTCGAGTTCGCGCAATGCAAGGCCGAGTTCGTGGAGTTCGCGGTCTGCCGTCGGTTGCGGCTCCTCGGTAGGCTGACCGGTCGCGATCTGCGCAATTGCAGACGTCGCGTTCTTGATGCTCGCGGCCCAATGCTGCGCAAGCAGCCAGGCGACAGCAATGAGCGTGAATCCACCGAGGAGCACGAGGAAGAAGAGCCCGGAATCGAACGCGGCCGAGCCCACTCTGGGGTCTGTCTGCATTCGAACCTCACCCATCACTTCGCCGCCAAACCGCACGGGCGCAATCGTCTCTCGCACCGGGCTGTCCCCGTCATCGCGCTCGATGAGTCGCTGGATCGCGCCGTTGTGCGCGAGCAGCGCCAGCGACCGGTCGCCGAGGACCAACTCGGTGTCGAGCACGACGCGTCCGGATCGCTCGAGCACCAACACGCGCGCGCCGTGAAGGTCGCGGGCCGCAGTCGCGAGCATCGAGAGGCGCAACAGGTCGCCGCGTTCCAAGAGCGGCGCTGCGCGATCCGAGAACTGCTGCACGAAGCGCAAGTCATGCTCCGCTGCCGCCGTGCGCCTGGATTCGGAGTTGCGGTCAGCGCCGAGCAGCCCAAGCAGGGCGGCGACGAAAAGCGCTCCGATCGCCAAAGCCGCGCAAAGGCGGGTGGACAGGCTGGCTCGGTGGCGGCGGGTCGACGCAGGTCGGCGCATCGCCCTTCTTATCGACGCTGGAAGCACTCCAGCCCGAGTCGAGGATCCATTCGCGGCGGCAAGCGGCCGACGCCATCGGCAAGTCCTGCGGTCTGGTTAGGGCTCAACCTGGAGCGACCCGAACAGAAGGTGACCGCCCCACACGTCCTCCTCGTCGCGCAGCGCCAGGATCAACTCACCGGCGAAAGGACCGCCTTCAACGACTCCCCGACGATTCGTTCTTGCCGCTCGGAGTCGGCTGCGTTGGTGGCGGCACGGTTGGCGTTGGCACCGCGGGCGTCGGCGTCCGCCCGGGTTCCGGAGTACCCGGCAAGGGCAGGTCTGGCTCCTTCAGCGCCTCGAGACTCTCGACTTCAAGCTGGTAGATGTCGACGCAGTAGCCGTCGATCGACGTCGATTCGACCTTGAACGTGCCGATGACCTTCAGCGGATCGAAGAAGTAATCCGTCGTTCTCCCCTTCGGCATCACCACGCGCACGATGCCGTTGATGTCCGGCGGCTGGCCGTAGCAGCAGGACCACAGCGACTGCACGAGCAGGAACTCCTTGATGTTCCGCACTTCGTCGATCGGCAGCATGAAGCCCGACATCAGCACCTTCTTGCCGTGCAGGTCCCTGACCTTCTTGGGCATGCCCTTGAGGCCGTCTTCGTAGGGCCACGCCGACAACTCATCGAAGGTCACGACCTTGTCGAGGCCCTCGATCTTGCCGTCCTTGATCATCTGCTGCAGTCGACGCTCGGCCGCGAGCATGGCCTCGGCGCTGCGCATCGCCGCGAGATCGGCAGGATCCGAACCCATGGGCATCGGCTGGTCTGGCGATGGCGTGTCGATGCGCGGCTCCTGCGGCGCGGGCTTCGATTCGGGCTTGGAATCGGGCTTAGGCTCCTGCGCCGGTTCCGACTTGGGCGCATCGGTCTTGGGACCGGGCTGCGGCGACGGCTCCACCTTGGGCTGTTGCGCGACGAGCAAGGCGCTGGTGAGCGCGATGGCAAAGACAGTCTTCATGCAGTGGCCTCAGTAGGTCTGGGAGAGGTTATCGGCAACCTGGGTCGTCGAACCCTTCCAGGCGGGGAGCAGTCCGGCGATCGCGCCGAGCGCTCCGACGCCAACGAGAAGATACAGCTCACGTGGCGCGAATGCCGTCCAGTCGAGCCATACGCCCGTCATTTCCTCCACGGTCGACCGCAGCGCCAGCGCGGCGATGTGGCAGCAGAGCACGCCGACCACCGCACCCGCCAGCGACAGCGCGGCGGCTTCGCCGACGATGATCGCGACGATCTGCGAGCGACGCGCGCCGAGCGAGCGCATGATCGCGATCTCGCGGCGCCGTTCGTTCATCGTGTTGTAGATCGCGACCGCGATCATCATCGCGGCGACGACAAGCACGAGCTGCGCGACGATCTCGAGCCAGTCCGCGGCGTTGCCGAGTTGCTGCAAGAACTTGGGGATCACATCCTGCGGCCAGGCGACCTGCGCGTCGGGCCGCGTGCCGAAATCCCGGCGCAGGAACTGCGCGCCGAGGTGGTCCTTCGGGTCGGCGAGGATCGCCGTCAGCGCGAGCTGGCGCGCGGTGACCGGCAACTTCGCGGCATCGTCCGGGTTCTTGCCCGACGGAACCTCGACCTTGAACCACCCCCCTTCGTGGCCGCCGACGAGCAAGTGCACGGACAAGGGCAAGAACACGGTCGTGTCGAGCGGCGAGTTGGTGGGCGCGAGGATGCCGACCACTTCACACGCAGCTTCCGGGTGCTCGTGGTAACCGAACTCACCGTGTTTGCCGTGCACCGGCACGATGACGCCGCCGAGCGACAACTGCATCTGCCGCGCGACGCGATGGCCGACGACGGCTCGCTTCCACTTCGCATCGATCACTGGCCGCGGCGGCCCGGACTTTTCCTCGGCGCGACGCGCGGATTCATGGGCCGCGAGCCGCTCCCCGAGCTCTTGCAGTTCCACATACGAAAATGACCATGGCCCGCCGGCTGCGAACTGCAGCGGCGCCCGTTGCCATTCGTAGAGTGAGAACATCTCGTCGACCGTGCCGATCACCGGAAACGACCACCGACTGATGCTGTCGCCGCGCGCTTGCGGGATCGCATAGCGCACCGCGCCGCGGCGCGAGACCTTGCCGGCGCGCAAGTCGTCGCAGACCGAAATCGGGACCTGCCCAGGCGCGTCGCCGACATGGAAGATCGTGTTGAGCAACAGTTCGAGCTGCGAGCAATCCTTCGGGCCGAGCACTGCCTGGTAGCCGCCGATGCTGCCCTCGTAGCGATCGCGCGTTTGCTGGGCCATCAGCATGATCGCCGCGTAGAGGCCCGTCGCGACCGCGATCGCGAGCGTCGTCAGCACGGTCGACACCATCCGAATGCGCAGGTTGCGCATGCTGATCGACAGCAACCTCACGACGCGCTCCGCCGCAGGGTCGCGAGGTCGACCGTGCGCTGCATGCGTTGCGCCGACTCAGGGTCATGCGTGACCATCACGACGGTCTTGTTGCCTTCGCGCGCAAGCTGCAGCAAGAGGTCGAGAACCTGCGCGCCGGTCGCCTTGTCCTGGTTCCCGAGCGGCTCGTCCATCAGGATCACTTCTGGATCGTTGACGAGCGCGCGACAAATCGCGACGCGCTGCACCTGCCCCACCGACAGCTCGCTGGGGCGATGATGCATCCGGTCCGCGAGACCGACGCGCTCGAGCAGCGACTTCGCGCGGGCTTCGGCATCGTGACCGGCGCCGCGGCCGAACAACGCGCCGAGCAACACGTTCTCCAACGCGGTGAACGGCTGCAGCAAGTTGAAGGTCTGGTAGACCATGCCGATGTGCTGGCCGCGGAAGCGATCGCGCTGCGGCTCGGTCATCGCGTCGATGCGCTGGCCCGCGATCTCGACCGTCCCCGCGTCGGCGCGCAGGATGCCGGCGAGCAAGTGCAGCAACGTCGTCTTGCCGGTGCCGGAGCGGCCTACCAGCGCGACTTGCTCGCCGCGTCCGATGCGCAGGTCCGAGACCTCGCACGCGAGCACGGAGTTCTCCCCCTGGCGGTAGTGTTTCTTGACGTCGTGCAGGTGGATCATCGGCCGTGCGGTCGGGCGGCGGAAGATACGCAGGCAGGCACCAAGATGTCAGCAGCGGAGGAGCTTTGCTGCGAAGTCGAGTTCGCGCGCGAGCAGGCTGGACATCGGAGCATCCCGCATCGCCGCGGGCAGCACGCTCCAGGTATAGGTCTCGACCTCGCAAAGCGGCGGCTCGCGCAGGGCGGAGATGCCGACCAGCGCGCGTTCGAGTTCGCGCCGGGTCGAACCGAAGGCGCCGTCCTGATCCCACCACAGCGGCATGTGGTAGTGCGTGCGCAGCGGCCCACGCAGCAGCGCGGCCTCGAACTCCGTCCGCTCCGTTGCGACATCGACGAGGTCGAGCGCGCGCAGTCCGGTCGCAGCAACCGTCTGATGCAGGTAACGCGGCTCCGCGAATGCCAGCAACTCGTCGAGCCCCGCCTGCGAACGGACCTCGAGGCACGAAGACACCTGGACCTTCGGCACTTCGATGCCGCGAGCCCGCAGATCCGCGATCGCCGCGAGCGGATCCTCACCGACGACGAAGGCATGGCACAGATCGACGCAAACGCCGAGATGGGCGCGGAGCACGGCCTCTGGGACCGTCGGCCACGCACCTTCGTCGAACAAGAAGCGCTCCAAGAAATCGCCCGCCGCCGCGGCGCGGTCGAGCACGCAGAATGGCTCGGGTTCGAGCGCGAGCACGCAATGCACGCCGGTGCGCTCGCGGATTGCGGCCAGCATCGACGCCGCGCGGACGAGGTTGCGCGCCGCCAATCGGAGATCCACGAGTTCGCCCGGGGAGCGAAAACCCAGCGGCAGCGTCGACAGCGGCACGACCGACCCGGGGGCAGCAAGCGCGGCGGCGGCTTCGGCGCAATCGCGCGTGTAGCTGAGCCGCTCCTCCGTCGTCCAGTCGGGTTCGTAAACCGCGGTCTTCACGACCCGACCATGGAAGTCGCCGTGCGGGAACACGTTCAAGGTCCACAGCGGCAGTGAAAGGCGCTCCATGGCCAAGCGCACGCGCGCGCGCTGGGCCTCGTCATGTGCGATCGCATGCGCGAGCGGCGCCGGCCACCACGAGCCGAGCCCGAACTCGCGGCCTTGCTGGCGCGCGACTACTGCCACTGGCGCGGCGTGACGCTCCAGCGAGTCGATGAAGCCGTCGACGGTCGTCGCAGCATGGACGTTGCCGCAATAGGTCAGGCGCTGCGATCGCGGGTTCGACACAGCGAGGAGGATAACGACACGGCCGCGCTCCGCCGCACGTGAGGCCAGGCACTGACGCGATTGCGGTCGCCGCCCTGTATCGTCGCGCCATGCGTCCTCGGCCGTTGCTCCTCCTCACCGCATTCGCGGCGATGCTGCCCTTGGGCATTGCGCAAGCTCCCGGCCCAGGTCCGCTGACCGCTTCGCGCCCCAACATCGTCTTCGTGTTCAGCGATGACCACGCGGCGCATGCGATCTCCGCCTACGGCTCGCGCTTGTGCCGCACGCCGAACATCGACCGCATCGCCGGGGGCGGAGTGTTGTTCCGCAACAACTTCTGCGGCAATGCCCTGTGCGGCCCGTCGCGCGCCACCGTCCTCACCGGAACGCACAGCCACCACAACGGCTTCATGCGCAACGGCAACGTGTTTGACGGCGCGCAAACGACGATGCCGAAGTTGCTGCAGAAGGCTGGCTACGCCACCGCGATCTTCGGCAAGTGGCACTTGGAGTCGGAGCCGCAAGGCTTCGACCGCTGGGCCGTGCTGCCGGACCAAGGGCATTACTACAACCCGGACTTCAACACCAAAGAGGGCAAGTCGCGGCTCGAAGGCCATGTCACTGACTTGACGACCGCGATGGCGATCGAGTGGCTCGAGCGCGGCCGCGACGCAGCAAAGCCGTTCTTGCTGATGTGCCAACACAAGGCCCCGCACCGCGAATGGATGCCAGCGCCGCAAGACCTCGGGCTCTACCGCGACGTCGAGTTGCCGCTGCCCGAGACGCTGTTCGACGACTACAGCACGCGCATCCCACAAGCGGCGCAAACCGAGATGGAGATCCAGAAGGACCTCTACCTGCAATACGACCTGTTCGTCGAGCCGACGGACGCGGAGCGCGCCGCCGCGAAGGGCCCCGACGCATGGTGGGACGGAATGATGAAGCGCCTCACGGGAGACCAGCGCGCGACGCTGCTTGCCGCCTACCGTGAGGAGAACGAAGCGTTCCGCCGCGATGCGCCAACGGGCCGCGCCCTCGTTCAGTGGAAGCTGCAGCGTTATCTGAAGAACTACCTCCGCTGCGTCGCGGGCGTCGACCGCAGCGTCGGTCAACTGCTCGACTGGCTCGACGCGCATCCCGACGTCAAGAAGAACACCCTCGTCGTCTACAGCTCCGACCAGGGTTTCTTCCTTGGCGAGCACGGTTACTACGACAAGCGGTGGATGTACGAAGAGTGCTTCCGCATGCCGCTCGTTCTGCGTTGGCCGGGCCGTATCGGCGAAGGCCTCGAAGTGGCGCAGCTCACGCAGAACATCGACTTCGCACCGACATTCCTCGAACTCGCGGGAGCCGTGATCCCGTCGTCGATGCACGGCAAGAGCATGCTCCCGCTGCTCGACGGCCGCGGCGACAGTGGCTGGCGCGACGCAGTCTATTATCACTACTACGAATCGCAGGCGACGCACCGCGTGCCCGCGCACTTCGGCGTGCGCACCGCACGGCACAAGCTCATCCGCTACTACGAACCGCACGTCGACGCCTGGGAACTCTTTGACCTCGAGCAGGATCCGCGCGAACAGAACAACGTCGCCGACAACCCCGCGTTGCGCGACACGCGCAAGCTGCTGGAACGGCGCTTGGCGGAGTTGCGCCTGGAATACGGCGACACGACGGGCGACCTCGCCACCGGGTCCTTCCCAAGAACCGCTGGACTCGCGCGGATCCAGCGCGCCGACGACGGCTACCGCGTCTGGGCCAATGCGCAAGGCGGCTTCGCGATGAAGCCGTGCTCGAGCGCCGCACGCACCTTCGTGACGACGATGCGTCCGCAACCCGGGCGCGCACAGCAAAACGGATTCGTGGCGCTTGGATCATCGTCAAGCGGCTCAGACCAAGACGGCCCGCGACTGTTCGCCGGCGTCGCGTTCGCGCGCAAGCGATTGCTGATCCTCTCGAGCGACGCGCGCACCGAACTCGCGTCGATCCCCGTGCAATGGAACGAGAAGGACGCCGTCCTGCTGAGCGTGACCTTTGATCCGGCATCGCGCACGCTCGTGGCATCCGCTCTCGGCGCAGTCGCCAAGACGCAACTGCCTGCCGCATGGCGCGAGATCGCGTTCGTGGGCTACGGTGCATCGAACGCCGAGACCGAGTTCTCCGAACTGCGCATCGAATGACCACGACGACGCGAAGCGCCCGTTTTTCCCTCCGTGCTTCACTCTGCGCACTCGCGTTCGCCGCCTGCGCAAGCTCGACGCCACAAACTGCGACGCTTGCCGACGCCATCGGCACCTGGCAACTCGACGCCACGATCCCGGCGGGCGGGCGCATCCCGACCATGACGATCGGCAAGGACGGCTCGGTGCACGGCAACGGCGGCGTCAATCGCTACGCCGCGACGCTCGACACGAATGGCCTGCGGCAAGGTCGCTGGCGCATGTCGGCAGCGCAGTCGACTCGCATGGCGGGCCCGCAGGAAGCGATGGCGCTCGAGCAAACGCTGCTCGATGCCTTGCAACAGGCCGACGCGGCGCAGATCGAGGACGGCCGACTGTGCCTATTGCGCGACGGCAAGAGACTCGTGCGTTTCTTGCGGCCGTCGTTCTGATGCGTCGACGACGCGCCCGATCGCCCTTCAGATCATTCGCTCGGGTGCGAGCAGTTCTTGGACCCGCGCCGTGTAGAGGCCGCGACCTCTCAGCACGTCCGCGACGCTCTTGCCAGTCTTCAGCGCCTCGGCCGCCACCTGGGTGGACAGCTCGTAGCCGATCTCCGGCACCAACGCCGTGACGATGCCGATGCTGTTTTCGACGTAGCTTCGACAGGCCGCTTCGTTGGCGACGATGCCCTCGATGCAGTTGTGGCGCAGCGTCACCACCGCGTTGGCCAGGATCTTGATCGACTCCAGGATGCATGCCGCGATCACCGGCTCCATCACGTTGAGTTGCAGCTGCCCCGCCTCAGCCGCCATCGTGACGGCCAGATCGTTGCCGATGACGCGATAGGCCACCTGGTTGACCACCTCGGGGATCAC
>SXPK01000248.1 GCA_005776365.1 Planctomycetia bacterium
ACGAGAGGAGCGCCGCAGGTGAAGGCCGTGGCGGCTTGAAGCTGGCCCAAGACCGCAGGAAACAACGCCGCCGCGGCCGTTGGATCAAACGGCGCGCGGCGGTCGCGCAAACGTGACTAGGACGCCTTTGCAGCGAGCGTCACTTGGCCTTGCGGTAGATGTCCTGGATCTGTGCGAGCAGCTTGATCGCGTCCGCCTTTGGGCGCTGGAAGGCGTTGCGGCCGAGGATCGAGCCAAAGCCACCACCGTCAGCGATGCCTTGGATCTCCTTCAGGACCTCCTCGGTGCCCTTCGCCTCGCCACCGCTGAAGATCACGATGCGGCGACCGCCGAACGCGCTCTGCACGACGTGGCGGACGCGCTCCGACAAGGTGCCGATCGCGATCTTCTCGGACTCGTAGACCTTCTTGGCAGCTTCCTGCTCGAGATGTTCCATCGGCGGCTTCACCTTGATGATGTGCGCGCCGAGCTGCGCCGCGATTTGCGCCGCGTAGGCCGCGACGTCCATCGCCGTCTCGCCCTGCTTCGACAGGCCCTCACCGCGCGGATAGCTCCACACGACCACGACGAGCCCGGCTTGTTTGGCCTCCTCGGCCAAGGCGCGGAGCTGCTCGTACATGCCGTTGCGCAGGCTGCTGCCTGGGTAGATCGTGAAGCCGATGCCGGCACAACCCAGACGCAGCGCTTCCTTGACCGAGCCCGTCAACGCTGGCAGCGGGTTCTTGCTGTTGTAGAGCGAGTCGCTGTTGTTGAGCTTGAGGATCAACGGCATGCGGCCCGCAAAGGTGCGCGCGCCGGCCTCGATGAACCCGAGCGGCGCTGCGTAGGCATTGCAGCCGGCGGCGACCGCGAGCTCGAAGTGGTAGAGCGGGTCGTAACCGGCCGGGTTCTTCGCGAACGACCGCGCGGGGCCGTGCTCGAAGCCCTGGTCGACCGGCAGGATCACGAACGTGCCCGTCCCGGCGAGGTTGCCGGTGTTCATCATCCAGTGCAGGTTCTTCAACACACCGGGGTTGTCGGACTCGTACCAGCTCAGAATCTGCTCGACGCGGGACGACATGGGCACTCGCTCTTCTTCAGGTCGTAAATGAAAAGGCCGCTGCTTTTGGTGGCGCCGCAGCAGCCAGGAAAATCGGCGCGCGATTGTGGGGAGCCCCCCACGCGATGCAAGGGTCCACAGTCCGGAAGCGGTCGGGGCGCAGCAGAAACGAAAACGGAGGGCGCCCATCGGGCCGGCCCTCCGCGTCGCCGCGCCGCTCGAGGCGGCTTGGAGCGGATCACTTCAAGGTGAGGTCGCGCGCGGCATTGCCAGTCGTGAACTCCCAGACGAAGACCAGCGGATCCGCCGGACCGATCTGCAGTTTCACGCGGGCCTGGTAGGTCTTGTTCTTGTCGAGAGCTTCCTTCGGCAGACAGAACAATACGTCGCGCAGGTCGAGCTTCTTGTTGAGCGGGACCTTGGGGGTGTGCACCCAGGTCGGCACCGGATCGGGCTTGCAGCGCTCGGTCCACGCCTTCCAGATCGCCCCGTCGCCTTGCGGATGCACGAAGTGCTGCGTCGGCGGCTTGCCGCCCTTGCGCGACTCATAGAGCTCGATGTTGCTGTCGGCGACTTGCAACGCGAGTTGGCTCTGCAACTGCAAGCTGATCGGATAGCCGCACCGCGTCACGTCCTGCTGGTCTTCTGGCTGGTCCGCGAGCGGATTGGGACTCTCGGGTGCCGGGAAACTCGTCGGGATGCCGACTGCGCCTGGCGCCGGCCAGAGGATGAATCGAGGAGCCGTCGCCGGATCATAGGGCTCGGAAAGCGAGTGCATGTCGAGCACGGCTACCGTGAAGTCGTTGGCCGACAAGAAGGCGTAACCGAGCCGCTTGATGTTCGGCTCAAGCATCGGGAACCGGTGGTAGGGAGTGCCGACCCAGAGGTCGACCGTGTCGCGGGCGAACTCGGCGCCGCGCGCCGCATTGCTCGTGACGATGTTGCCGCCACCAGCGAGTTGGCCGCGACGCGTGAAGTCGGAGTGCGCCGGATCCTCTTCGTGGATCTCAGGGCCTGGTTTCTCCGCGAGCTCGCGGTGGTTGTTGACGTAGCTCGTGTGCGCGTCACAGGCGAACGAGGACTCGGCGTCCATCTCGCATGCAGACAGCGGACTGAGCGTGCCCTTGCGCATGTCGCCGCCGTCCGCCCACGTATAGGCCATCGGCTGCGCGCGGATTTCGTTGACGCGCTCGACCGCGGCCAGTTCGACCGCGCTCGGCCGCTCCGGCAACTGCGGCGGGCCATAGCCGGTGCCAAACGCCACGCCGGAGTCGCCGCGAGCCCATTCGCGCCACTCGATGTCGATCGCCTCGGCGGACTTGCCGAACACCTTGGTCACGACCGCGTCGACGTCTTCGAGCGTCGGCACCTTCTTGTCCGCATCGGGCAAGGTCGAGAAGAACTCGAGCCACTTGTCGGGGTAAGCCGCGAGCACCCACGTCATGAAGCTCCAGGACTTGAGGCGGCAGTCGTTGCGGAAGCGCGAGAGCTTCTCGCGAGGGACCTGGGCGAGCGCCCAATCCTGCGTCGACGAAGCCTGGTCGCGCACCGTGCGCAACCACCAGTTGGTGGTCTCCGGCAGTTCCAGCGCATCGTCGCCTTGCGTTCCTTCCGGCAGTGCGCCCCATCGGGAGATCGAGGTGGCCTTGAGGTACCACGTCGATGCGTGAATCAGGCCTTGGCCGATGCCATCGTTGCGCCCCTGGCACAGGCCAAGGAAGAACACGTAGGCGATCATCTTGTCGTGGATCGTCTTTGGCGATCCGCCGATGTGCACTGAGGCGAAGCCTTCCTTCGCCTGCCACTCGGTGTTCGCAAATCGCATCGCGTCCTGCAGCGTGCCCTTGCCGTCCCAGACGTTGGGGTTGCACTTCAGCAGCTCTTCGCGTTCGCGCACCGTGAACAAGAAGCCATACCAGGCGAAGGTCTTCGTCGCGCGCTCGACGAACTGCATCTTCTTGGCGTTCTGCTCGCCGATCAGCCAGACGCCGAACTCCAGCGCTCGCTCGCCCCACATCACCGCATCGTTGGCGTTCTCCTGCGTGCCGCGCGTCCACACCGTGAAGTGCTCCGACTTGGCGCCGAAGATGTTGATGTCGGGCTTCTTCATGAAGTCCGGCACGTTGGCCTGCAAGTTCTGCAACTCGATCGGGATCTGATCGAGCGGCAGCGCAGTGACCGAGTAGTCCTTCCGGCGCGCCAACTCGACGGCCTTGGTCTCGATCTCCTTCATGCGCCTCGCGTAGGCGATCTGCGCGTCCGTGCCGAAGAAGCCGGGACCTTCCTTGAGGCCGAGCGCGATGTTGGCCTCCCGATCCAATGCGTTGTAGTAGACCGCCTTCCCCAAGTGATAGGTCGCCTTGTCAGCCGTGCCGGCGCCCTTGAACGCGAGGCCGAGGTCGCGGTGCAATGCGCCGAGCTTGATCGAGGTCTTGTACCACTCGTCCATCACCTTGAAGCGACCCTCGTAGCTGGCCTTGTCGACCCACTTCTTGCGCTTCTCGGGCGCCACTGGCACCCACAGGTCCTTCGCCTTGGTGAAGCCGAGGTCGCGGCGCGCGTTGGCGTTTTCTGGGTCATAGGCCTCGAGGATCAGGTCGAGCGCCTGCTTGGCGCGCGTGCCGACCTTCTGGGTCACGGCCGTGCGAGCAAATGCAGTCAAGATGCCGCTCGCGGTCTTCTGGAGGTCGGCCTCCTTCTTCGCGAGATCGGCTTGCGCCGACGCTGCGACACAGAGACAGAGAAACGTGCACAGGATGCGCAGCGTGGAGTTCATGAGCGCGCCGAGTCTACGGACCACGCCGCCCCCCGCCACGGGCTTGCCGAAGGAGTCTCCATGAACGAGCGCGAACACCCGGAACGGCGGCGCTCGCGATCTTGCGCACTCCGCCTATGCTCGCCGCGTGCCTGCCGAAGTTCGACTGATCCCGCCGGCGCCGCGTCGCGTGCGCTGGCGCAAGGTGCTCGGCTACCGCTGGCCATTGGCAGCCGCGATGTTCTTGCTCGCCGTATACGGCGGCGTGATCACGTGGTTGTTCTTCCTCGCCAACAGCTTCTTGTTCGTCGAGGCGGACCAACTCGAGCACAGCCAGAAGGTGAGGGTGGAGGCCGTGGTCCGCGCCGTCGCCGACGACAGCCGCGGCGGCGAGCCGGTGCAGCGCGTCGACTATGAGTTCTATTCGGAGGGCCACGTCTTCACGGGCACCTGCCGCATCGTCGGCGGAGCCTGGCGGGAAGGCATGGCCGTGCCAGTCGAGTATGCCGGCGGCAACCCCAACCTGAGCCGCGTACGCGACGCGCACGTCGAAGTCCGAGCCAAGCGCTTCGAAGCAAGCAATACGTTTGCGCTGTTCGTCGTGCCCGGTCTGCTGCTCGGCGTCGCGTGGCTCGCGGGGGTGCTTCGACTCCGTTCGGTGTTGATGCATGGCGACGTCGGCGTCGCGATGGTGCTGGAAGTCCGACGCGTGCCGTATTGCCTGCCTGAGTGCCTGTCCGTGCGCTTCTCGTTCCGCGACCACAGCGCCAAGGACCGCACGAGCCGCCACTGGGCGCGTCTGCACAGCCCGCTCGGCCTCCGGCTCCTGCGCATGCTGGAACAGGACCGCATGGACAAGGTGCCAGTGCTGCACGACCGCAACGTGCCACAGCACTGCCGGCTGGTGCTGCCCGAGGACTTCGGCGGCAATCTCGCTCCGATCGACGCGAACGCGCTGCCCCGACTCTGAGCCTGTTATCCACACGCTGGCATCCGCATGCTGCGCTCGCCACGATCGCGTGGATGCCGCCTTGGCCAAATCCACCGCGCAACGCAGCGTTCTCCACGGCGGCGCAGTCCTACGACGCGGTGGGCCTTTTCGCAGGCTTCCTGCTGCTCTGCTCGCTCGTGTTCGGCATCGTGGAGTGGAGCCGCGATGCCTTCTGTTCGCCGCGAGCGGACTGGCAACTCGACGCCTGCGAACACCCGCTGCTCGCCACGGCGCGCATCGAAGCGATCGAGCGCATTTTCGACGCAGATGGAGTGCCGATCGACACGGTCCGCGCACGGTATTCCTTCGAAGTCGACGGCGTGCGGCGCGATGGCTCCTCGTGGTTGCCGCGCGGCGAGTTGCGCGCAGGCGACGAACGCAGCGTCGAGATGCTGCCCGAGAATCGCGACGTCCATCGACTGCGTGGCGGCACGCGCGCATACGTCGCGCGATGGCTGCCGTCGTATGCAGGCGCCGTACTGCTGCCGCTGATGTTCGCATTCGGTGTGTGGCTCGCGCACGCCTACCGCGTGCTCAGCACCATCCGCAACGGCGACGCCGCCGATGCGTTCGTCCTCGAACTCAGGGTGCCAGAGCCGGCGCGCAGGCGACGCCAACGCTTCGCCGTTCGCTGTTTCGTGCGGGTGAGGTGGCGTGGAGCCGACGGCGTCCTTCGGGAACTGACGCAGCGCCCGCGCCGCGACTCGCAGCTTGGCGAAGCACTTGCAAACGCGAAAGAGAACGAGACCCTGGCCATGGCCTTCGTCGTGCACGACGGGCGGAATGGTCGCGGAGCGCGGCTCGTGTCCCGTCGCGAGGCGGAGGCAATCAGGTGACGCTCGACGTCCGCACCTTGCTGCACCACGACGGGCCGATCGCGCGGCGATTGCCTGGCTTCGAAGCGCGACCGCAGCAACTGGACTTGTCCGTCGCGATCGAACGGGCATTTCGAGAGCGTCGGCACTTGATCGCCGAGGCAGGCACGGGCGTCGGCAAGTCATTCGCCTACCTGCTGCCGGCCGCACTTCACGCGGACCAGAACCAGGGCGGCGGCCCCATCGTCATCAGCACCCGGACCATCGCGTTGCAGGAGCAGCTCGAGAAGAAGGACCTTCCCTTCTTGCACGCCGTGCTGCCCTTCGAGTGGTCTTCGACTACGGCCGTCGGCCGCAACAACTACCTCTGCCTCCGGCGCATGCACCTCGCGGAACGCGAGCAATCGATGCTCGAGGACCCGGACAAGAGCGCCCAGTTGCGCAAGCTCGTTGGCTGGTCGCTCGGCGCGCACGATCGGACGAAGATGGAACTGCCGTTTCCCGTGCTTCCCGAAGTCTGGGAAGAGGTGCAGGCCGAGCACGGCAATTGCCTCAACCGCGCGTGCAAGCACTTCGACATGTGTGGCTGGCAGCGTGCGCGTCGCCGCGCCGAGACCGCGCAAGTCTTGATCGTCAACCACTCCCTCTACTTCGCCGACCTCGCGCTGCGGATGGCGGGCGCGACCTTCTTGCCCGAGCATCGCTTCGTCGTATTCGACGAAGCGCACCACCTCGAACGCGTCGCAACCGAGAGCCTGGGCCTCCGCGTCTCGGCAGCGACGATCGGCTGGCACCTTCGTCGCCTGCATCCTCGGCGCAGCGACCGAAGCCTGCTCGGACGCCACGGTTCGCAACGCGCGCGAGTGCTGCACGAGGAGCTGCGGCTTTGCAACGACGCGTTCTTTGCCGAACTGGACGGGCGCATGCACGGATCGACGCGCGACGGCGATTGTGCGCTTGGCGACGAGGTCTTGGTCGAACCCGTCACCACGTTGCTACGACAACTCGCGTCGGAACTTCTGGCCGCAGCGTCGCGCACCGAACAAGTCGACGTGAAGATGGAGCTGCAGGCGCGCGCGAGCGGACTCTCCGCCCTCGCGGCGGTGTTCGACGCGCTGTGCAACCCTGCCGCCCAACCCGACACCAAGCTCGTCCGCTGGATCGAGCGCGGCAAGAACGGACCGTCGCTGTGCGGCGCTCCGCTCGACGTCAGCTCTGTGCTGCAGAAGCACCTGTTCGAGAACGGCCCCACGTGCGTGTTGACCTCCGCAACGCTCGGCCCGGTTGACGACGCGGGATTCGTCTACCTGAAGGGACAGCTCGGGATCGGCCAGGACCGTGTCGACACGCTTCGACTGGGCTCGCCCTTCGACTTCGATCGCGCGGTGCAGCTCGTGCTCGAAACCGGCATGCCCGACCCAAGCACCGCGCCGGCGCAATACAAGCAGCGGGTCGCCGAACGGACGCTCGACTACGTGCTCGACAATGGCGGCCATGCGCTCGTGCTCTGCACCTCGTGGGACTTCGTTCGCAGCCTCGCTGAGCATCTTGCTTCCGAGTTGCTCGCAGCCGACATCCCGCTGCTCGTGCAGGGCTCGGCGCCGCTGTCGCAACTCTTGGAGCAGAAGCGGTCCCTTCCAACCTCGGTGCTCATCGGCACCGATTCACTGTGGGAAGGCATCGACGTCCCGGGCGACGCACTGACGCTGGTCGTCGTGACGCGACTGCCGTTCCAGAACCCAAGCCACCCGCTGACCAAGGCGCGGATGCAGGCGTTCGAGCAACGCGGCGGCGACGCGTTCCGCGACTGGTCCTTGCCCGAGGCCATCTTGAAGTTCCGCCAGGGCTTCGGCCGCCTGATCCGCAGCCAGCAGGATCACGGCAAGGTCGTCGTGCTCGACCCGCGCATGAAAACCAAGGCCTACGGCCAACGGTTCCTGGCATCGCTTCCGGTGGCCACGGACGAAAGTCAGGATGCAACACCCGCCGACTGACGAGCGAGTGTCGCGACTCGACCAAAGCAGCAAGGAATCTCGCCGCACGTCGACAGGGGCCGTTGGCGCACGGCTACCATAGTGATATCACTTCTCTATCGCACCAGGAGACCATGAGCCACCCCGCTTCCGTCGAGTCGCCGCGTCGGGCCGAAATCCCGGGCATCCCGATCCTGATCTTCGCCATCCTCCTCATCCCGTTCGGCATCTACCAGATCGTGCAGGCAGCGCACGCGCAGGAGGCCGGCCACGGATTCGCTTTGAGACTCGCATTCGGGATCGCCTGTCTGCCAACTGCGGTCTTGGTGTTCCGCAGTCTCGTGCTCGTCAACCCGAATGCCAGCAAGGTCATCCTGTTGTTTGGCAGATACCAGGGCACGATGCGCACCAACGGGTTTTTCGCCGTCAACCCGTTCACGGCGAGACGCGACGTGAGCCTGCGCGCGCACAACTTCAACAGCGACAAGCTCAAAGTGAATGACCTGCGCGGCAACCCGATCGAGATCGGCGCCGTGATCGTCTGGCGGGTGCGCGACACCGCGAAGGCAGTGTTCGACGTCGAAGACTTCGATTCCTACGTGCACGTGCAGACGGAGTCCGCCTTGCGACACCTCGCCTCGTGCCATCCCTACGATGCGCCGGAAGACAACCAGGTGTCGCTGCGCGGCAGCAGCGAGCGGATCCACGACGAACTCAACTCAGAGTTGACAGTGCGGCTCCAGATCGCCGGCATCGAGGTGCTCGAAGCGCGCATCAGCCACCTCGCCTACGCGCCAGAAATCGCGTCCGTGATGCTGCAGCGCCAGCAAGCAGACGCGATCATCGCCGCGCGCACGCGCATCGTCGACGGCGCGGTCGGCATGGTTCAGATGGCGCTCGAGCAACTCAGCAAGCACAAGGTCTGCGAACTCGACGAAGAACGAAAGGCGCAGATGGTCAGCAACCTGCTCGTCGTGCTGTGCGGCGAACGCGGCACGCAGCCCATCGTCAATGCCGGCACCCTTCACGGCTGACCATCACGATCGTGGCCGACGACAAGAAAGGCTTCTTGCTACGCATCCCGCCACCGGTGCTCGACGAGCTCCGGCGCTGGGCCGAACAGGAGATGCGCAGCATCAACGGTCAGATCGAGTGGATCCTACGCAATGCGCTGAAAGAACGGCTGGGCCGCGACCCGCTCGACCCGACGCAGCAGAAGAAGCGGAAGGCTTGAGCGCGGAGCTGCTGTCCGAACCTCAGCACGCAGCCTCTGACGTCTCCACGTTGTCGTAGCGCAGTTCGCGGCGCGTGCAGGTCTTGGCGCTTGCGTCGAACATCAGGCAGACGTCGTGCGGCTTGCTGTAGACGTGCAGCGTGACCGCAGTCTCACCGCCCGCGCACTCCACTGGATTGCCGATGCGATGGATCGCGCGCAGGCGATCGACGGTCGCGATCGCGCCGCGTTCTGCGAGCACCGTGCGGCCCAGCAGGTGCAGTTCGATCCCGCCTTGCGGCGCCGGCACGTCGGGCGCGAGGTCGAGTTCGGTTGGCATGCACTTCGGCACGAGCATGTAGCGATCCTCGACGATGCGTCCGCGCAGCAGCTGCACCCAGCCCAGGTTGCCGGCGTGATTGTGGATCGGCGTCATCTGCCCAGGCTTCCACGTCAAGATGGCGACGTCGAACATCGCGCTGCGGTGCACCAGATGGCGGGCGTAGTGATCGCTGCGTTCTTCGACGTAACGCGCAAGTTCCGCGTCGTCGACCGTCGACTCGGCGATCCGTTCCTGCACGGCGCGCAAGGTGATCTGTGTGGGAAGCAGCGCTTCGAGGCGCTCGACGAGGGCATGAAGTCCGCTACCAGCCATGCCAACCATGCTGGCAGCCTGAGAGCGCTGCGTCCTTCCCCCGGATTGCGCAGTTCCCAGGGGTCGCAATGCGCAGCGGCAGGCGCAGCCCGTTGCGGGCGATCAAGCCCCGTAGCGCTTGATCGCAGCGTCGAGCTTGGGCAGCACCGCCTTGATGTAGAGCGCCACCAGCGTCACTGCGCCGGCGATCGTCAGGAAGAACCACTTGGGCGCCATCGCGCCCTGCAACACGCCGAGGAAGCCGGAGAACTTGTTGCCCACCGCAGTCGCGAAGAACCAGCCGCCCATGGTGAGGCCGACGAAGCGCTTGGGGCTCAGCTTGGTCACCAGCGACAAGGCCATCGGCGACAGGCACAGCTCGCCAACCGTCACGATGCCGTAGAAGCCCATGAGCCAGAAGCCGCTGACCTTGTGCGCGCCGTCGTTCGACAAGAACCCGGCCACAGCCATGAACAGCGCGGCGATCGCCGTGATCACCATGCCCGCGAGGATCTTGCGCGCCGTGCTGAAGTCGACGCCACGGCGCAGCAAGCGGACGAAGTACCACATCACCAGCGGCGTCATGACGACGACGAAGAATGCGTTCCACGACTGGTAGAGCTCGCTGTTGGCCGACTTGAGCCACTGGCCGTGCGGCAACTCCGGCGGGTTGCCCTGGTAAAGCCCTTCGAATCTCGCCGGCGTCACCAAGAACGTCGCTGCGCGCGCGCCATCCATCTCTCGCACGAACGCGACTCGGCGCAGTGCCCTGGCGCCGTCTTCGACCTTGACCGTGGTCTCGGGCAGGCCGTGCGAATCGGTGCCCTCGATCACCTCCACCTTGGCGAAGACCTCGACGCTGAGCTTCTTGTCCGCCTTCTGCTGCGCAGTCAGTTCGCCCTGCATCGGGATCTCTTCGACCCGGACATCCGCAGGCAGGCGCGCGGTCAGATCCGCGAGTGCCGCCTCGTCGACTCTCCGTTTGCCATAGAGCTTGGCCTGCAGGTCCGTGGCGATCGGCAGCAGCATCGAGCGCGCGGGCCGCGGCACGTCGGCCGCGGCGTTGCCGTAATACCTGGGGTAGGTGTCGCCCGCGAACACCGGCATCGTGTCGGCGATCGCGACGACGGGATCGGCCTGGCCCGAGTGGCGCGCCGTGCTCTCGTCGGCCCATGTCGTCATCGCGCTGCCATTCAGGTGCAGCACCATGAAGAAGGTGCCGCCGGCGAGATAGACGGGCAGCAATGCGCGCAGGCCGGGCTTTTCGTCTTCTTGCG